>QHBV01000140.1:0-2377 GCA_003244035.1 Solirubrobacterales bacterium | reverse complement strand
CACGTCGACACGGTCCTCGCCGACCCGGCAGAGTGGAGCCACGGACCCTGGTCCGGCGATGTGCAGGATGGGTTCCTGTGGGGCCGCGGCGCGCTCGACATGAAATCCCAGGTGGCGGCCGAGGCGGTCGCGGGAGCGGCGCTGGCGCGCGCGGGCTGGCGGCCCGCGGGTGGAGAGCTGAAGCTCGTGTTCGTCGCCGACGAGGAGACGGGCGGCGAACTCGGGGCGCAGTGGCTGACCAAGCACCATCCCGACAAGGTGCGCTGCGACATGCTGCTCAACGAGGGCGGCGGCGAGGCATTCGAGTGGGACGGGCGGCGCCATTACGGCGTCTGCTGCGCCGAGAAGGGGGTGTTTCGCTTCACGATCACCGCGACCGGCGCGGCCGGCCATGCATCGCTGCCCAGGACCGGGGATAACGCGCTGCTCAAGCTCGGTCCCGTGCTGGTCAAGCTCGGCCGCCAGCGACCCTCGTTCGAGCTGACCGCCGGCCCGCAAGCGCTGCTGCGGGGCCTCGGCCTGGACTCGGACGACCCCGAGGAGGCGCTCGCGGGGATCGCGCGGGCGGACCCGGCGCTGGTGCCCCTGCTCGAGCCGATGCTCGGGGTGACGCTGACGCCGACGATGGCCCACGCGTCGGGCAAGATCAACGTGATCCCCTCGCGCGCGTCGCTCAAGGTCGACTGCCGGGTGCCCCCCGGCCTCGGAGAGGACGCCGCGCGCAGGCGGATCGAGCAGGTGCTCGGCGAACACGCCGGTGACTTCGAGATCGCGTTTACCGAGACGGTTACCGGCAACGAGTCGGCCCTGCAGACACCCTTGATGGCGGCGATCGAGCGGTGGGTCGCCGCGAGCGACCCGGGCGCCGAGACGGTGCCGGTGATCCTTCCCGGTTTCTCGGACTCCCGCTGGTTTCGTGACGCGTTCCCGGAATGCGTCGCGTACGGCTTCTTCCCCCAGCGCCACATGTCGCTGCTCCAAGCCGCGCCGCTCGTGCACAACGCCGACGAACGGATCGACGTGCGGGATCTCGGGTTCGCCGCCGGCTTCTATGCCGACATAGCGTGCGAGCTGCTGGGTTGAGCGCTCTCGCTCGGCTCGTACGCGGGCTGAGGCCTCTCGCCCAGCTCCCGGGTCGACCGCGGTAGCAGCGCCAGCAGAAGCAACCCAAGCCCGATCGCGCTGCCGACGCCGAGCACGGTGCGGGCCCCGAACGCGGTCGCCAGCGGCCCCGCGGCCAGATAGCCGACCGGGAGCAGCGCGAGCGAGCCCATCCAGTCCCACGCGCTCACGCGGGAAAGCGACCGCGGCGGGATGTGACGCGCGAGCGCGGTCTCCCACCAGATCATCAAGAGCGCGAAGCCAAACCCAGTCGCGAACGCGCACGCGACCACGAGCGCCAGCGGCGCGAGCAGTGCGGACGCGGCATTCTGCACCGGCCAGCAGAGCACCAGCAGCAGCCCGGTGCGCAACGGGCGTATCGGTCGCCACCACACGCCCAGCACCGCGCCGACGACTGCGCCGGCACCGGCCACGGCCTCGAGCAGCCCGAACACCGCGGCGCCACCGTAATGCCCGCGCGCGATTCCTGGCGCGAGCGCGTACCACTGCGAGTAAACGCACATCACTGCGCCGGCGAACACCACGATCGTTACCCACACCCACTCGCGCGAGCGGACCTCGCGCCATCCCGCACGGAGCTCATGCGTCACTGAGGTGGCACCGCTCGCGCCCGGCGACTGACCGCTGTCCACCTCGCCGCCGTCCTCGCCGCGAGCTCGCGGACGCACGCGCGCGAGCAGCAGCGCGCTGAGCGCGAACGTCGCTGCGTCGAGCGCGAACGCCTCGCCGGCGCCGACGCCGAGCACCAGTGCCGTGGCGAGCGCGGGCCCGAGCATGAAGGCGAGGTTGGCGGTGGACTCCGTCAGCGCCCGCGCGTCCTGGATCAGCGGCTCGGGGACGGTCTGCGGGATCAACCCGCAGTACGCGGGCTGAAAGAACGCCTGGGCGGCGCCGAACAGCGCCTCGATCGCGGCGACCTGCCAGATGCGGACGGCGCCCGTCAAGATCACGACGGCCAGGGTCGCGTGCAGTGCGGCGCGGATGAGGTCGGTGACGAGCATGATCCGGTGTCGGGGCAGCCGATCGGCCCACACGCCACCGAACAGGAGCAATGCCACCAGTACCAGCGCCTGCGCGCCCAGCACCAGACCGAGGTCGGTGGGCGACCCCGTCCGCTGTGTGATGAACAGCGCCAGCGCGACCACGGTCACGTTGTCACCGACCACGCTCGCGGCCTGGCCGAGGAACAGGAAACGGAAATCTGGATGGCGCAGGACGCCCAGGTACTCACTCACGACGGACCACTCGAAGGACG
>QHBV01000139.1:888-33905 GCA_003244035.1 Solirubrobacterales bacterium | reverse complement strand
GGCACGATCGGCAACAGCGACCACCAGAACGTGAAGATCGGCAAGGCCGGGCGCAAGCGTCACATGGGCGTGCGCCCGCAGACGCGCGGGACGGCGATGAACCCCGTGGACCATCCCCACGGCGGCGGGGAGGGCTCGACCACATCGGGCCGACACCCGGTCACTCCATGGGGGGTGCCGACGCTCGGTTACCGCACGCGAGCCAAGCGCAAGGCGTCGGACCGCTACATCGTTCGGGGCCGGCGGAGGGGCAAGAAGCGATGAGCCGCTCGAGCAAGAAGGGACCGTTCGTGCAGGAGCGTCTGATCGCGCGGATCGAGGCGATGAACGCCTCGGGCGAGAAGCGCATGCTCAAGACGTGGTCGCGCTCCTCGACGATCTTCCCCGAGATGGTCGGACACACGATTGCCGTCCACGACGGGCGCAAGCACGTGCCGGTGTTCATCTCGGAGTCGATGGTCGGGCACAAGCTCGGGGAGTTCGCACCGAGCAGGCTGTATCGGGGCCACGCGGCGACGGGGAGAAGAAGATGACGCCCGAGATCGAGCCAGAGGAGCAGAAGCGGCGCCGGCTGCGGCGCCGGAAGAAGGCGGCCGCCTCCGATGTCGCGTCACCGTCCGAGACGGAGGAGACGGCGCCCACGCCCGAAGCAGGGGAGACGCCGTCCCCGTCCGAAGCCACGCGCTCGTCGAAGTCCGGAGCGCCGCCGAAGGCCGAACGGCCGCGAGTGGCTTCGGCCGCGGACGACGCTCCACAGCCGGTTGAGCCCACCGCCCCCGCAGAGCCGGCCGAGCCCGCCCCCGCCCCCGCCCCCGCCGGCGTCGCGACCACACGGGCCAAGCCTCCTGCCAAGCCTCCTGCCAAGCCTCCTGCCAAGCCTGCTTCCCCCGCCTCCAAGCCGCCGGCGCCAGCCCCCGCCCGGCGCCGTCAGCGCGAGCGGCCGGCGGGGCCGGCGCCGGTCGTCCGGGCCCAGGCGAAGTACGTGCGCTCGTCCCCGCGCAAGGCGCGGCTGGTGTGTGACCACATCCGCGGCAAGAGCGTGCAGGATGCGCGCGCCGTCCTCGCCCACACGCCGCGCGCGATCGCGCGGGATTGGAGCAAGCTGCTCGAGTCCGCGGTCGCCAACGCCGAGCACAACCACGAGCTCGTCGGCGAGGACCTGTACGTCAAGGCGGTCCACGCGGACGACGGTCCGACACTCAAGCGCTTCCGCCCGCGCGCAAAGGGTCGTGCGACGAGGATCCGCAAGCGCACCAGCCATCTCACAATCTTGCTCACGCCGAAGGAATAGAGAAGCGAATGGGTCAGAAAGTTCACCCCGAATCGATCCGCGTGGGCTACATCCACGACTGGAAGTCGAACTGGTTCAACGAGCGGTCCTTCTCCGACTACCTGCACGAGGACACCGAGATCCGAGGGCACATCGTCCGCCGGCTCGCGCACGCCGGCCTGTCGGACATCACGATCCGCAAGAACGCAACCGAGGTCGAAGTGAACATTCACACCGCTCGGCCGGGGATCGTGATCGGCAAGTCCGGATCGGAGGTCGACAAGCTGCGCCGTGACCTGCATCGCATGACGAGCAAGCAGATCAAGGTCAACATCCTCGAGATCAAGCGCCCCGAGCTCGATGCGCGCCTGGTGGCTCAGTCGATCGCCGAGCAGCTGCAGAACCGGGTCGCATTCCGTCGGGCGATGAAGCGCGCGCTGACGAGTGCGATGCGCTCGGGCGCGAAGGGAGTGAAGGTGCAGGTCTCGGGCCGTCTGGGCGGTGCCGAGATGGCGCGGACCGAGGGCTACTCCGACGGCCGCGTGCCGTTGCACACGTTGCGGGCGGACATCGACTACGGATTTCACGAGGCACGCACCACATTCGGGCGGATTGGGGTGAAGTGCTGGATCAACAAGGGCGAGATCATGCCCGAGGGCTATACCGGCGCTGATCTGACGAGCATGGACGAGCCGGCGCCGCAAGCATCCGAGCGGGGGGGGCGCGGCGCCCGCGACGGACGCGGTCGGGGGCCGGGAGGGACTGGTGGCCGGGGTCCGGGTGGACCTGGTGGTCGAGGCGGCGGCCCTGGCGGTGCGGGCGGCCGCGGTCCGGGCGGGCCTGGTGGCCGGGGCGGCGGCCCTGGTGGTGCCGGCGGCCGCGGCGGCGGCCCTGGCGGCCGCGGCGGCGGGCCTGGTGGCCGCGGCGGCGGCCCCGGAGCACGCGGCGGTGGTGCCGGAGGACGCGGCGGCGGTCCCGGCGGTCCTGGTCCCGGCGGTCCTGGTCCCGGCGGTCCTGGGGGGCGTGGCGGTGGACGTGGCCCGCGCCCCGGCGGCGGGGCCGGTGGTGGAGGTGGGCGCTGATGCTCTCCCCCAAGCGTGTCAAGCACCGCAAGCAGCACCGTGGACGTCGCGGCGGGCTCTCCCGCGGGCAGGTCAATGTCCAGTTCGGGGACTACGGTCTCAAGGCGCTCGACGCCGGCTGGCTGACCAACCGGCAGATCGAGGCCGCCCGGATCGCGATGACGCGCAAGATCAAGCGTGGTGGCAAGGTGTGGATCAACGTCTATCCGGACAAGCCGTTCACGCAGAAGCCGGCGGAGACCCGCATGGGCTCGGGCAAGGGCTCGCCCGAGGGCTGGGTCGCGGTGGTCAAGCCCGGTCGCGTGATGTTCGAACTCGCCGGCGTGCCCGAACCGCTCGCCCGCGAGGCGCTGCGCCTGGCCTCTCACAAGCTGCCGGTGCGGACGAGGTTCGTGATGCGGGAGGATGGTTAGCCATGAGGCCAGCTGAGCTGCGAGACATGAGCGAAGTCGACTTGCGCGAGCACATCAAGACCGCGCGCCGCGAGCTGTTCGGGCTGCGCTTTCAGCACGCCACGGGCGAGCTGGACAACACCGCCACCCTGGCGCGGGCCAAGCATGAGATCGCCCGGTCGCTGACGATCGCCCGCGAGCGGGGAATCGAGGTGCGGAGCAATGGCTGAAGAGGGGCAGAGCACCGCGGGCGCACCCGGTCGGCCGCGCACCGCACAGGAGCGTCACGCCGAGCGCGTCGCCGAGCGCCGGCGCAAGGCGCAGGTCCGCCGTTCCGGCCGCGAGCGCGCCCGCACCAAGGCGCGCGCCGGGAACGCCGCCGAGCCGATCGCGCCGCGGGAGCATGCCCCCGGCGTCCAGAAGACCCGACAGGGGATCGTCATCTCGGACCGCGCGGCCAAGACGATCACCGTCCGAATCGACGTCTCCAGGCGCCACCCGCGCTACGACAAGATCGTGCGCAACTCGAGCACGCTGCATGCCCACGACGAACTCGGCGACGCGCACATCGGCGACACCGTGATCGTGCGCGAGTGCCGTCCGCTCTCACGAACCAAGCGCTGGCGGCTGGTCGAAGTCGTGCAGAGGGCGAAATGATGACCGCGCCGAGGACTCAGCCGTGATCCAGAACGAGACTCGCCTGCGGGTCGCCGACAACACCGGCGCCCGCGAGATCCTGGTGATCCGCGTGCGCGGGGGCTCGCGACGCCGCTACGCCGGCGTGGGCGATGTGATCGTCGCCGCGGTCAAGCACGCGACCCCGCAGGGATCGGTCAAGAAGGGGGAGGTCGTGACGGCCGTGGTCGTACGCACGAAGAAGTCCTACGGGCGTGAGGACGGAACCTACATCGGGTTCGACGAGAATGCCGCAGTGCTGATCGACGCCCAGAACAACCCCCGCGGAACCCGTATCTTCGGGCCGGTAGCCCGAGAGCTCCGCGAGCGCAACTTCATGAAGATCGTCTCGCTCGCCCCCGAGGTCCTCTGATGGCGCACTCTCCGCTCAGTCCTGCCCCGCTTCGCGGCTGCGAATCTTCACCAACGGCTGCGCCGTCGGTGCCGGCTCGATTCTCGCTCGCGAATCGGAGCATGCCTTCCCGGAGAGCACGCTGACCATGCCCGCGCGGATCAAGACCGAAGACGAGGTGATCGTGATCGCGGGCAAGGACCGCGGCAAGCGCGGCAAGGTCCTGCGAGTGGACCCGCGCAAGCAGCGGGTGTACGTGGAGAAGCTCAACATGATCAAGCGTCACCAGCGCCCCCAGCAGGTCGCCGGCGCCCAGCGCCCCGAGCAGGTCGGTGGCGTGATCGAGAAGGAGGGCCCGATCCATCTCTCGAACGTGATGCTCGCCGACCCCAAGGACGGCAAGCCGACCCGGGTCGGGATCGAGCTGCTCGACGGCAAGCGCCACCGCGTTGCCAGACGCAGCGGGGCCAGGCTCGACTGATGCCGACGGCACGACTCAAGGAGCGCTACCGGACGGAGATCCGATCCGCGCTGATCAAGCGCTTCGGTTACTCGACCCCGATGCAGGCGCCACGGATCGAGAAGATCACCGTCAACATGGGCGTCGGCGATGCCAAGCAGGACGCCAAGATGCTGCAGGCCGCGACCGAGCAGCTGGCGACGATCACCGGCCAGCGCCCCAATGTGCGGCGCGCGCGGAAGTCGATCGCACAATTCAAGGTGCGAGAGGGGATGCCGGTAGGCGTAGCAGTGACCCTCCGCGGAGATCGCTCCTACGAATTCCTCGATCGGCTCACGTCTGTCGCGATCCCCCGGATCCGCGACTTCCGCGGGCTGAGCCCGCGCGCGTTCGACGGGCGTGGCAACTACTCGATGGGCGTGCGCGAGCAGATCATCTTCCCCGAGGTCGACTACGACGAGATCGATCAGGTCCGCGGCCTCGACATCACGATCACCACGACGGCGTCCAGCGACGAGGAGTCCTTCGTGTTACTGCAGGCGCTCGGAATGCCGTTCGCGAAGGAGGGCCGTCCCACCGCCACCCTCGAAGAGGCTGGCGATGCGCAGACGGCTGCGACCCAGACCCCGTGACCCATTCTTAGAGGAGCACATGGCCAAGGTTTCACAGCGTGTCCGCCAGCGGCGGACCCCCAAGTACAAGACCCGCGGATATACCCGCTGTCGCCGATGCGGGCGAGCGCGCGCCGTATATCGCAAGTTCGGCGTGTGCCGGATCTGCCTGCGCGAGCTGGCCCACAACGGATACATCCCCGGGATGACGAAGTCGAGCTGGTGATCGCGTGTCGATGACAGACCCCGTTGCCGACTTCCTCACGCGCCTGCGCAACGCCGCCAAGGCGCAGCATCACGACGTCACGATCCCCTCCTCGAAGCTGGGGCGCGAGCTCGCAAGGATTCTCCGCGAGCAGGGCTATATCGAGGCGTACGCGATCAGTCCGCCGGACGGGGGGCATCCCGGCGAGCGGATCACGATCACGCTCAAGTACACCAACGAGCGTCGGCCGGTGATCTCCGGGATGCAACGGGTCTCACGCCCCGGGCGGCGCACGTACGTCGACCGTGCGCACATCCCCCGCATCCAGGGTGGGATGGGCACGGCGATCATCTCGACCTCCAGTGGCGTCATGACCGGCCACGAGGCGCGCGCGCGCGGCGTCGGCGGCGAGGTCGTGGCGAGGGTCTGGTAGACACCTGCTCATGTCCCGGATCGGCCGACAACCCATCCTCGTCCCCGCTGGCGTCACGATCGCGATCGAGCCCGACCGCGTGATCGTCAACGGCCCCAAGGGCGAGCTCTCCGAGCGCGTCCACAGTGACATCACGGTGCAGCGGGCGCCGCGCCAGGACGGCGTGGACGGCGATCAGCTTCTCGTCACGCGGCCGACTAATCGCGGCGAGCACCGCGCCCTGCACGGGCTGACCCGGACACTCGTCGCGAACATGGTCCAGGGCGTCACCGACGGCTTCGAGAAGCGCCTGGAGATCCAGGGCGTCGGCTACCGAGCACAGCTGCGCGGGCGCGACCTCGAGCTTGCGCTCGGGTACTCGCACCCCGTGTCCGTCAAGGCGCCCGACGGGATCGAGTTCGAGCTGCCCCAGCCAACCCGGATCGTCGTCAAAGGCGCCTCCAAGCAGCAGGTTGGCGAGACCGCGGCGTACATCCGCAAGCAGCGCAAGCCCGAGCCCTACAAGGGCAAGGGGATTCGCTACGAGGGCGAGTACGTGGCGCGCAAGGTCGGCAAGCGGGCATGAGCCTAGCGACCGCGCCACAGAGGCGGCTGAAGCGACGCCGTCGCGTCCGGGCGAAGATCCGCGGCACCGCGGAGCGCCCCCGGATCTCGGTGTTTCGCTCGGGCCGCGGCATCTTCGCGCAGCTGGTCGACGACGACGCGGGCCACACGATCGCGGCGGTCAACTGGACCGAGCCCGACCTGCGCGCGCTCGCGCGCATGGAGCAGGCCAACCGGGCGGGTACCCTGCTCGCGCAGCGCGCCGGCGCCGCGGGCGTGCACAGCGCCGTCTTCGATCGCGGTGGCTACCGCTACCACGGACGCGTCAAGGCGCTCGCCGATGGCGCCCGCGAGGGTGGCCTGGGCTTTTGACCGCACCCGCGAGCCACACTGACAGCCGCTACCCTGGAGCACCTCATGGCACGTGACCGCTCAGTCTCATCGGCCGGCTTGGAGCTCCAGGAGCGCGTCGTCGAGATCAATCGCGTCGCCAAGGTCGTCAAGGGTGGCCGACGCTTCTCGTTCACCGCGCTGGTCGTCGTGGGTGACGAGCATGACACCGTCGGGATCGGCTACGGCAAGGCCAACGAGGTCCCCGTCGCGATCCAGAAGGGCGTCGAGCGCGCGAGGAAGAACCTCTACAAGGTGCCCAAGCACGGCGCGACGATCACCCACCAGACGACCGGGGTGTTCGGCGCCGGCCGCGTGTTCCTCAAGCCCGCTGCCCCCGGTACTGGGGTGATCGCGGGCGGTGGCGTACGCGCGGTGCTCGAGCTCGCCGGGATCCACGACATCCTCTCCAAGAGCCTCGGCTCCCAGAACCCGATCAACCTGGTGAAGGCGACGATGGCCGGGCTGCAATCGCTGCGCACGCCCGCCGAGGTGGCCCAGCTGCGAGGCCTGACGATCAACCAAGTGCTTGGGTTGTCGGCTGAACCGGCACCCGCGGCTGAACCGGCACCCGCGGTCAACGCGCCCACCCGCAACGGCGACGTGGGGGCCGACGCGGCGCGAGTGACCGCGACCGCCGTTCCAGCCGCTCCGGACGAGCCCGAGGACGCTCTCGCATGACTACCCTCCGTGTCACCCAGCGCAAGTCGCGCAACGGCGCCGACCAGCGCCAGCGGGACACGCTGCGCTCGCTGGGGCTGCGCCGGATCGGCCACAGCGCCACGCACTCGGACTCGCCCCAGCTACGTGGCATGCTCCATAAGGTGCGCCACCTCGTCGAGGTCGCCGAGGCGCGCGATGCCTGATCCGACGGACGGCCGCACGCCTGAGCGCGAGCGGATCGGGCTGCACAACCTCCATCCTGCTCCGGGCTCGCGCCGGCCGCGCAAGCGCGTCGGTCGGGGGGAGGGCTCGGGCACCGGCAAGACCGCGGGCCGCGGCCAGAAGGGCTGGGGCTCGCGCTCGGGCGCCAAGAGCCGGGCGCGATTCGAGGGTGGTCAGAACCCGATCCACATGCGGATGCGCAAGCTGCGNNCCGCACATGAAGAAGTCGATGCCGTTCGAGCCGTTCCGGACCCACACCCAGCCGGTCAACCTGCTCGACCTCGAGGCACGGTTCGACGCCGGCGCGTCGGTCACACCCGAGGCGATGAGCGCCAAGGGCCTCGCCACGCGTAAGGGGGTGCCGGTCAAGGTCCTCGCCAAGGGCGAGCTGACCAAGGGGCTGACGATCCATGCCCACGGCTTCAGCAGGGCCGCGCGCGAGCAGATCGAGGCGGCCGGCGGCAGCTGCCAGGTGATCGAAGGCCGCGAGCGCAGCGAGGCGTAGGCGCCGATGATCTCCACGATCCTCGGCGCATTCAGGATCGGCGAGATCCGAAACAAGGTCCTGTTCACGGCCGCCGTGCTCGCGCTCTACAGGCTCGGCACCCACATCCCCGCGCCTGGCATCAACGCCGCGGCGGTCAACGCGATCCAGAAGAACTTCGGCGGCAACAGCATCCTCGGGCTGCTGAACCTGTTCTCGGGCGGTGGGCTCGGGCGGATCGCGATCTTTGCGCTCGGGATCATGCCCTACATCACGGCCTCGATCATCCTGCAGCTGCTGACGGTCGTGGTTCCCTCGCTGGAGAAGCTGCAGAAGGAGGGCGAGGTCGGTCAGGCGCGGATCACCCAGTACACGCGCTACCTGACGGTCGGTCTGGCGTTCGCGCAGTCGATCGGCTACGTGTTCCTGTTCCGCAGCTTCGAGCAGCAGTCCGGAACGACGCTGATCCCGAACTTCACGCTCGCCAAGGTCTTCCTGATCGTGATCTCGCTGACCGCCGGCACCGTGCTGCTGATGTGGCTGGGCGAGCTGATCACCCAGCGCGGGATCGGCAATGGGATCTCGCTGCTGATCTTCGCGAGCATCGTCGCCCGGCTCTCCGGCGGGGTCCAGTCGTGGTGGACCAGCCCCGACCAGGTCTTCCGGCTGATGATGCCGTTCATCGCGATCGGGGTCGTCGCAGCGGTCGTGTTCGTCCAGGAGGGGCAGCGACGGATCCCGATCCAGTACGCCAAGCGCGTGATCGGGCGGCGGATGACCCAGGGTGGGCAGACCTACCTGCCGCTGCGCGTGAACATGGCCGGCGTGATCCCGGTGATCTTCGCCGCCAGCGTGATGGCGATCCCTCCGACGGTGGGGCAGCTGGTCGGGCAGAACCGCAACAACTTCGCCACCCACCTGGCGAGCTTCTTCAGCCCCCAGGGCTGGCACTACGTGCTCGGGGAGAGCCTCTTCATCATTCTCTTCACCTACTTCTACACGGCCGTCACCTTCAATCCGGTGGACCAGGCGGACAACCTCAAGAAGTACGGCGGCTTCATCCCGGGGGTGCGACCAGGCAGGCCCACGGCCGAGTTCCTCGACCGCATCCTCGCGCGCCTGACGTTCCCGGGGGCGCTGTTCCTGGCCGCGATCGCCGCGCTGCCGACTATCCTGATCGCCCAGACCAACGCCCAGTTCTTCTTCGGCGGCACCTCGATCTTGATCGTCATCGGGGTCGCGCTCGACACGATGAAGCAGCTCGAGGCGCAGCTGATGATGCGCAACTACGAGGGGTTCCTGAAGTAGCACGGATGCCGGCGCGAGGCGTGCGCCACGACGATCACGCCCCGATAGAGTGAGCCGGTCGTGTCCGAGCTCAACTTGATCCTGTTCGGCCCGCCGGGGGCCGGCAAGGGCACGCAAGCCGAGCGCCTCCAAGCCGAGCTCCGCGTGCCCCTGGTCTCGACCGGCGAGATGCTCCGCTCCGCCGTCAAGGAGGGCACCGAACTGGGCCTGCAGGCTCAGCGTTACATGGACGGCGGCGAGCTCGTACCCGACAAGCTGATCGTCGCGATGGTCTCAGCGCGCGTCGAGCAGGACGACGCGCGCGACGGCTTCGTCCTCGACGGGTTCCCGCGCACGATCGGTCAGGCCAAGGCGCTCGAGCGCCAGCTCGGCGGGCTCAGCAGGCGGGTGACGGCGGCGATCCTGGTCAACGTCTCAGACGAGGAGGTGGTGCGCCGCATCTCCGGCCGACGCGTCTGCGTGAAATCCGAACACAACTACCACGTCGACTTCGATCCTCCCAAGCAGGAGGGTGTCTGCGACCAGGATGGCTCCCGCCTGGTTCAGCGAGATGACGACAAGCCGGAGGTCGTGCGCAAGCGCTTGGCCGTGTATCACGAGCTGACCGAGCCGCTGATCGCCCACTACGACAAGCAGGGACTGATGCGCTGGATCGACGGAACCCACCGGCCGGCGGAGGTCCACGACCACATCCGCGCCGTGATCGCGACGCTGCGCCTCGAGGAAGCCGTGTGAGCCGCGCATGATCCTCAAGAAGAGCCCAGCCGAGATTGAGCGGATGGCGAGCGCGGGCGCGATCCTGGTCAAGACGATGAACCTGCTCGCCGGCAAGATCCGGCCGGGAGTGAGCACGCGCGAGCTCGATCGCGCCGCCGAGCGCTACATCCGCTCGCAGGGCGCTGAGCCGGCCTTCAAGGGATACCGCGGGTTCCCGGGCTCGATCTGCGTCTCGCCGAACTCGATGATCGTGCACGGGATTCCCGGCCCGTACAAACTCGCGCGCGGAGATGTCCTGTCGGTCGACGTGGGCGTAATCGCGGACGGCTGGGTTGCCGATGCGGCACGCACGTTCGCCGTCGGGCCGATCTCGCCGATCGCCCACAAGCTGCTCGCGACCACCGAGCAGGCGCTCCTTCTCGCCGTCGAGCAGTGTCGCGGCGGGAACAGGCTGGGAGACGTCTCGCACGCGGTCCAGGTCCACGTCGAGGCGGCGGGGCTGTCGATCGTGCGCTCGCTCGTCGGCCACGGGATCGGCCGCAGCATGCACGAGGACCCGCAGGTCCCCAACTACGGCAAGCCCGGCACCGGAGTCACGCTCGAGCCGGGGATGGTGCTGGCCGTCGAGCCGATGGTGACGGCGGGCCGGCAGGCGGTCCGGGTCGCCGAGGACCGCTGGGCGATCTACTCGCAGGACGGCTCGCTCGCGGCGCACTTCGAGTTCACGATCGCGATCACAGCCGATGGGCCGCGGATCCTGACTCCCTGGCACGAGGCTGGTGACGGACGCGCGGTCGCATGAGCGGCGTGGCTTCCAGATGCGCCATGGTGCTACCATCCCGCGGTGCGCTCGTAACGCGGTGTTGCGTTGCGTGCCGTCCTTCAGCGCGGTAGCGGCGACCGAACCGGTCGCCAGAGCCGGGGCTGCGGAGTCACTGCAGATAATCATTTTAGAGCGGAGCCAGGCGTGAAAGTACGACCGTCGGTCAAGCCGATGTGCGAGAAGTGCAAGATTGTCCGCCGCGAGGGGCGGGTGCTCGTGATCTGCCCAAATCCCCGTCACAAGCAGCGGCAGGGCTGAGCGATGGCACGGATCTCCGGCGTCAACATACCCCTCAACAAGCGCGCTGAGGTGGGCTTGACCTATATCTACGGAGTTGGACGATCGACGGCGGGCAAGCTGCTGGGCGAGGCCGGCGTCGAGCTCGACCGCAAGGTCCGGGACCTGACCGAGGAGGAGGTCGTCAAGCTGCGCGATCTGATCGACGCCTCGCTCACGGTCGAGGGCGATCTGCGTCGCGAGCGCTCCCAGAACGTCAAGCGACTGCAGGAGATCGGGTGCTACCGCGGCCTGCGCCACCGCCGTGGCCTGCCCGTCCGCGGGCAGAAGACGAAGACCAACGCGCGTACGCGCAAGGGGCCCAAGCGCATGCAGGTCGCGGGTAGGAAGAAGGCCGCCAAGAAATGAGCGCACACTCATGAGTCCCGCCCCGAAGCGACCACAGCGCGGCCGCCGTCGCGTCCGCAAGAACATCCCGATTGGCCAGGCGCACATCAAGACATCGTTCAACAACACAATCGTCTCGCTCACCGACCGCGAGGGCAACGTGATCGCGTGGGAGTCCGCCGGCGGCGCCGGCTTCAAGGGCTCGCGCAAGTCGACCCCGTTCGCCGCTCAGGTGACCGCCGACGCGGCGGCGCGCAAGGGGATCGAGCACGGCCTTCAGAAGGTCGAGGTGTTCGTCAAGGGTCCGGGCTCCGGGCGCGAGACGGCGATCCGCTCGCTGCAGGCCGCTGGGCTCGAGGTCTCGGGCGTCAAAGACGTAACCCCGCAGGCGCACAACGGCTGCCGTCCCCGCAAGCGCAGGCGCGTGTAATGGCTCGCGACACCTCACCCCAATGCAAGCAATGCCGTCGCGAGGGTCAGAAGCTGTTCCTCAAGGGCGAGCGTTGCCTGACCGACAAGTGCGGCGTGGAGCGACGATCGTACCCACCCGGAGAGCACGGCCGCGGCCGCCAGAAGCAGAGCGAGTACCGCGTGCAGCTGCGCGAGAAGCAGAAGGCGCGTCGCTACTACGGTGTGCTCGAGAAGCAGTTCCGCAACTACTACGAGAAGGCCTCCCGTCAATCCGGGATCACTGGCGAGAACCTGCTGCGGATGCTCGAGTGCCGCTTTGACAACGTGCTCGTCAGGCTCGGCTTCGCCGCCTCGCGACGTCAGGCGCGCCAGCTGATCCTGCACGGGCACTGGACGGTCAACGGACGGCGAGTGAACATACCGAGCTATCAGCTGCGCGACGACGACGTGATCGCGATCCATGCGCGCTCGACGGCGGCACCCCTGATCCGCGACGCGACCGAGCTCACCGGTCAGGTGCCGGCATGGCTGCAGGCCGACCACGACGGGCTCACGGCGAAGGTGCTGCGCAAGCCGGAGCGGCGAGAGATCGCCGCCCCGGTGGAGGAGCAGCTGATCGTCGAGCTCTACTCGAAGTAGACGAAAGCTTTTCCAGTCGTGCTCGCCCGCAGGCGAGCACGACTGCTGACAGTCGCCGGGGCGGCGGCAGCAACCCACCACGTTAGGACTTCATGCTCGACTTCCAAGTCCCCCGNNCGAATCTCCAGCGAGTCGGTCGACGACCACCGCGGCTCGTTCACGGTCGAGCCGCTCGACCGCGGCTTCGGCTACACGTTCGGCAATTCACTGCGACGTGTGCTGCTCTCCTCGCTTGCGGGCGCGGCGGTGACGAGCGTACGGATCGAGGGCGTCGCCCACGAGTTCTCGACGATCCGCGGCGTCAAGGAGGACGTGACCGATATCGTCCTGAACCTCAAGGGGGTTGTTTGCCGCATGCACTCCAATGCGACCGAGATCGAAGCACCGTTGCTGGTCACCGGTCCGGGCGAGATCACGGCCAAGGACATCCAGATCCCCTCCGGGGTCGAGATCCTCAATCCCGCTGCTCACATCGCGACGCTAGAGCGCAAGACCAAGCTCGAGGTGTACCTTACGATCGGCCGTGGCCGCGGCTACCGCCCGGCCGAGGAGAACAAGTCTCCCGACCAGCCAATTGGCGTGATTCCGATCGATTCGATCTTCTCTCCGGTGCGCCGCGTCGCCTACAACGTCGAGCANNGCCCGGGTCGGGCAGAAGACCGACTTCGACAAGCTCACGCTCGACATCGAGACCGATGGCTCGATCGATCCGCACGCCGCCCTGCGGGAAGCGGCGGAGATCCTGATTTCGCAACTGACGATCTTCACCGAGGCCGACCGCGTGAGCGAGCTGCGCGAGGCCGGGGTTACGCCCACGCTTGAGCCTGGCCTGCTCGGCGGCACCGCGGTCGTCTCCTCGCGCCCGCTCAGCGCGATGGACGACATCCTGATCGAGGAGCTCGAGCTCGGCGTCCGCTCGTACA
Source organism: Solirubrobacterales bacterium (assembly GCA_003244035.1). Lineage (GTDB taxonomy): Bacteria > Actinomycetota > Thermoleophilia > Solirubrobacterales > Solirubrobacteraceae > Palsa-465. The sequence goes on along the minus strand of QHBV01000139.1, from coordinate 20,678 downwards.
ACTGCCTCAAGCGCGCCGGCATCCAGACCGTCGGCGATCTCGTGTCCAAGACCGAGGGTGAGCTCGGCGGGATCCCGAACTTCGGCAAGAAGTCGATCGACGAGGTGATCGAGACCCTCCACGCCCGCGGACTTTCGTTGCGCGACGAGCAGTGAGCCATGCGCCATCAACGTCAGCGATACCAGCTCAGCCGCAGCGCCTCGCACCGCAAGGCGTTGCTGGTCAACCTGGTCAAGGAGGTCATCGACCATGAGCGGATCGAGACGACCGAGACCAAGGCCAAGGCCGCCAAGCCCGAGCTCGAGAAGCTGATCACGCTCGCAAAGCGCGGCGATCTGCACGCGCGCCGGCAGGCGCTCTCCGCGCTTGGTCAGGACAAGTTCGCCGTCTACAAGCTGTTCGAGGAGATTGCGCCTCGCTACAGCGAACGGCCGGGGGGGTACGCGCGGATCCTGAAGCTCGGGCCGCGGCGTTCAGACTCGGCCGAGATGGTGCTGCTGGAGCTGGTATAAGGGCTGGGCAGGATGCCCAGCCGGCTGCTGCTCGAGTACGACGGGAGCGCCTTCGCCGGATGGGCCCGCCAACCGGGGGCGCGGACGGTGCAGGGGGAGCTCGAGCGGGCACTGTCGGTGCTCTTACGCGTCGAGAGCGTCCCGCTGACGGTCGCGGGGCGCACCGACGCCGGCGTCCACGCGCTCGGGCAGGTCGCCAGCTGCGACGGTGGGCCGGTCAGCGTCCAGGGCCTGAACGCGCTGCTGCCCGGCGACATCGCGGTGCTGGCGTGCTCGGAGGCTCGGCCCGGTTTCGACGCGCGCCACGATGCCACCAGCCGCGCGTACTGCTACCGGGTGCTCATGCGCCCACAGCGCAGCGCGCTAGGGCGCGGTCGGGCGCTGCACTGGCCTCATCGCATCCAGGTGTCGTTGCTGGAAGAGTGCGCGGCCGCACTCGTGGGGCTGCACGACTTCACCGCGTTCACCCCGACTGAGACCGACCACGTGCGCTTCTCGCGGGAGGTAGTGGCGGCCCGCTGGGAGCGCGACCCCGATGGCGAGATGCTCGAGTTCTGGATCGAGGCCGACAGCTTCATGCGCCACATGAATCGGGTGCTGGTGGGAACGATGCTGCAGGTGGCTGGTGGCAGGCGCTCGGTGACGGAGTTTGTCGCGCTGCTTGGCGGCCGGCCGCGGTCCGAGGCCGGCCCGACCGCGCCGGCCCATGGCCTGTACCTGGCCGGGGTGGGGTACGGGGGCGAGCGGGTGCTCGCCTGACCACTTGGACAACCGCGGCGGCTATTAGCATCAATCCCTCGTGCGGGTCCTGCTAACCAACGACGACGGGATTGAGGCGCAGGGCCTGCAGGCCCTGCGGCGAGCGCTGCTCGGGCTGCCCGGGATCGAGCTCGCGGTGATCGCACCCGACGGCAATCGTTCGGCGATGGCACGGTCGATCACCACCCGGCGCCCGCTGTGGGTGCAGGAGGTCGACTTCGGCGATGGGACCGTCGGCTACGCGACGGACGGCACGCCGGTCGATTGCGTCCGGCTCGCGCAGCTGGGCCTGGTCGAGGGGTTCGAGGCGGAGCTGGTCGTGAGTGGGATCAACCACGGGTCGAACCTGGGCGACGACATCACCTACTCGGGAACCGTCGCCGCTGCGCTCGAGGCGATCGTGCTGGGGCTGCCGGGGATCGCTGTCTCGCAGCAGTCGCGTGCCCTCGAGCTCGACTTCCGTGCCGCGATGCAGTTCGAGTTCACAGTCGCCGCTGAGTTCACCGCGCGCCTGGTGGCCGAGCTGCGGAAGGTGCCGCTGTCAGAAGGAACGCTCTTGAACATAAACGTCCCCGGAGCTGGACCGGACGGCGTCGAAGTCGCCCGGCTCGGCAAGCGTGTGTACCGGGACGAGCTGGCGCTGGTCGACGAGGGCTCTGGGGGACGGCGCCTGTACCGGATCTACGGCGAGGCGAGCTATGAGCGGGACGAGACCGGGACCGACCTGGCGGCGGTCGCCGGCGGCAAGATCGCCGTGACCCCGCTGCACTTCGACCTGACAGATCACGACGGGATGACAGCGCTGCAGCGCCAGAATCTCGCGCGGCTGCTCACCCCACCCGCGCGGCAGGTGATGGGGTGAGCGCGGCAAAGCGCGGGCCGGCCCAGAGCCCCGCGCAGCGCGCCGCCGAGCTGCGCGGGGCGCTCGGCCACCACGCCCACCGCTACTACGTGCTCGACGACCCCGAGATCGGCGACGAGCAGTACGACGGGCTGCTCGACGAGCTGCGTGAGATCGAGGCCGATCACCCCGAGCTGGTCAGGCCCGACTCGCCCACCCAGCGGGTCGGGGCCGAGCCGGTCTCAGACCTCGTCAAGGTCCGCCATCCGCAGCCGATGCTCTCGCTCGCCAACGCCCGCTCGGCCGAGCAGCTGCGAGCGTGGATCCAGCGGATGCGCAACTTCCTCGCGCGCGAAGGGATCGAGGACCCGGACTTCCAGTTCGTCGCCGAGCCGAAGATCGATGGGCTGGCGATCTCGCTGATCTACCGCGACGGGGTGCTCGAGCGGGGGGCCACCCGCGGCAATGGCGAGGTGGGGGAGGACGTCACCCATAACCTGAGGACGATCGGCGCGATCCCACTGCGGCTGAAGAGCATCGATGCTCCGGCGCTGATCGAAGTGCGGGGCGAGGCGTACATGTCGCTGCCGGACTTCGCCGCGCTCAACGAGCGCCGCGCGCAGGCGGGGCTCTCGACCTTCATGAACCCGCGTAACTCGGCGGCGGGCACGATCCGGCAGCTCGATCCGAAGCTGGCGGCGGGCCGACCACTGTCGTTCTGGGCGTACGGGATCGGGGCGAGCGAGGGGCTGTCCTTCGACACCCATTGGGAGGCACTGGGATGGCTCGGCGAGAACCGGTTTCCTGTGCATCCCGATGTGGCGCTGCTGCGCTCAGAGGACGAGGTGGTGGAGCGCTGCCGCTCCTGGGAGCAGCGCCGCGGCTCGCTGCAGTTCGAGATCGACGGTGTCGTCGTCAAGCTCAACCACGTCGAGCTCCAGCGCCGCCTCGGCGTGGTCGGCCGCGAGCCCCGCTCCGCGATCGCGTGGAAGTTCCCACCCACGACCGCGGTCACGCTGCTCAAGGGGGTGGGGTGGAACCCGGGCAAGTTCGGCGACCTGCACCCGTACGCGATGCTCGAGCCCGTCAAGGTCGGTGGCGTGAGGATCAAGCTCGCGACGCTTCACAACGAGGAGGACCTCGCGCGCAAGGACATCCGGGAGGGCGAGCAGGTGATCGTGCTGCGCGCCGGGGACGTGATCCCACAGGTGATCTCCCCCGCGCCTCACGTCGCCGAGCAGATCGATCGGCCACCCCCCCCGCATCCGCCCAAGCAGTGCCCGTCCTGCTGGACGGGCACGGCCAAGGCCCCCGGGTCCGTCTTCACCCGCTGCCCCAACCGCGACTGCCCGGGCCGACGCTGGCAGCTGCTCAAGCACTTCGCCGGCGCGATCGACATCGACGGGCTGGGGGAGAAGCAGGTGAGCCTGTTCATGGAGCTCGGGTGGGTCAGGACCGCCGCGGACTTCTACCGGCTGACCGCCGAGCAGATCGCCGAGCAGACCGGCTTCGGCGAGGTCTCCGCAGGCAAGCTGGTCGCGGCGATCCAGCGATCGAAGCGCCAGCCGTTCGCCCGCGTGATGAACGCGCTGGGGATCGAGGAGGTCGGCTACGTGACCGCCCGCAACCTCGCCCAGCGGTTTCGCTCGATCGATGCACTGCTCGCGGCCACGCCCGCGGAGATCGAGCAGACTCCGGGTGTCGGGCCGAAGATGGCCGCCACGATCCACGCGCAGCTAACCGACGAGCACATGCGCAGCTTGATCGAAGCCCTTCGCGCACAGGGGCTGTACCTGCGGCAGGAGGGTCCCGCGCCCGGAGAGGGCCCGCTCGCCAGACAGACGTTCGTGCTCACCGGCACGCTCCCAGAGCTGACCCGCGAGCAGGCGACCGAGATGATCGCGGCCGCTGGAGGCAGGGTCACCGGCTCGGTGTCGCGCAAGACCGCGTACCTGGTGGCGGGCGACAGCCCCGGATCGAAGCTCGCCCAGGCCGAGCGGCTTGGCGTGAGGGTGCTCGACGAGGACGGGTTGCGGAGCCTGCTCCAGTGACGCGGCGCCGGGCGCTCGCGTGGTTGGCCAGCGCGAGCGCCATCCGCGATCAGCACGGCGATGGAGATCGGCAGCCGGCGCATTCGTCCTAGGTAACCGCCCGCGGAAGCTTTGGTGAGATGGCGGCCCCCCGTACAATCGGGTCGAGCATGGGCAAGGTGGTCAAGCTCGAGAGCGCCGGGGCGGACGGGCAGCGGTCGCGGGCCGCGCTCGTACTCGGCGGGGGCGGATTCACCGGGGGGGTGTACGAAATCGGCGCACTGCGCGCGCTGGACCTGCTGTCGGTGAACCGGACCGTCAACGAGTTCGACGTCTATGTCGGCACCAGCGCCGGGTCGTTCGTCGCCTCGGCTCTCGCCAACGGCATCACCCCCGAGGAGATGATGCGGGTGATCGTCCAGCAGGGGCCCGCGCCCTTCCCCGATGCGCGCGTCGGCTCGCTGCTGCGGCCGAACTACTCCGAGCTCCTCACCAAGGGGCTGCTGATCCCATGGAGGCTGGGGCGACTCGTGCATTCGCTGGCCCGCGACTTCGGCCAGGTCTCGGCCGTCGACCTGATCGTGGGGCTGGCGGAATCGCTTCCCTCGGGGTTGTACTCGGGGGACGGGATCGAGCGCTACGTCCGGAGGATCCTCTCAGAGCCCGGCTGCACCAACGACTTTCGCCTGCTCGCAACCGAGCTGTATCTCGCGGCCACCGATCTTGACACGTGCGAGCGGATCGTGTTCGGCACCGAGGGCTGGGACGACGTGCCGATCTCGACAGCGGTGAGCGCGTCGAGCGCGCTGCCGATGATCTACAAGCCGGTACCGGTAAAGGACCGCGAGCTGATCGACGGCGGCATCCTCTCGACTACGAATCTCGACATCGCCGTCGAGGCGGGGGCGAAGCTGCTCGTCGTGGTCAACCCGCTGGTGCCCTACGTCAACGACTTCGAGAAGAGGATCCCGACGATCACGGGCTCGCGGGCTCGCCGCGTCTCGGACATGGGCTTCCCGCAGATCGGCTATCAGAGCTTCAAGCTGCTCGCCTACCAGCGCCTGCACGAGCTTGCGCAGCGCTGGGAGGAGCGCTACCCGGGCGTCGACATCATCCTGATCGAGCCTGAGCCAAACGACGAGCTGATGTTCCAGACGAGCATGATGAACTACGCCTCGCGGGTTGAGATCGCCTGGCACGGCTTCCAGTCGGTGACGCTCAAGCTCGCCGGCGACTACCGGCGTCTGAAGCGGATTTGCGCCCGTCACGGAATCAAGCTCTCCGCCACGCGGGTGCGCAGGGTCATGGGACACTTCGCAAACGAGCATGAGCAGACCCGCGCCTGGCGCAAGATCCTCGAACAGACCACTTCCACGCTCCTGCGCCAATCGGCGCAGGAGTAGGCCCTCCCTCGGCTAGGCGGTGGACTGCGGCTGGGCCGAGGGTGTCACGCCGGAAGGGTCGCGCATGCTCGTAAGGAAAAGCGTCTTGTCGATCCGGCCGTTGAAGATCGGGACGCCCAGCTCGAGGCACTTAGCGATCACGTCCCGGCGCTGCAGACCCGCCTCTCGCGCAAGCTCGGTCGGCGTCAGGTGATTGGCCATCGGTCCTGTCCTCCTTTGCCGTTTGCTACATGACCTAAGTATGCCTGGTTGGCCGGACGGTCTCAATCCCTGGCGGCGGTTTGCCCCGCAGGCAGCGAATGAACTGTACAGTTCAGGACTCTGCATCCTGGAGGGATTTGTCGTGTCAGCCTTGAGGACGACGCACCCCGTACCGGCGCGCGGCGAGCACGAGCTCGTCGACGCGGCCAGAGGCGGCAGTGACGGTGCGTTCGAGGAGCTCTACTCCCGCTACCGGTGGAGGATCGGCGCTTATGTGCTCGGGATGGTCGGGGATCACGGCCGTGCCGAGGACATCGTCCAGGAGGTTTTCATCTCGGCGTTGCGGTGCCTGCGCACCAGCGCGCAGCCGATCGCATTCAAGCCGTGGATCTATCAGATCGCCAAGAACGCCTGCATCGACGAGTCCCGCCGTGCCGGCCGCGTCCAAGAGGTGCCGCTCGAACTTGATGGAGACGCGGACCGGCGCGCTCTGCACTCGCTTGCGCCCGCGCCCGACGTCGCCCTCGAGCGCAAGCAGGGGCTCGACGATCTCCGGGGCGCGTTCCGCAGTCTGTCCGAGCGCCACCACAGGGTGATCGTGCTGCGAGAGCTCGAGGGTCGCTCCTATGACGAGATCGGTGAGCGCATGGGCGTCTCGAAGCCCGTCGTGGAGAGCATGCTGTTCCGTGCTCGCCGGCGCCTTGGGGAGGAGTACGACGAGCTTGCCAGCGGACGACGGTGCGAGCAGATCCAGGCAGTCGTCGCCGCGGACGGCGAGCGCTCCGTGCGTGCGCTGCGCACGCGCGAGCGCCGCCAGCTCGCACGGCATCTTGCGCACTGCCAGCCGTGCCGGAGGCAGGCACGGCTCGCCGGCCTGGACGATTCGTGCTTCCAGACGCCGAGCGTGATCGGCAAGATCGCGGCGCTGCTGCCGTTCCCGTGGCTGCGGATCCGCCTGGACCCTACCGGCAACGATGCGGTTGCGACCTCTGGCTCGCAACCATTCGTCGTGTCCCGCGCGCTGCAGAGCGTCGCGCGGTATGCCGACCCAAGTGCTCCGGTGCTCGGACTGGGACACGCGGCGGCAGCAGCGGCCGTGATCGCCGTCGCCGGCGTCGGGGGTGGGTTCGCGACCGGGCTGGTGGGACACGGCGGAGGTGGCGGCGGCGGTGGACACGCCGCGCCCGGACATGAGGGGCGCGCGGGCGGACTCGGTGCGGCCGGGCGCGACGGGGCTGCTGGTGGACATGGCGCGGGAGCCACGGCCGGGCATGCGGCGGGCGGGCCCAACGGGTCGGCCGGGGGGGCTCGGCGCAGGGGCTCCCGGATCGCCGTGACGTCTGCCCCCGGCACCTCCACGCGTGTCTCGAGCACCGGTGCGCGGGTAACGCGGGCTGGCGGATTGGCGAGCGCGGGATCCGGGTCGACCGGATCGGGATCGGGATCGGGAGCCACCAGCTCGGTGACCGGCGGCTCGAGTGGTGGGCCCACCGCTCCCGGCGCGCGCTTGGGTGCGCCGCTCGGTAGCAGCGCAACGTCCGGGTTGCCCGGCGTGAGGCTGCCGGGCATCAAGCTTTCAGCGCCGTCAATTCCTGGGATCCAGCTCCCCGGGATCGCGCTTCCCGGGGTCCAGTCCCCAGGGTTGCCCTTGGTCCCGAAGGTCCAGCTCCCGGGGGTCCAGCTTCCGGGTCTCCAGCTCCCAGGTGTCAAGCTTCCGGGAACGTCGCTCTAACCGGTGGCGCGAGCGCGCGCCTCGAGCGCACTGCCTGTGGGATACTGGGACGATCGGGGCGTGGCGCAGCCTGGTAGCGCGCACCGTTCGGGTCGGTGAGGTCCGCGGTTCAAATCCGCGCGCCCCGATGTAGACCGTTGGTTCGGCGGCTCAGCGCAAGCCGAGTACCACGGCTAGGGCAGTCATCGACTGCTGCCACCTCGTCGCGGGAGAGGTGGCCGACTCGGCATGGTCAGCTGACGGTGGGAGAACCAGAGCCTGGCGCCGAGCTCTGGGGACCGCCACCCGAGAGACCCGGCAAGGGGTTCTGGAGCAGACCTGAGCTCGATTGGTTGTTGGACTGCGTGCCGCTCTGCTGCGAGCCCGAAGTGCTCGGGCGTGCGCCGGCGTCGCCACTGGTCGACGAGCCGGGGCCGGGCGTTGCAGGGCCGTCGCCGAGCGGCGTGGCAGTGGTCGACCCGACGCCACCCGGGCCGACAAGCTGGCCCGCTGCACCGATGAAATCGGCCGGAGCGCCGCTCGTGCGCGACGAGGACTTTGCCGCCGGCGGGCTCCCAGGGCCGCCGCGCGCGGCCCCGCGTACGGATCTGGGTGCGGTCGCAGCCAGTCGCCCTCGCGCCGATGGGGTGGAGGCTGCCGAGACTCGCCCCGAGTCAAGACCGGGCTTGCCGATCGACCTGCCCGGCTCACTCGCGCCAGCCGCTGCGTCGGCACGGTGGCCTGCCGGGTGCCTGACCGGCGCCGAGATCGAATGCTGGATCTCGACCGCGCCGCCCGCTGTCAAGACAGCGGCCGCGAGCAGCGCCGCAATGTGAGTGCCGGTCGCGGCACCGAGCAGTCCACCGGTTGCGAGCGCGCCGCCAGTCCCGGCGACGGCGCCAGTCGCAGCTGCGCCTCCCCCCGCCGCCACGCTGCCGCCGGAGCCGCCCCCGAGCCCGAGCAGCTTGGCAACCAGCCCGAGTGGCCCGACGGCGGGCGCAAACGCTGCCAGCTGGCGGCTCGCGCCGCGGATCTCGTGGCGGAACTGGCGGCATCCCGCGCAATCGCGCAGGTGGCGCTTGGCCGTGGCGTTCGGGCGCACGCCTCGATCGTGCGCGAGCGTCAACTCGTCGCGGATCGCCGAGCAGGCGGTCTCGCGCGCGCACAGCGATTGGACGATTCCGCCGCGCGCCCGGACGAGCAGCGACTTCACGGCCGGCACCGAGACGCCAAGCGCGTCCGCCAGCTCGTGGTAGCTCATCCCGCCGAGCTCACGCATCAGCAGCGCCGAGCGTTGCTGTTCGGGCAGCCGCTGAACATCGGCGATCAGGCGCCTGAGCACCTCGCGCTGCTCGGCCTGAGCGACTGGGTCTTGAATCGGGGGGCGCACCAGGTCGAGCACCTCTGGTGCGGGAGCGAGGGGACGGCGCAGCTCGTCGATACAGCGGTTGTGCGCGACCCGATACAACCAGGCTCGCAGAGCCAGCTCCCGCCGATTCGCCCGCAGGCCGGCGTAGGCTCGCACGAACACCTCCTGCAACGCGTCTTCGGCATCCTGGCGCGACAGCATCTGACGCGTGTAGGCCAGCAGCCGCTGCCGGTAGCGGTCATGGATCGCGCAGAAGGCTTCGTCGTGACCGGCGCGGAACAGCGCGACGAGCTGCTCGTCGGAGCGAAGGCGGAGCAACGACGCCCCGATCGAGATCCGACTGCGGGTCAGCCCGGCCGGTGCTTGGAGAGCGGAGGCTTCCATGTGCGGGTCCTCTCCGGCACTCTAACGCACCGGGAAGTCGACCGACGCAAGTGGATCTGACGGGAGCCGGCCGCGCTGGGGCTGCACCGCCCCCCACCGGGCCCTGGTCGCCGCTAACCTCCTGGAGCGATGGACCCTGCCTCGGGCATCGGCATTCCGGTGGCATTCGGCGCGGGGCTGATCTCGTTCCTGTCTCCCTGCGTGCTGCCGCTCGTCCCCGGCTACATCTCGGCGGTCGCGGGTGTCGCGCCGGCAGAGATTCGCGCCCGGAGAGTGCTCGGGCCGAGCCTCGCGTTCGTCGCGAGCTTCTCGGCGATCTTCATTGCGCTCGGCCTACTCGGTCAGCAGGCATTGCATGGCGCGCTCACGGGTCCGGCGGCATTGAAGATCAGCGGGGCCGTGATCGTGCTGATGGGCGGCTTGTTCGTGCTCGCGCCGCTCGTCCCGCGCCTGAGCAGGGAGTGGCACGTGGGTCGGCTGATGGAGCGCGCCGGGCGCGGTGGACCCGTGCTGACCGGCGCCGCCTTCGCCCTCGCCTGGACGCCGTGCACCGGCCCGACGCTGGGGGCGATCGTGACGGCCGCGGGCGCATCCGGTTCGGCCGCGCACGGAGCGCTGCTGCTCGCGGTCTACTGCGCCGGCCTCGGCGTTCCATTCCTCCTGACGGGGGTCGCCTTCGGGACCGCGACCTCGGCGTTTGCGATGGTCAAGCGCCATTATCCGATGGTGATGGGTGCCGGCGGGATCGTCCTGATCGGGATGGGGGTGCTGATCTGGACCGGCGAGTTCACGCAGCTGAACATCACGGTCAACAACTGGCTGCAAGGCCTGGGTCTGCCGGACTTCAACGCGGACACCTAACTCATGCCGCGCGCTCGCTGATGGCGATCGAAGCTGAGCGGTAATCCAACGCACGACGAAACGATCTCCGACCAACTTGGTTGGTCTTACGCTTGCCTGACGTGGTAGGCTCCGCCGCGGCAACCAGGTTAGGGTTCCCTAACCGTTCTACGCCCACCCGTGTCGCTCGCCTAAACACAGTGTCGCTCGCCTAAACACAGTGTCGTTCGCACAGACCGTAACGCTCGGCGCCCTCGCCGGCTTGACGATCTACATCGGACTCCCGATCGGGCGCCTGCGACTGATCTCCACCCGGGGACGGGTCGCGCTGGCGATGTTCTCCGTCGGAGTGCTGGCGTTCATCTTCGTGGACGTCCTCTCGCATGGAATCTCGATCGTCGACGTCGCGCTCACGGCGGTCAAGCAGCACCACGACTCGCTCGCCTACCTGATCTGGCTCGTCGCGCTGTTCGGTGGTGGTTTCGCCGCTGGTAGCGCCGGACTGGCGACGCTCGAGCGGCGGATGCGCCCGACCGGTGCGCGCACCCCGCCGATTGCGGGAGGCGCCGGCGCGACCGCGGTGGGGGGTGCCGAGGCGGACTCGATCGCGCTCGAGCTCGACGCGAGTAGACGGCGAGCATTGCGCACCGGGCTCACGATTGCTGCGGCGATCGGTGTGCACAACTTCGCGGAGGGACTCGCGATCGGCGTCTCGGCGAGGGCGGGGGCGATCAGCTTGGCGACGGTGCTGATCATCGGGTTCGCGCTGCACAACGCGACCGAGGGCTTCGGCATCGTCGGGCCGCTCGGGAACGTCAGGCCCTCGTGGCGGTGGCTTGGCCTCGCGGGGCTGGTCAGCGGCGGTCCGACGTTCCTGGGCTCGGTCGTCGGCTACGCGGTCACGAGCCAACCGCTCGAGCTCGCCTTCTACGCGATCGCGGGTGGTGCGATCCTGTACGTAATCGGCGAGGTCTGGAATGCGATGCGCCGCTACGGGCACCGCGAGCTGGGGCTGTTGATGATCACCGCCGGATTTCTCATCGGCGTGGTGACCGACCTGGTCGTGACCTACGGCGGGGGCTAGACGCCGACCCCTTCACCTCGGCAGCAGCCGCGAACGCGGCCTTGACCTGGCAGCAGCCGCGAGCGCGGCCTTGACCTGGCAGCAGCCGCGAGCGCGGCCTATGCCTGCGCCTCGCGCGGGGCGTAGCGGTGGTGCAGCATCAGCGCGTTGCCGTCGGGGTCGTAGAAGAACGCCATGTGGCACACGCCGGTGTCGAACGTCTCGCCCTCGAAGCTCACGCCACGAGCCTCCAGCGTCGCGCGCGCGGCCGCGACGTCATCGACGTGCAGGGCGACGTGGTTGCGGCTGGGGGCGTACTCGAGCCCCATCTTTTCGGGCTCGATCACACCGACCGTTAGGTTCCCGGTCTCGAACTCGGCAAATGGCTTGCCCTCGATGTACATCGAGCGAGGCAGGCCCAGCGTCTCGCCATAGAACGTCATCGCGGCGGCGAGGTTACGCGTGGGCAGCGATACGAAGTCGACGCCGCTGATCAAGGACGCGGTTGGGGACAGTGATTCCTCCTGGGCGTGGGACGGGAGCTGCGGAAGGCACTCTAGCCAGCGCTCGGGCCCATGCCCGGGGCCGGCCGAGCGCATAGGCCGCGCGCCGGTCCGAGCCGGTAGCCTTGCGGCAATGAAATGGATGTGCGAATCATGCGGGTTCATCTATGACCCCGCCGAAGGTGACCCGGACGGTGGGATACCACCCGGCACCGAGTTCGAGGACATTCCCGAGACGTGGTTCTGCCCGGTCTGCGGAGCGCGCAAGCGGGACTTCTCGCGATACGCGGAGTAGCTGCGCGATCGGCGCCGTCCGTGATCGTGGCCCGCAGGACACGATCACGGACCACCCGCTCCAGGCTCCTATACCGCCGCTGGCAGCCGGCCGTGCGTCGAATCCGCGATCGCCGTCGCGGTGATCGCGACGAGACGCCGGAGATCCCGCTCGGACATCGCCAGGGCGGGCATCAACACGATCACATCGCCGAGTGGCCGGATGATCGCGCCTGCGCGCCGGGCGGCGAGCGTCACGCGGCGGGCGGTCTGCTCGTGGGACGGTCGCGCCGTCAGCTCGATGCCGACCATGAACCCACGCTGGCGCACCTCGGCGACCCCAGGGAGCACGGCGACCTGGTGAGCGAGCAGGTCCGCAAGCAGCTGCGCCTTGGGCGCAAGCAGCTCCAGCGTGCGCTCGCGCTCGAACGTCTCGAGCGTCGCGATCGCGGCGGCGCAGGCGAGCGGGTTGCCCGTGTAGGTGTGGCCGTGGAAGAAGGTCCGCTGATCCTCCGCTGCACCAAGAAAGCCTTCATAGATTCGCTCGGTGGCGAGCGTAGCCGCGAGCGGGAGGTAACCGCCGGTCAGGCCCTTGCCGACACACAGCAGGTCAGGGGTGACCTCTTCGTGCTGGCAGGCGAACATGCGTCCTGTCCGCCCGAGCCCGGTCGCGACCTCGTCACAGATCAGCAGGACACCATGCGCGTCGCAGCACTCGCGCACCCGGTGGAGGTAGCCCTCCGGCGCCATCAGCATCCCCGCCGCTCCCTGCACCAGCGGCTCGACGATCACCGCCGCGACTCGATCGCCGTGGCGTTCGAGCAGCTCGGAGAGGTGGCCGGCATCGCCCGCGCGCGCCTGCCAGGACTCGAACAGGAGCGGGCGATACAGCGAGTGGAACTGCTCGATGCCACCGACCGCGACCGCGCCGAGCGTGTCGCCGTGGTAGGCGTTCTCGAGGCAGACGAAGCCGGTTCGCTGCGGCTCGCCGCGCTGCGCCCACCACTGGAACGCCATCTTCAGCGCAACCTCGACGGCTGCCGAGCCGCTGTCGGAGTAGAACACCCGGCGCAGCCCGGCGGGCGCGATCGCGATCAGGCGCTCGGCGAGCTCGATCGCGGGCTCGTGGGAGAGGCCGAGCATCGTGCAGTGCGCGACGCGGTCGAGCTGGGCGCGCACGGCGGCGTCGATCGTCGGATGACGGTGGCCGTGGACGTTGCACCACAGCGACGAGACCCCGTCGAGGTAGCTGTTCCCGTCGGTGTCATAGAGGTGGGTGCCCTCGGCGTGGTCTACCACGATCGGGAGTTCCTCCGAGCACCAGCCCTGCTGCTGGGTGAACGGGTGCCAGAGGTGGGCTCGATCGGCGCTGGCGAGCTCGGCGGTCGTGCGCACGAGGTCAAGCTAGCTCGCGTCCCGGTCGGAACGAAGTCATCCGACGCGCTTCTCTGACAGGCTAGAGGCGTGAATCGACCTCGCGGCGCCCTCATCACCCAGATCCTGGTGCGCGTGGGCGTGGTCCTGGTCGTGCTCGGAGTGATCGCGGTGGTCCTCGTGCTCGCGCTTGGAGGGTCCTCTTCCAAATCGGCGCCCCGTACGGTCGAGTCGATCTTCCAGGACGACCAGTTCCTCCTGTACTCGCCGACGCCCACCGTCGAGAAGACGCTCCGCACGCTTCGTGCCCTGGGGGTCGACCGGATCCGCGTGACGATCCTGTGGTCCGCGATCGCTCCCGACAGCCTCTCCCGCGTGCGGCCCAGGCACTTCGAAGCCACCGACCCCGCCGCTTACCCTGCGGCGGCATGGACCAATTACGATCGCGTGGCTGTGCTCGCCCGCGCGAGCGGAATCGCCGTCGACTTCAACCTCACCGCCCCCGGGCCATTGTGGGCGATGGCGAGGCGGGCCCCTAGCGCCAAGTTCGTCAATCACTACCGCCCTTCGGCGACGGCCTTCGGTCAGTTCGTGACCGCGATGGGCCGGCGTTACAGCGGCACGTACGCCGCGGCGACGGGCGCATATGCGGGTCACAACCCGCTGCCGCGGGTGAGCTTCTGGACGATCTGGAACGAGCCCAACCAGGCGGGGTGGTTGGCGCCGCAGTGGCGCGCGACCGCGGGGACCACTGTCGCGGACTCCCCGCGGCTCTACCGCCAGTACGTTGACGCGGCGTTCTCGGCGCTGGAGCGGACTGGCCACGCTCCGTCGAGCGACACGGTCCTGATCGGCGAGCTCGCCCCCGAGGGGGTCAGCACGCAAAGGCCCCAAGATCCGATGCGCCCGATGGTGTTCCTCCGTGCTCTGTACTGCGTCGATGGCAGCTTCCGGCCGCTGCGTGGGGCGCCGGCGGCGGCGCTGCACTGTCCCCAGACGGGCAGCCCCAGCGCGTTCGCGAGCGCTCACCCGGGGCTGTTTCAGGCCAGCGGCTTCGCTCACCACCCGTACTTCTTCTTCCTGCCCCCGAGCGTGCACTTCCCGCGCGATCCGAACTTCGTGCCGCTGGCCGACCTGTCCCGCTTGGAGAACGGGCTCGACCGCAGCCTTCAGGCCTATGGCGTGCACCGCCAGCTCCCGATCTGGGTGACCGAGTACGGGTATGAGACGAACCCGCCCAACCCGTTCCGGGGGGTCAGCCTGCAACGGCAGGCGCGATACCTGGACCAGGCGCAGTACATGGCCTGGAAGGACCCGCGGATCAGCTCGTTCGCCCAGTTCCTGCTCGTCGACTCGGCACCGGATCGCAACTACCCGCCCGGCACCCTGGGGTATTGGTCGACGTTCCAGACGGGCCTGCTGTTCCTGAACGGGAAGGCGAAGCCTTCGCTCTACACGTACCCCCTGCCGATCTTCATCCCCGACCCGGTGGCGAGCGCCGGCAGCTCAGTGATGGTCTGGGGGATGCTGCGCCTGGCCCCGAACAACACCACCCAGCGGGCGCTGATCCAGTGGCGCGGGAGTAGTGGGGGCTTCCGCACGCTTACGACCGTCACGACCAAGGATCCGAATGGATTCGTCACCGCCAACGTGAAGCTGCCCGGAACCGGCTCGGTGCGGATCGCGTGGATCTCACCGACGCGAGTGCCCTATTGGAGTCGCAGCGTCGCCGTTCGCAGCAGCTGACACGCGAACGCGGCCTCGCGCCGCCGGCCACGATCGACGACGCTACCGCGAGCGCAGCCGGTCGGCGAGCTCGCCCCAGGCGCTGCGGGCTCTGTAGCCAGCCTCGCCCCAGGCATGCCGCCATCTGTCAGCCGGAGCCAGCTCCCAACCGCGTAGCCGCGCGATCGCGCCGGTCGCGGCGATCAACGCGACGATCCCGGCGAGCGCGGCCAGCAAGGCGAACGGCGCCGGCAAGCTGGCGTTGGTCGCCGCCGTGAGCGGGCCGCCAGCGACGGGGCCACCGGCGGCATTAGGGGGCGTCCTGGCCGTCCGAATCAGCGGGAGCGAGCTGCGCGCCGCGCACCGCCCGCCGGCGCGCAGGGTGAGGGCCGACCGGACTGCGTCGGTGAAGTCTGCGCCGTACTGGGCTCCGAATGTGCTCACGCCCTTCAGCGCGCTTTCCAGCTCCGGACTCGAATACTTGCATGGGGGGATCGCGCCCAGTGTCTCGTAGGTCTTGAGCACTTCCGTGTAGGGGCTGGCGAGCGCGAGCGCCGTCGGGAGGGCGAGCGTCGCCAGCAGCGTTGCGAGCGCAAGGCAAAACCGGGCCATGGAGTGAAGCTAGCGAAGCGGTGCGCCGTGGGGCCATAGCCAGCGCTCGAGCGGGAGCGTGGCACCCGCGGCGGCCAGCAGCTCCGGCTCGGCGCGTTCGATCGTGGGCAGCGCCTGGACCGAGACCCGGCCGAGATCCTCGATCGTCCTCCGATTCGATCGCTCTAGCTCGGTTGGAGCCTGTGGCCACGGGGTCAGCACGACGGCCGCGACATCCAGGCCGGCGCTGCGCGCGGCCTCGAGCGTCAGCAGCGTGTGGTTGACGGTGCCCAGTCCGGGGCGGGCCGCGATCAGCAGCGGCAGGCCGAGATCGCATGCCAGCCGGCGCACGTCGTAGTCATCGGCGAGTGGCACGAGCAGCCCGCCGACGCCTTCGATGATCCAGGTCTCGAATCCCGGTCCGGAGGCGGCGACGATCGATCGCAGCTGCTGTGGGCCGATCGGACGGCCGGTCAGCTCCGCGGCGAGCTGAGGCGAGACCGCGGGCCCGTAGCGCAGCGGCGCGACCTGTTCGGGAGCGGATCCTGCCGCTGCGGCGAGCAGCTCGTGATCTCGGGGCCAGTTTGGATCACAGGGCTCGTCGAGCCCTGTGAGCACGGGCTTTCGAACCCTCACCGCGACGCCGCGGGCCCGCAGGGCCGCGGTGATCGCCGCCGCCAGCACCGTCTTGCCGACCCCGGTGCCGGTCCCGGTCACGAACAGCCCGGGCGCGGCTTCCCGCGCAGGCGCGTGGAACGGCACGTGATCGCGAGCTTCGGCGAGGACGCTCACGCCGCCCGGACCTCGACGTCGAAGACCTCTCGGCGTCCCGGCTGCGCCGGCGCGGCGGCCAGCGCATGACGCGTCTGCGCGGGGCGAGCGGGCTCCAGCGGCCGTGCCCCAGCCCCCCGCAACGGCAGACCGCAGGCGCGTGCGGCGGTTCCGAGCATCCGGGCGGCGGTGCGCAGCTCCTGCTCGCGGTGGGAGGCCATCACCGCGAGCCGAAGGCGCGAGGTCATCGGCGGGACGGTGGGTGGGCGGATCGCCTGGGCGAACACGCCGCGCCTGCGCGCCGCCTCGCAGATCGCGGTCGCGAGTCCGGGCTCGCCGATCACGAGTGGCACGATCTGGGTCCGCGCGCCGCGCAGGTCAAAGCCCTCTCGCTCGAGCTCGGTCCGCAGCACAGCGGCGTTCGCGGCCAGCTTGTGCACGCGCTCAGGACGCTCCTGCAGCAGCTCCAGCGCGGCCAGCGCGGCGGCCGCGGCCGGTGGGGGCAGGGCGGTCGAGAAGATGAACGTGCGCGCCGCGCCTACGAGGTAACGCGCCATCGTGCTATCACAGGCGACGAACGCGCCGTAGGACCCGAGCGCCTTGCCGAGCGTCCCGACGATCACGTCCACCTGCTCCTCGACCCCCGCCGCGGCGGCCGCGCCGCGGCCGCCCGGCCCGAGGGCCCCGGTCCCGTGCGCCTCGTCGACGAGCACGCGCATGCGGTGGCGGGCCGCGAGCTCCGCGATCTCCGCCAGCGGCGCGACATCCCCGTCCATCGAGAACACCCCGTCGGTTGCGACCAGCGCGCCACGGCCCTCCGCGCGGCCGATCCCCCAGCGCAGGTGCTCCAGGTCGCAGTGGTTGTATACGAACACCTCGGCCCGAGAGAGCCGACACCCGTCGATGATCGACGCGTGGTTGAGCTCGTCGGAGAAGACCACATCGCCGGGCCGCGCGAGTGCGGAGATCACCCCCGTATTGGCGAGGTAGCCCGAGCCGAAGAGGAGCGCCGCCTGGCGGCGCTCGAACGCCGCAAGGCGCTGCTCCAGCCGGCGGTGGATCGTCATCGTGCCGGAAACGAGTCGCGACGCCCCAGCGCCAACTCCCCAGCGCATCGCCGCCTCGGCGGCGGCCGCGCGCACGCGCGGGTCGTCGGCGAGGCCGAGGTAGTTGTTCGAGCACAGCAGCAGGACCGGCTTACCGTCGAGCAGGACGTGGGGTCCCTGCGGCCCGCTGACCAGACTGGTGCGGCGCTCGAGCCCGAGGGCTCTCAGCTCATCGAGCCGTGCCTCGATCTCGATCATGCGGCTAGATCCGGTCGCCGTCGTGCGGCCCGCTTGCGCTTGAAGCGCAGCTGCGAGGAGGGGTCCCACAGGCGGACCTCGAGCGCTGTCGGCTCGGGCTCGAGCGCTGCTGCCAGGACGTCGGGCGTCTCCCCCTGCAGCCACCCGGCGCGGTTGTCCGGCCGCGGGTTGGCGCCGTTGTCCGGCTGGCGGGCGACGTTGAGCCCCAGGTCCTCGAACGTCGCGCGATCCTCCTCGGGGGTGTTTCCAAGCGTCGTCAAGAAGTTGCCCATCATCACACCGTTGAGGCCGGCCTTGACCGCCATCCGCTGGAGCTCGCCCAGGTTCTCGACCCGGCCGCCGCACAGGCGGAACAGCGCTTCGGGCAGGATCAGGCGGAAGATCGCGATCCACTTGACCACCTCCCACGGGTCCATCGGCTCGCGGTCACCGAACTTGGTGCCGGGGCGCGGATTGAGCAGGTTGATCGGAACGCTCGTCGGGTCGATCCGCGCGAGCTCGAACGCCATCTCGACGCGCTGCTCGCGGGTCTCGCCGAGGTTCAGGATCCCGCCGACGCAGGTCTCGAGCCCAGCCTCCCGTACCGCCTCGATCGTTCGCAGGCGGCCTTCGTAGCGGACCGTCGTGGAGACCTCCGGGTAGTAGGACTCGGCCGTCTCGACGTTGTGGTGCACGCGCTGGACACCGGCCTTCTTCAGCGCCTTCGCGCGGTCGGTGGAGATGTGGCCGATCGAGGCGCAGCGCTTGAGATTGGTGTGCTCGGCGACGAGCCGGGCGCCCGCGAGCACCTTCTCGAAGTCGCGCCGGGACAGCCCTTGGCCCTGGGTGACCATGCAGAATCGATGCGCTCCCGCCGCCTCGGCAGCCCGGGCGTGCTCGAGGATCTGCTCGGGATCCATCATCGCGTGCATCGGGGTATCGGCCTCGGCGTAACGCGACTGCGCGCAGAAGCCACAGTCCTCCGCGCAGCCTCCCGACTTGGCGTTGACCAGCGAGCACATGTCGGTTGCGTCTGCGAAACGCTCAACGCGAGCCTGCCAGGCCCGCTGCACCAGTTCCTCGATCTCGGCGGGATCCTCGAGCTCGCCCAGTGCGAGAGCCTGCGAGGGTGTGATCAGGGGTGCCACGCGCGGCACCATAAGCCCCCGGTCGGACGGCTCCGCCGGCGCCGCAGACCGACCGCTAACCGAGTACGACGAGCGTGTCGCCCTCGGCCACGGACTGGCCCTCCACGCACAGGATCTCGGTGACGACGCCCGGATCCTCGGCCTCGACGGGCATCTCCATCTTCATCGACTCGAGCACCGCTACCGTATCCCCCTCCTCGACGCTGTCGCCGACCTCGACTTCGACCTTCCAGACGATGCCCGTGATGTGGGCCTCAACCTTGGGCAAGTGACAGACCCTCCTGTGCTCGAGTTGGACGCCAGCATAATGGCGGCCGCCGACGCCGGCTCGGCTGTCACGGAGTTGCGCCAATTTGCGGGTTCCGTCCGGTGGCTCCGCTTGACTGCGCGCACGCACGCGAGTTGGATCGTGCGCACGCGAAGCCCAGGCAACGAGGCGAGGAGAGTCAATGGAGGAAATGGAGAGCCAAAAAGTCTTCATCAGCTCGTGCTCGCGCCGTGAGCTGGCACGCCGGCGCCACCACGGGGCGCTCTGGCTGCGGGCTCGGCCGGCGGTGATCACGGTAGCGGCGGCGTTCGCGGGCTACATCGCCGCGCGCGGGGGGATCTGAGGCAGAACGCCGGCCACACGCGAGAATGCCGGCGTTCGCTACACCACCGCGAACGTCACCGGGTCGGGGCCGATCCGGCCGCCGTCGCCGGCGTCGAGGCCCTCGATTGCGCGCATGTGCTCCTCGTCGAGCTCGAAGTCGAAGATCCGGAAGTTCTCCTCGATCCGCGCCGGCGTAACGGATTTCGGAATCACGATGTTGCCGAGCTGGACGTGCCAGCGCAGCACGACTTGGGCTGCCGTTCGCCCCAGCTCCTCGGCGATCCGCAAGATCGTCGGCTCGTCCAGGATCGCGCCCTGCCCGAGCGGGCTCCAGGCCTCGGTCAGGATCCCATGCTGCTCGTGGAAGCGTCGCAACTGAGCCTGCTGGAGACGGGGATGGAGCTCGACCTGGTTGAC
>QHBV01000139.1:0-822 GCA_003244035.1 Solirubrobacterales bacterium | reverse complement strand
CGGCCGCCGGCCCGCAGCTCGCACAATGCCTGCCAGGTCTCGGCATAGAGCTCCACGGAGGGGACCGGCCAGTGGATCAGGTACAGGTCGAGGTAGTCCACCCCGAGCCGCTCGAGGCTGTCCTGGAACGCGCGGCGGGCGCGATCGCGCCCATGGTCGGAGTTCCACAGCTTGGTCGTCACGAATACGTCCGCGCGCTGCAGCTCGCTGCGGGCTATGCCCTCAGCGACCCCCGCTTCGTTGTGGTACGCGGCGGCCGTGTCGAGCTGGCGGTACCCGGCTGAGAGTGCATGCGCCACCACCTCGGCGGTGTCCTGTGGCGGGACCTGAAAGACCCCGAAGCCCAGCTGGGAGATGTCGTGGCCGTCGTTCAGCTCGAGCTGTGGGGGAGGGGTCATGGACTCAGGCTTCCCGGGGACGAAAGAGCGAAAACCACAGGCGGCCGCAAGGCCGCCCCTATAGATTCTCCCTCGTGATCCTCGCGATCGACCAGGGCACCACCGGCACCACTTGCCTCGTGTTCGACGAACAGGCGCAGCCGATCGGGCGGGGGTATCGCGAATTCGCCCAGCACTTCCCGCGGCCGGGCTGGGTCGAGCACGACGTGGATGAGATTTGGGAGGTGACTCACGCGGTCGCGGGCGAGGCGCTGCAGGACGCCGGCCTGGGGCCGGGGGAGCTGCGGGCGGTCGGAATCACCAACCAGCGTGAGACCGTGTGCGCTTGGGACCCTGACTCGGGCGAGCCGCTTCACCGCGCGATCGTCTGGCAGGACCGCAGGACCGCGGGGCGGTGCGATCAGCTGCGGGCGGACGGGCACGA
>QHBV01000138.1 GCA_003244035.1 Solirubrobacterales bacterium | reverse complement strand
TCCAACCAGCCGGCGGCGGCCAAGGGCACGATCTCGATCACCGAGCTGATGGCGGTACAGGCGCGGGTGATCGAGCTGCTGGCGCACGAGGGCGTGAGCTTCGCCGACTTCCGGCTGTGCCTGCACCACCCCGAGGCGTCGGTGCTCGAGCTGCGCGGCCCCTGTGACTGCCGCAAGCCCGCTCCCGGCATGATCCTCGACGCCGCGCGGGCGCTCGGGATCGACCTCGGGCGCTCGTGGATGATCGGCGACACCGACGCCGACGTGCTGGCCGGCCGGGCGGCGGGCTGCCGCACGGTGTTGGTCGAGCATCGGCACAGCGCTCACAAGCGCACCGGCGCCGTGTCGCCCGACGCGGTCGCGGTCGACCTGGGCGCCGCGGTCGACGTGGTGCTGAGTGAGCGATAGCTTGACCGCGGTGACCAGCGCAGTCGCTGACCGGGCCGCTGCGACGAGGGCGTCGGCGAGTCGCCGAAGGGTTGTCGCTGACGGGGCCGTGGTGATCCTGGTGGCGCTGGTTCTCGGCGCTCCCGCCCTGTTCACCCACGACGGGTTCATGCGCGACTTCACCAACCATCTGTGGCTGGTGTGGGTGCAGCAGACCGCGATCAGCCACCACCTGCTGCCGACCTACTTCATCAGCGCTCCTCAGGTGGGGGTCTTCTATCCGGTGTATGAGTTCTACGGAGGCACGCTGTATGCGGCGACGGGCGCTCTGGCGGCGCTGCTGGGCGGTCACGTGACCGTGGCCTACGTCGCGACGATGCTGCTGTCGGTGGCGGCGGCCTACGGTGGGCTGCTGTGGCTGGCCCGGCAGCTGGGCGTCCGTTCCTGGCCGGCTCACGCGCCGGCGATCGTGTTCGTGACCAGCGCCTATTACGTCAGCAACCTGTACGGGCGCGGCGCCTGGCCGGAGTGTGTCGCCACATCGGCGATCCCGCTGCTGGTGGCCAGCGGCCTGAGGCTCGCGCGCGCGCCCCGGACCGAGCTCGTTCCGGCGTCGCTGTTCGTCGTGGCGGCGGTCGTGTTCCTCGGATCGCACAACGTGACCCTGCTGCTCGGGTCGCTGGCGATGATCGCCATCGGGTTACTGCTGTGCTGGGCGCTCAGGATCTCACCACGTGACCTCCCGGCCCGCCGGCTGGTGGTGCTGGGCGGGCTGTTGGCGCTGGCGGCGGGGGTCAACGCATGGTTCCTGGTGCCCAACGTCGTGCACGCGTCCGACGTCCAGGTGAGCGCCCAGTCGCTGTTCGGCTGGAAGGCCACCGGCGAGTTCAACGCCCCCGGCGTCCTGTTCAATCCCCTGCGCTCGGTGCCGAGCGCCTCCACCTCGCCGGGGCTCTTCGTCCAGATTCCCGACTGGTTCCTGCTCTGGGTGCTGGCCGTGGGGACCGCGTGGGGAGGGGTCCGGCGGCCGCTGCGCCGCAGTGGGGCGGCGATCGCCGCTGTCCTGCTGGCGCTGCTGGCGCTGCTCATGATCGCTCCGCTGTGGGACGCGCTGCCGCGCACTCTGCGCGACGTCCAGTTTCCCTACCGCCTGAACACCTACGTGGTGCTCTGCGTTGCCGGCCTGGTGCTGTTCGGCGTCCTGGCCGTCCAGGAGCGCTCGATCGGCGCCCGGCGAGGGCGGCTCGCGCGACCGGCGCTCGCCGGGGCGATCGCGGTCAGCGTCGGGCTCTGCGGATGGCAGTTGTGGGCGCCGCGAACCGAGGGGATGTTCTCGTACCGAAACCGCTCGGCCGTGTTCGTGTCGACTCACATCACGCCCCATTCGTGGTACGACGAGAGCTACACGGATGCCAGCGCGCCGATCGTCTACACCGGTGACCGATCGCTGTACATCGATCCGTCGGCGATCGGTAGCGATCACGTCTCGCTGACGGTGACCCCCCCGCCCGGTACGGCCCCGTTTACGACCAACATCGCCGGGGGGCCGTACGCGGTGCGGGTCTCGGGCGGGATCGTACCGGTGGGTCGCAGCCCCGGCGGAACGGTGGTGGCGCGGCGCCGTGCGACGGTGAGCGGTCCGGTGCGGATCACCCTGTCGGTGGCGGGTGGGGCGATCGCAGCCGGCAAGGTGGTCAGCGCGATCAGCCTGTTGGTGCTGCTGGGTCTGCTGTTGTTCGCGGTTTCCCGTGCGACCCGGCGCCGACGGACGCACAGGGTTTGATGCCAGTGATGCTACGGTCCTGGCATCATGCGCACCACGATTACGCTGGAGGAAGACGTTGCAGCGCTGGTCGAGAGCGAGCGAGCCCGGACCGGCGAATCGTTTCGATCGGTGGTCAACCGGCTTCTGCGCCGGAGCGCGCGCGCGACTCCGCCCCCGGTTGCGCCGGTGCTGCCAGAGCTTCCCGGGCGCCCGATCGTGGATGTCTCCGACGTGTCGACGCTGCTGGCGGCCATCGATGATGAGCGGCGTGCGCAACGCGGTGTGGTGTGAGGCTCGTGGACACCAACCTGCTGGTCTATGCGACGTTCGTGGACGCGCCGGAGCACGGTCGGGTTCGCGAGTGGCTGCAAGCCTGCCTCGCCGAAGGCGGCGGGACCGTCGTCCTGTGCTGGCCGGTGCTGTACGCGTTCCTGCGGCTGATCACCAGCCCTCGGGTGTTTGGGCGGCGCGCGGTTTCCGTCAGCGACGGGTGGGCGGTCGCGGCGGCCTATCTGGAGCAGCCGGCGGTTCGGCTCATCGCCGCTGGTGCCGGGCACGCGTCGATTGTGGCGGAGCTGGCCGCGACGCCGGGCTTGCGCAGCGATGATGTTCCCGACGTTGAGATCGCCGCGCTCGCGATCGAGCACGGGCTCGTCCTCGCCTCCCACGACCACGGGTTCCGCAGGTTCTCTCGCCTCCGCGTCATCGACCCGCTCACCTGAGCGGGCGCGGGCCAGCGCGGATAGATTGAGCCCGTGAGCGAGGTCGCCAGCGCATGAGCGTCATCTTCAGCCGTGCTCCGCTGCGAATCTCGCTGGGGGGCGGCGGCACCGACCTGCCGTCGTACTACGCCGAGCACGAGGGCTTCCTGGTCGCCGGGGCGATCGACAAGTACATCTACATGCTCATGCACACCGTCTTCCAGCGCCGGTACCGGATGAAGTACTCCGAGACCGAGGATGTCGCCGAGATCGCCGAGATCCGCCATCCCATCCTACGAGAGACCCTGGCCCGCCACTGGCGCGGCAGTCCGATGGAGATCGCCTCGGTCGCCGACGTGCCCGCCGGCACCGGCATGGGCTCCTCGGGGGCGTTCACCGTCGCGCTGCTCAAGGGGTTGGCGCACGCGCGTCGGACGTCGATCACCCCGGAGGGGCTGGCGGAATCGGCCTCCGAGATCGAGATCGAGATCCTCCACGAGCCCTGCGGCAAGCAGGACCCCTACGTGGCCGCTCACGGGGGCATCTGCGCCTATACGTTCGCCGGGGACGGGCGGGTGACCGTCGAGCCGCTTGAGCTCTCGCCCGCGACCCTGCGTTCGCTGCGTGAGAACCTTTTGCTGTTCTACACCGGCGAGGCGCGCGAGGCCTCCGCGGTGCTGTCTGACCAGGATCAGCGCACCCGGAGCGGTGACGACGAGATGCTCGCCAACATGCATCGGACCAAGGAGATGGGCCTGCGCAGCCGCGACCTGCTGCTGGAGGGCGACCTGTCCGCCTACGCCGAGCTGATGCACGAGCACTGGCTCAACAAGCGGCGCCGCTCACCGGGGATGGCCACCGACCGCGTCGACGAGCTGTATACGCTGGCGCGCCGCAGCGGGGTGGTCGGCGGCAAGCTCGTCGGAGCGGGCGGCGGCGGCTTCCTGCTCGTCTATGCCCGCAACCCGGCCGACACGCGCCAGGCGATGGCGGCGGCCGGGGCGTTTGAGCTCCCGTTCGACTTCGAGTTCGTGGGAGCGCACTCCGACGAGTATGCGTGAGCCCGCCGAGCGGCCGGCCCTGACCGTCGGCCTCGTTGGCTGCGGCCTGATCGGACACAAGCGCGCCGACGCGCTCGGCGAGGGCGATGTGGTGCTCGGCGCCGTCGATCCCGCTGCTGAGCGGGCCGCCGCCCTCGTGGCCCGCCACGGCGGCCGTGCCTGCGGGCGGGTGGACGAGCTGCTCGGACTGGGGCCGGACGTGGTCGTGGTGGCCACCACCCATGATCAGCTGGCGCCGCTTGCGCTGCGCTGCCTGCACGCCGGGACGCACGTGCTCGTGGAGAAACCGGCGGGATTGGGGACGGGGGAGATCGACGTGCTGGCCCGGACTGCGCGGGAGACGGGCCGGCGGGTGAAGGTCGGCTTCAACCACCGCTTTCATCCCGGGCTGGCCGACCTCGCCGCCGAGGTGCACTCCGGCGAGCACGGGCCGCTCATGCACCTGCGCGGTCGCTACGGGCATGGGGGACGCCTCGGCTATGACCG
>QHBV01000137.1 GCA_003244035.1 Solirubrobacterales bacterium | reverse complement strand
CAGGAGCACTTCTACCTGGAGACGCACGCCGCGCTCGCCCACGTCGACGAGGCGGGGCAGGTGTTCGTCCAGTCGAGCACCCAGCATCCCTCCGAGACGCAGGAGATCATCGCCCACGTGCTGGGCCGCCACAACTCGGAGATCACCGTGCAATGCCTGCGGATGGGCGGCGGCTTCGGCGGTAAGGAGATGCAGCCCCATGGCTTCGCCGCGATCGCGGCGCTCGGCGCGATCCTCACCGGCCGCCCGGTGCGCCTGCGGCTCAACCGCACCCAGGATCTGACGATGTCCGGCAAGCGCCACGGCTTTCACGCCGACTGGCGTGTCGGCTTCGACGCCGACGGGCAGCTGCTCGCGCTGGAGGCGACACTCACCGCCGACGGCGGCTGGAGCCTGGACCTGTCCGAGCCAGTGCTCGCGCGGGCGCTGTGCCACATCGACAACGCCTACTGGATCCCCCACGCTCGGATCAACGGGCGGATCGCCAAGACGCACAAGGCGTCGAACACGGCGTTCCGTGGCTTCGGTGGCCCCCAGGGGATGATCGTCATCGAGGACATCCTCGGCCGCTGCGCACCATTGCTCGCCCTCGATCCGCTCGAGCTTCGGCGGCGCAACCTCTACCGCGCGGGGCACAGCACCCCCTACGGGCAGCCGGTCCGCCATCCCGAGCGGTTGGAGGCCGTGTGGGGGCAGACGATTGCCAACGGGGAGGTCCCCGCACGAGCACGAGAGGTGGAGCGGTTCAACGCCACGCACGAGCACGTCAAGCGCGGTCTGGCGATGACGCCGGTGAAGTTCGGGATCTCGTTCAACCTGACCGCGTTCAACCAGGCCGGGGCGCTCGTGCTCGTCTACAAGGACGGGTCGGTGCTGATCAACCACGGCGGCACCGAGATGGGACAGGGCCTGCACACGAAGATGCTGCAGGTGGCCGCCACCACGCTGGGCATACCGCTGGAACGCGTGCGCCTCGCCCCGACCCGCACCGACAAGGTGCCCAACACCTCGGCGACCGCGGCGAGCTCAGGGGCGGACCTCAACGGCGGTGCGGTCAAGAACGCCTGCGAGCAGATCCGTGATCGGCTGCTGACGGTTGCGGGCGGCATGCTCGGCACCAACGCCGGCGACGTTCGGATCGTCGACGGCGTCGCGCGGCCCCTGTCCGCCTCCCAGGAGATCTACGTCGCATGGGACGAGCTGGTGCGCACGGCGTATTTCCAGCGCGTCCAGCTGTCGGCCGCGGGGTTCTACCGCACCGAGGGACTGCACTGGGACTCGACGGTGATGCAGGGCAGTCCGTTCAAGTACTTCGCCTACGGGGCAGCCGCCACCGAGGTCGAGGTCGACGGCTTCACGGGGGCGTATCGCACGCTGCGAGTCGACATCGTGCACGACGTCGGCGACAGCCTCTCGCCGCTCATCGACATCGGCCAGATCGAGGGTGGGTTCGTGCAGGGCGCCGGGTGGCTCACGCTCGAGGACCTGCGCTGGGACACCAGCGACGGTCCGGGCCGCGGCCGCTTTCTGACACAGGCGGCCAGCACCTACAAGTTGCCGAGCTTCTCCGAGATGCCCGAGACCTTCAACGTCACGCTGCTACGCGACGCCACCGAGGCGGGCGCGGTGTATGGCTCCAAGGCGGTCGGGGAGCCGCCGTTGATGTTGGCGTTCTCGGTCCGTGAGGCGTTGCGCCAGGCGGCCGCGGCCTTCGGGCAGGCCGGCACGAGCGTGAACCTGCCCAGCCCGGCCACCCCCGAGGCGGTCTTCTGGGCCGTCGAGCAGGCGCGTGATCAGGCCGCCGGCGACATGCGCGGCGACGTGATCGAGGGCTATCCCGGTCGGGTGCCGCCGGATCTTGACCCGGACGCCGAGCCGATGCATAAGTCCTCGGAGCAGTTGCAGCACGCGGTGGTGCATGCCTGATGGCGTCTGGCTGGACGCGGTCGTCCGCCTGCGCGCGGCCCGCGAGCCCGCCGTCCTCGTGACGCTCGCCACGGTCCGCGGTCACGCGCCGCGCCGGGCGGGCGCGAAGATGGTGGTGAGCGCGACCGGCTCGTGGGGCTCGATCGGCGGCGGAAACGTCGAGGCGGTCGCGATCGAACGAGCGCGCGCACAGCTGGCGAACCCATCGGCTTCGCCCGAGCTGATGACCTCCGAGCTTTCGGAGCGTGCCCCGGCCGAGCATGGCGTCCAATGTTGCGGCGGCATGATGACCGTTCTGCTCGAGCCGCTGCGAACCGTCCCCGCGGTGGCGATCTTCGGTGTCGGGCACGTCGGGTCCGAACTCGCCCGCATCCTCGCTCGCCACGACATCGAGCTGCACCTGATCGACACGCGGCCGGACATCCTCAGCGAGTCCCGGCTCGCCGTGCTCGCCGATGCGGTGGCCACGGTGCACGTCCACCAGGTCCCGGTGCTGCCGGAGTCCGTCGTCGGC
>QHBV01000136.1 GCA_003244035.1 Solirubrobacterales bacterium | reverse complement strand
CGCCGGACGTTGACAGAGAGGGGACGATGCAGAAGCGTCGGTAGTGGGCCACGGCACCGTCCCGGGCCCAGCCGATCGAGCCTCTGCGCGGATGATGCTGGAGGGCGCTGGCACCTCCTGTCCGTCCGTTGCGGAACCGCAGCCTGAGGCCTACGCTCGGCGCGTGGCCAGCTGGGAGGACGTCCGGCGGATCGCGCTGTCGCTCCCGGATAGCGCGGAGCGCTTCGTGCACGGCAGCCAGGGCTGGCACGTGCACAACAAGGGGTTTGTCTGGGAGCGCCCGCTGCGCAAAGCGGATCTGCTCGCTCTGGGAGACGCGGCGCCGATAGGTCCGGTCCTAGGTGCCCGGGTCGAGCACCTTGTCGCCAAGGAGGCCCTGATTGCCAACGCTCCCGACATCTACTTCACGACCCCCCATTTCGACGGCTACGCAGCCGTGCTTGTCCGGCTGGAGCGAATCCCGCTCGACGAGCTCCAGGAACTAATCGTCGAGGCGTGGTTGACGCGGGCGCCCAAGCGCCTGGCGCGCGACTACATCGCCGCACACCTGTCAGACCCCGAGTAGCCATATGCATCGCGGCTCGCCCAACAAGCGGGGCGGGATGCGGTAACGGAAGCGCCTTCCGTTCCACAGCTGTCGGTGCCGGGACGATCCGGGTGCTCGCCGGCTCAGACCGGTCGGTTTCCCCTTCGAGCGCCCAGGACGCAAAGGGAAGCCTCAAGGCTCGCGGCCGGCTGGGCGACGAAGCAGAAGCGGGGGGTCGGCCCGCGGAGGTCGACTCGGGCGCGTGCTTCCACGCATTAGCGATCGTGCGGTGCACGCGGCATGCTTCGCTCTTGAATCTGTCGGTGCTTAAGCATCAGCGCCGTGCTGACGTGAGCGCGCGGCTCCGGCTGTCCGGCGTCTGCTTCGGGTTCCGCTCCGGGATCTCGGTGCGGCGCGGGAAGGCCCTGCTGTTGCTTAGACCGACCACGCCGATGAGTTTTTGTGTTGCGATCGGTCTTCGGCTTTGGCAGAGCAGACTTCAGCGGAAGAAGAGCCCGATCTCAAGCTCAATGATGAACTTCATCACGACTATGGTCCGTCGCTCCGGCGCGACGAGTTCGAAGCCTTGCTGATCTACTCAATGAGCGTTTCGGTGGACGGCTTCATCGCCGACCGCGAGGGCGGTTTCGGGTGGACCGTCCCTGACGAGGAGCTGTTTCGCTTCCACCTCGCACGGGTGCGCGAGCTTGGCTGCCATCTGTGCGGCCGCAAGCTCTACGAGACGATGCTGGTGTGGGAGACGGATCGGTCGCTGCGCGACACCGAGCTTCACGCCGCGTTCGCCGACGTCTGGTGCGCGCTTCCGAAGGTCGTCTTCAGCCACACGCGCGACAGCGTCCAGGGCAACGCTCGGCTCGCCGAGGGGTCGGTGGCTGAGGAGGTCGCCGCCGCGCTCGCCGCGACTGACAAGGACGTCGAGATCGGCGGCGCCGGTCTGGCCACAGCGGCGATAGAGCTCGACCTAGTCGATGAGCTGCGCATGTTCCGCAATCCCATTGTCGTCGGTGGAGGCACCTCGTTCCTGCCGCCGGTCACCCAAAGCGTCCCACTGGAGCTGATCGAGACCACAACGTTCGGCTCGCGTGTGATCTACGAGCGCTACAGACGCGTCCGCGGTGACATCGACTGACACCTCTGCCGGCACGCTTACCCCATCCGCCAGCGTGTGCCGCAAGCGGATCGTCAAACCGGATAGCTGCTTCCGCTGCACCGCGCGACTCTTGATCGTCGGGCAGCAGCTCCCGATTTGCGCGGACACCAAGAGCGCATTTGGTCGCCAGCACCTTCCTGCAGCACCGACGGTCCGATCTGGAATAGCAGCGTCATCCACATCCCACCAAGGGAGGATTCATGGAATCTATGCTGCTGGACGCCGCGGGGCACCGCCGCTCGCCCGCAACCATGCCGGGCTTCCACCGAGGCCGTCCACCTCGCAACAAGGGCGAGCAGTACCCGGCTGACCCGCCGACCGTCGAAGAGAGCGTCGCGGTCATGCGCACGATCGGTGACCGCGTCGAGGGTCACCGGCTGCGCGCGATGATCGTCCTGCTCTGGCGCGCCGGTCTACGCATCAGCGAAGCGCTCGCGCTGCAGGAGAGCGACTTGGACAGATCTCGCGACGCAGTGCTCATCCGGCGCGGGAAGGGCGGCAAGCGCCGCGAGGTCGGGATGGACCGCTGGGCGTGGGACCAGCTCGACCCATGGCTTGAGATTCGTCGCCAGCTTCCGATCGGTGCGGTGCTTTGCGTGATCCACGGACCGACCGCAGGACGACGTTGGGAGGCGTCGGCGGCGCGCAAGCAGCTGCACCGTGCCGCCGCCACGGCGGGGGTGAGACGGCGGTTCGCGCCGCATCAGCTGCGGCACGCTCACGCGGTCGAGATGGCGCACGAAGGCGTTTCGCTCGTCGTGATCCAGCGCCAGCTCGGGCACGCCAACCTCGGCATCACCAGCGTCTACCTGCAGGGCATCGACAGCAGCGAGATCATCAGCACCGTTCACGGAAGGCCGTCGCCGACGATCTCCGCCACCGCCGGCCTCCAGATGACTCAGTAGATCAAAGCGCGACCGGGACGGCACCGTTGGGCGCGAGCGACCCGGCGCCATACCCTCAGCTGGCGAGGAGCAGATCGATGCTCACCTGCCGTCGATCGCCGCGCTTTCTGAAGTCGCGCGCGGCCCGCGGCCCGCGTGTCCTACGGGGATCCGCTTACGGCACGGTCCTGGGGCCGTCGGGCCGTGCGGCTTGTCCCGGGCCTGGCGCGTTTGGGGTGGTGGAGTTGAGCGGCCGCTCGGCCTAGCCCGGCTCGAGGACCACCACCGGGATCTCGCGGTCGGCCTTGGCCTGGAACTCGTCGTAGGGCGCCCCTGTCGCGGTCATGATGCGCCACAGCTCGGGCTTCTCCTCGGCCGTGGCGACCCGCGCCCGAGCGGTGTGGTGGTCGGACTTGACCTGCACGGCCACGGTCGGATCGTCTTAAAGGTTGAGGAACCAGCCGGGCGGATCGCCGCCGCCGTTTCAGGCCACGACCAGGTAGTCGTCTCCGTGCCGTTGATAGATCAGCGGCGTGGTCCGCTTGGCACCCGAGTTGCGCCCGATGGTGCTGAGCAGCAACACCGTGGCGCCCTGCCAGTCGTGGCCTTCCTCGCCGTCGGTTTCGCGGTATCGGTCGACACGCTCCTGACCGAACAATGGGACACCCATCAGCTGATCTTCTCCGCCAGCTCGACGATGATCCCCGCCGGGCCGCGCACGTAGCAGAGCCAGTAGCTGTTCTCGTAGTTCACCAGCTCGCCGACCAGCTCGCCGCCATGCGCTCACAGGCCCGCGAGGGATGCCTCGATGTCGTCGACGACGAAGAGGATGTGGCGGATACCCGGGGCGTTGGCCGGCGCCGGCCCGTCCTCGCCCTCGTATGAGGGCGAGCGGTACTTGGCCAGCTCAAGCTTGCCGTTGCCATCCGGGGTCCGCAGCATCACGATATCCGCCCGCACGCCCTCGAGCCCGTTTATGCGGTCCACCAAGCCGCCCTCGACGGACGCCTCACCCTCCAATTCGAGCCCGAGTGCGACGAAGAACGCCGTCGCCGCCGCGAGGTCGTCGACGACAACGCCGATGTGCTCCAGGCGCTGAACAGTCATGAACGGCCTCCGGCCAGCTCCTGCGGCGTGTACTCGTCGTGCAGCAGATACCTAGGCATCGTGGTCTCCTGGTGTCGTGGGCCGCGCCGCTCGCGGCCCTTCACCTGATGAGCGGAGCCGGTCAACGCTTCTCGACATGGAACACTCATTCAGCTCACAGATCGTCCCGTAGCGGGATCCCCCAGCGGGAATGATCGCTCAAGCAACGGGTGACGCGATGACTCTTGGCGTCTGCGGCGGTCAACATATTCATCCAACCCGCCGACCAGGAGACGATGTCCGTGCCCGGACCACTGAGCGACGCCCATGCCGTGACCAAGCTTCCCGCCCAGGACCTCGATCGGGCGCGGCGGTTCTATCACGACAAGCTCGGACTTGAACCGGTCGAGGAGCGCGAGGGGGGTCTTCGGTTCATCTGCGCGGGCACGGAGTTTCATTTGTTCAGCTCTTCGGGTGCCGCTTCACGCGCATCC
Source organism: Solirubrobacterales bacterium (assembly GCA_003244035.1). GTDB lineage: Bacteria > Actinomycetota > Thermoleophilia > Solirubrobacterales > Solirubrobacteraceae > Palsa-465. The sequence continues at coordinate 1,027 of QHBV01000136.1, read as the reverse complement.
ACGCAGATCGGATTCGAGGTCAGCGACCTCGAGGCGGTCATCGAAGATCTGCGTCGTCGCGGGGTCACGTTCGAAGCCGTCGAGGTCCCAGGCTTCGAAATGCAAGGCGAGATGGTGGTTGTGCCCAACAACTACCCGAGTAAGGGATCCGGAGAGCTCGGCGCCTTCTTCTACGACAGCGAAGGGAACCTCCTCGCCCTCGGCCAGGCGACTGACGGCGGGACGCGAGAGGCCCGCGACTCGCGTCGACACGCGCAAGCGTGGAATCGGCGGCCATGTCGGATGTGACTCATGTAGGCATCGATGAGCTCAAGGCGGTCGAGGGGTTCTTGGAGGGCTTTACGTTTCGCCGCGCCGGAGCCCAGATGGGCGTCACACCATTCGGGATGTCGATCATCGATATGCCAGCGGAAACGACCGCCTACCCGGAGCATGACCACTCGTCCGAGGGATCCGGGAATCCGCCCGCCCACCAGCTCGACCAGGAGGAGGTCTATATCGCGCTGCGCGGTTCGGCCGACGTGCAGGTCGACGACGCCCGTACAAGCTGGACGCAGACCACATCATCCGCGTCGGGCCGACGGCGCGGCGCAAGATCCTGCCGGGTCCTGACGGCGTTCGGCTCCTGGCGATCGGCGGATTTCCCGGTCGAGCATACGATCCAGCCTCCACCGTCTGAAGCGATGCAGGAGACAGGCCATAGCTGAGAAAGCCGGGCGGAGAGCGCGGTGGCGACGACGGACGAAAGCAGTGCCGCAAGCAAGACGCCGGCCGGCACATGCCGCCGTCGAACGGCGCCTCCCATTCCCGCGGGAGGCGCCGATTCTCGCAAGACCCGCCCGGTGATCCATCCCGGGACCGGGGCGGCAAACGGGACAACCAGCCGCGTGGCCACCAGCACGAGAGCGCCCCTGCTTCGGCGTTGCGACGCGCATCCCGGCGGCGTCGACAAGAGACCGGAATGCGCGGAATCCGGGCAAGCGTGCTAGCAGCTCTGCTGCTAGCCCGAAGTTCCCCCTGGTGGGCG
>QHBV01000135.1:7998-8177 GCA_003244035.1 Solirubrobacterales bacterium | reverse complement strand
TGGTGGATCCGCCAGGCGATCGCTCGGGCGCTGGCCGACAAGGCCCGCACGATCCGCATCCCGGTGCACGTCGTCGAGAAGCTCAACAAGATCGGCCGCGCCGAGCGCAAGCTGGTCACCGAGCTCGGTCGTGAGCCGACCGCCGAGGAGATCGCCGAGGTGACGGGGATCGAGCCCGA
>QHBV01000135.1:0-7906 GCA_003244035.1 Solirubrobacterales bacterium | reverse complement strand
GCCGCCGAGATCCTCACCAAGGAGGCGCTGCGCGAGGCGCTGGAGAACCTCAGCTATCGCGAGCGTCGCGTGCTGGAGCTGCGCTATGGCCTCGGCGGCGAGCACCCGCGCACGCTGGACGAGGTCGGTCGGACGTTCAACGTCACGCGCGAGCGAATCCGTCAGATCGAGAACCAGTCGCTCAAGAAGCTGCAGTCNNCTGGCCGAGGCGCAGAAGCTGCGCGACGTCGCCTAGCGGCGGTCGGGCGGAGCAAAGCTCCGCATTCCGGCTGTGCTGATCGACGACCATGAGCCATCGCTGCCGCATGCGCATGTGCTTGTGCGACGGTGTAGGTTGTGGCGGCTGGTTGCAGGGGACCGCCACATTTCGACTGGGGAGTCACGTTGCGAACGCGAAACAAGGTGGTGCTCCTCGGCACCTGTGCAGCTCTGGCGCTGGTGTCGATGCTCGTCCTGCTGCCGTCGGGCGCGGGCGCTCTGAATCAGCCGGCGAACCAGCGGGTGATCATCGTCTTCAAGGACCAGGTGAAGAACCTGCCGCCGACGCGCAGCCAGGAGCCCGCTCGCCGCAACGCGGTAACCAACGTGCAGGCGCCGGTGAACTCGCAGCTGAAGTCCTCGGGAGCCAGCAACATCCGCTCCTACTCCGTGCTCAACGCGATCTCGGCGACCGTGTCGGGCTCCGAGGCGTCCCAGCTGCGCTCAAACGCGGCGGTCAGCCAGGTCGTTCCCGACGCCGTCATCCACGCCCCGACACTGGGCACCACCAGCGGCTCGGGCACCGGCACCGCGACGCCGAACGCCAACGTGTGCCCCCCGGCCGGCAAGACGCAGCTCAACCCCGAGGCTCTATCGCTCATCCACGCCAACTCCGACGTGCCCGGCGCGCAGACCGCCCGGTCGCTCGGCTACACCGGCAGCGGCGTCAGCGTCGGCTTCATCGCCGACGGGCTGGACATCAACAATCCCGACTTCATCCGTGCCAACGGCCAGCACGTGTTCACCGACTACAAGGACTTCAGCGGCGAGGGCACGAACGTGCCTACCGGCGGCGAGGAGGCCTTCGGGGACGCCAGCTCGATCGCCGCCCAGGGCCGCGAGACCTATAACGTCGCCAAGTACGGTCCCCACGCCGTCAGCACGCCGTGCAACATTCGCGTCGAGGGCGTCTCGCCGGGCGCGAGTCTCGTCGGGCTGGACATCTTCGGCGCCGAGAATACGGGCTTCAACTCGAGCTTCCTGAACGCGATCAACTACGCGGTGACCGTCGATCACGTCAACGTGCTCAACGAGTCTCTGGGCGGCAACCTCTATCCGGATGACCCTGCCAGCCTCGACCTGATCAAGCGGGCCAACGACGAGGCCGTGGCCGCTGGGACCACCGTGGTCGCCTCCAGCGGCGACGCCGGCGTCACCAGCACGATCGGCACCCCGGCGACCGATCCGCTGGTCATCTCCGCCGGCGCCACCACGTCCTATCGCGTCGACCTGCAGACCGGCTACGGCGGCGCCCAGTTCCCGGGTGTCACGGGGTATCTGGACAACAACATCAGCTCGCTCAGCTCCGGCGGCTTCGAGCAGAACGGGCACACCGTCGACCTGGTCGCCCCGGGCGAGCTCAACTGGGCGCTGTGCTCCACGAACACCAAGATGTATTCGGAGTGCCTCAGCTACGCGGGCAACCCGACGCCGGTCATCCCGTTCGGCGGCACGAGCGAGTCCTCCCCGTTGACCGCGGGCGTGGCGGCGCTGGTGATCGAGGCCTACCACAAGACCCACGGCACCAACCCGTCGCCGGCACAGATCAAGCAGATCCTCGCCAGCACGGCCGATGACATCGCCGCGCCCGCCGACCAGCAGGGCTCCGGCCTGGTGGACGCCTACAAGGCGGTGCAGGCTGCCGCGTCGTTCAAGGCCCCGGCGAGCTCTCCGAAGGCCACAGGCGCCACGCTGCTGGAGAGTGCTCCGCAGCTCAACGCGGTCGATCAGCCCGGCACGCCGGTGAGCCTGAGCGACACCATCACCAACAACGGCGCGACAACTCAGAAGCTGTCGTTGGCCACCCGCGTGCTGGGGCCGTATCAGTCGCTCGACAACACCAAGGTGACCCTGAGCGACTCCTCCAGCCCAAAGACGACCGACTGGGCCGGCAATTCCTCTAACTATCAGCCGATCACGTTTACCGTGCCCGCTGGGGAGAGTCGCCTGAACGCGTCGATCGCCTATCAGAACGCGTCCAGAACGGACCTCAACGCTCGGGTGCGTCTGACTCTGGTTGACCCGAGCGGCAACCTGGCGGACTACTCGGTGCCGCAGGGCGACGGCAACTACGGAAACGCTCAGATCACCAACCCGAAGGCGGGCGCCTGGACGGCCTATGTGTGGAGCAAGGTCTCCAGCCTGGGCGGCACGACCGGCCCCGTCCTGTTCGACGCCGGCGTGGCGCGCTACGTGTCGGTCGGGAAGGTCACCCCGCAGACGCTTACGCTCGCCCCGGGGCAGTCGGCTCCGATCACGGTGTCCGGCTCCACCCCGTCCACGCCGGGCGACTACGCCGGCTCGATCGCCATCACCAGCGACAGCGGACCGAGCTTCGGACGCCAGACCACGATTCCGGTCACGCTGCGCAGCCTGATCCCGATGGGCAACGAGTCATTCGACCAGACGCTGACGGGAGGCAACGGCCGGCAGTTCAACGTCGGCCAGTCGTTCACGTATCAGATGGACGTCGCCGCCGGTCAGCGCGAGCTCAACGCGGCGGTCAAGCTGGCCGACAACCCCAACAACCCGTTCTCGGCCTATCTGATCAGCCCCGACGGGGAGGCGCTGGCGTTCGCGTCCAATGAGCTGGGCAGCCGCAACGGCTCGTTCACCGACGAGCTTGGCGCCCAGCTGCATGTCCTCTCGCCCGCCCAGGGGGCATGGACGCTGATCGTGACGTTCGCTCCTCAGGTGTCGGGAACCGCGCTGACCGAGCCGTTCACGGTCAGCACGAACCAAGCCGCCGTGCCGGCCACCGCGGCGGGCCTGCCCACCTCGCCGACGACCAAGCTGGCCGCCGGACAGGCGCAGACCTACAACGTCAAGGTGACCAACGCGGGGCCGGCGCCGGAGGCGTACTTCCTCGACGCTCGGACCCCGCAGAGCGTGCCGATGAACCTGGTGTCGCTCAACAGTCCGAACACCACGGTGCCGCTGACGTTCGCCGACAACCAGCCCGAGTACCTGGTCCCCACTCACACGTCGAACCTCGCGGTGACCGCGAGCACGACGGGCAGCACGCCGATCCAGTTCGACTCCAGCCAGTTCGACGGCGATCCGGACATCGGGTCGACCGTGGGGAGCACGGTAAGCGGCTCGCTGGCCGCTGACCCGATCGCGCAGGGCCCGTGGTTCGTGATCCCCACCGTGTCCGGGGCCTTCGGGGCCACCGGGGCGCCCCGCGAGCCGGTAACGACGACCATGACGAGCACATCAGCGGCGTTTGATCCGACCGTCAGCACGCAGACCGGCGACATCTGGCAGGCGAGCACGAACCCCGGGGTTCTGGATGGGTTCTCGCCCCAGATCGTGGGTCCGGGGCAGACGGCGATGATCCCGGTCACGATCACTCCCAAGGGAGCGAGCGGGACCAAGGTCAGCGGCACGCTCTACCTGGACGATTACAGCAACATCGTCTACCAGAGCGCGGACCTGCCCAACGGGGATGAGGTGGCGGCGATCCCCTACAGCTACACCGTCAAGTAACCGCAGCGACGACGCCCGGGCCGGCGCCACCTGCCGGCCCGGGCGCTTCAGTTGGTGAAGTGCTGCGCTAGACTCAACGGTTGAGATGGCAATCGATGACACATGCCCGGTGTGCCGCACCGCCGAGATCGTGTGCGGAAAGTGGACGCTGCTGGTGATCCGCGATCTGGCTGACGGACGCTCGCGCTTCTGTGAGTTGGAGCGCTCTCTGGCCGGCATCAGCCCTCGCACGCTGTCGCTGCGCCTGCGGGCGCTGGAGGAGGAGGGCGTCGTCGAGCGCCAGACGTTCCCCGAGGTGCCGCCGCGCGTCGAGTACGTGCTCACGCCCAAGGGACGAGCGCTGGTGCCGCTGATCGAGGACATGCGCGCCTACGGGCGCCAGTGGCTGGGCGCTGAATGCGGCGACAGGCTGGATCCCGTCGACCGGCGGGCGCCGGCCGTCGTGGCCGCCTGAGCAGCCGCGGGCCGTCGAGGGGCACCGCAACTTCCGCTGCGCCAAGAGGATCGACGCCGGCAGCGCAGAAACCGGCGGGGTGCGCAACTCCGCCCTGCACCGTCATCTGGAGACCTTCACGGTCGACGCCTCCGGACGCCTCACCGCCGAGGCGGCGGGTGGTGCCGAGATCCCCTTCGAGGTCACCGAGGAGCGTGGGGGTAGCGCGGCTGGACGAGGCCTCTACGTCTATCGGCCGCTCACCGAGGACTTCATCGCCTCCCGGCGTGAGGCGCTGCAGAGGCTTCCCAGCCACGCTGGCGCCGTCCACGCCCTGGCGGGCTGCGAGGCGCTGGATGCCTACCTGGTGGAGCGCGGCGAGGTCAAGCTGCCCGATGACCGGCGCGGGCTCGCCGAGGCGGGCCTGAAGGCGTTCCTGGGAGCCGTCTTCGCCGAGCGCAGTGACTTCGGCTTCGAGCCCGCGCACTTCGAGGCTGCCTACGGCGAGCTGGAGCACGTCCTGTATGAGGGCCACTGCACCGCCACGGTGGTCGCGCCGGTGCTGGGGATCGCCCTGGACCCCGCGACGACCGAGCTGGAGCTCGGCGAGGGCCTGTCGCTGATCCGGGGCGACGCGCTGGGCGACGCCCCGCCGGAGGCCGTGTGGTCAGACACCGAGGAGCCCAACGTGCTCGCGCTGCTGGCGATCGACCAGGAGCGCGCCGACCGGCCGCCGGTCTCGGTTGCGCGGGCGCGCTTTCGTCGCATCCTCTCCGCGCTGCGCCTGTTCGAGCGCGGCGGCTATGCGCTGGGTCCGGTGGCCTATGCGCGCGGCGAGGCGGGCAGCTGGCGCGCGGTGCCGATCGGCGTCAGCGGGCGCCCGCGGCTGCTGACCCTCATCCCGGCCGCCCAGCAGGAGGAGCTGCGGGCCTTCTACCGCCTGGTGTCGCGCCGCTCGCCCGGGGGAGGAGAGCTGGCCTGGGCGCTCGCGCGCTTCGAGATGGGCTGCGAGCGACTGGCGCCCTTCGAGGCGCTCACCGACTACCTGCTCGCGCTGCGGGCGCTGCTGGAGCCCGAGGGGCCGGCCAGCGGGCGCCTGGCCACGCGACTGGCCGCGATCTGCGCCACCCCCGAGGAGCGCCCCGCCCTGGCCCAGCGCCTGGCCCGAGCGATCTCCCTTGAGGGGTCGGTGATCACGGGCATGGCCTCCGACGAGCCGGGCGCCTCCAGGCTCGTCGACGAGCTCGCCGAGCACCTGCGGGCGATCCTGCGCGACGCGCTCTGCGGCCATCTCGATGCCGACCTCTGCGCGGTGGCTGACGAGCTGCTCGCCGAGGCGGCGCAGGCTCCGGCTCGCTAACCTGGGTGACGGACCGCTCCCTACTCGGCCGATAGGCCGGGAGTGTTCTGCCCACCAGGCACAACACAGTAAGTCCTGGGGCTCGTATGTAGTCAGGGGGAGCGCGATCTGCAGCGACGAGCGGGCCACGGCCCGCTCGTTCTGCGTTTCGGCCCGGTGCCCGTCGGGATCCCGGCGTCGAGGTACGCTCACACCATGCCCGACGACGCACTCATCTGCATGGTGGAGATCCCCAAGGGGAGCCGCAACAAGTACGAGTTCGATCCGGCGCTGGGAGCGATCAGGTTCGACCGCTTCGTCTCGGCCTCGGTCGTGTACCCGACCGACTACGGCTTCGTGCCCGAGACGATGGGTCTGGACGGCGATGAGCTCGATGTGCTGGTCTGTCTCTCCGAGCCCACGTTCCCCGGCTGTCTGGTCCCGGTGCGCCCGATCGGCCTGTTCTGCATGAACGACGAGAACGGCCAAGACGACAAGCTGGTGTGCGTGCCGACCAGCGATCCGCGCTGGAACGTCTATGAGCACCTCGACGAGCTACCTCAGCAGCAGCGCGACGAGATCTTTCACTTCTTCTCGGTCTACAAGGACCTCGATCCCGACCGTCACTCCGAGCCCGCCGGGTGGAAGGATCGGGAGGCGGCCTGGCGCTCGATCGACGATGCCCGCAGGCGCTATCGCGAGCGTGGTGACACGGACGCCGGGTGAGCGAGGTCTTTCACCTGGAGCTGCGCCAGTTCCCGCACGTCGCCCGCGTGTTCAACCTCGACCGGGTCGAGCTGGACGCCCGCTTCCTGCGTCCCTGGGTGCGGGGGACGATGATCGACCAGGACGACCGCCGCTGGCCGCCCGAGCGCACCCGTCTCAAGGTCCTGTCCGGATCGCCGGTGCGACCCGATGAGCTGGGTCTCGGCCGTGGCTGGGGCGCAGCCACCAAAGACTCCGAGGACGTGACCGACGCGGTCATCGGCGACACCCGGCGCGGCGCCGAGGCGACCCCCGCGGTCGAGGCGCTCAAGGAGCAGGTGGCCAGACGCGCCCAGGAGCCGGTCGGCTTTCCGGTGGTGGCGGCGCTGGCGGGCGCCGCCCACCCGGGCTGGCGCGCCTCCGAGCAGCTGGGCGTGGCCGAGCAGGCGGTCTGGGAGCTGCTGCACCAGGGTCGGGTGACGATGCTGGTCGACGGCCAACCGGTGTCTCGCGAGCGCTGGCAGGAGGTGGTGCTGCGCTTCGCCACCTGGGCGCCCGCCGCCGGAGACCCGCCCGTCCTGCTGCACAGCCGACCGGGGGGCGAGGTTGAGCTGCGCGACCATCCGGAGAACTCATAGCTCTACCTTATGAATGCACATGCAAAGAAGTCTTTGACTTCTGAAAGCGAAGGGGGCATGATCGTGCGTGCAGTACCTCTCCTCCCTCGAGCGCGCCCCGAGATCCGGCCTCATATCCCGCCGGTTCCGGGGCGTTCTCATTTAACGACTCAGGCCACCAGTTCGGCGATCAGCGACGCTCGCTCGGCCTCGGAGGCGAACAGGTAGCCGCACGCGCTCCAGCCCCTCGATGTCGTGGACGTCGTCGTCGAGATGGGGGACCAGGATCAGCCCCCGGCCGTCCCGATCGCCCAGCTCGTCGCCCAGGCGCTCGACGTTGCGCCCGTCGCGGCGGGCCAGCAGGTGGTAGTCCGCGAAGTTGGCGGCCACCCGAGCCGACAGGCCGGCCGGCAGCTGCTCGCGCAGCGCCGCGGTCAGCTCGTCCGGGGCCGCCTCCCCGATCACGTCGTGGTGATAGCGGTTGACGATCACCCCGGCGAACGGCAGGCCGCCCTCCTGCAGCGTGCGCCGAAACCAGAGGGCCTCGTCGATCGCCGGGACCTGCGCCGAGGTGACCAGCAGAAACGCGCTCGTGGGGGCCTTGAGCATCTGCTCGACGGCCGCGGCGCGCTCGGTGAAGTCCTCGGTCATGTCGCCCAGCAGACCGAAGAAGGTCGACAGGTCGGAGATCAGGTCCACGCCGGTCACCTTGCGCAGCGCCGACAGCAGCGGGGCCGCGCCCCGTCCCAGGACGCGCATCCCCAGGCCGGTGGGCCGGATGAACGCCTTCAGAGCTCGGCCTTCCAGAAACGAGGTCAGCCGGCCGGGCGCGTCGAGGAAGTCCAGCGCGTTGCGTGAGGGAGGCGTGTCCAGCACCAGCAGGTCGAAGCCGCCCTCGCGCGCCAGCTCGTAGAGCTTGGCCACGGCGGTGAACTCCTGGGAGCCCGAGACCGCCGTCGAGAGCTCGCGGTAGACACGGTTGGCCTTGATCTCGTCCGCGCGCTCCGGATCGGCGGCGATGCGCTCGATCAGCTCGTCGAAGGTGCGCTTGGGGTCGAGCATCAT
>QHBV01000134.1 GCA_003244035.1 Solirubrobacterales bacterium | reverse complement strand
TCCTCGATCGAGAAGCGCAGCGGTTGATAGGTGCAGAACAGCAGCAGGACGATCAGGTAGGAGACCAGGGTGGGCTCGTTCCACACCCACCAGTGCCCCCACGAGGCCTTGGCCCAGATGGAGCCGGTGACCAGTCCGGCGATGCCGAAGATGAGCGCCATGTGGATCGCCACGTAGGAGCGCATGTCCCACTTGCGCTCGCCGGTGCGCAGGTGGTTGGCCGCCAGCAGGGCGCCGAACACGAACCCGCACAGCGAGACGATCGCTAGCGGCACGTGGATGTAGAAGATCTTCTGGACGAAGCCCTGGTCGGCGTCCAGCGGGGCATAGAAGAAAGCCAGCGCCAGGGCGGCGCCGATCGTGACGATCGCGGCGAGCGACAGGATGCGGAGCCCCTTGCCATACGTGCTTTGCATCAGCGGACCACTAGTCCTCCAGGAGGAAGTCGAACACTGCGTAGGCCAGCAGTGCGAACACCAGATCATAGAGAGCCAGGATCGCCAGCCATTTGCCCGGCGGCGCACCCGAAGCGTGATTGGCGGCCAGCAGCGGACCAGCTGCCCGTGCGGTGGCGATCAGCGCCGGGATCAGCAGCGGCAGCCCGATCACCGGGCCGATGAGGTCGCGGGCGCGCGTGTGAACGGCGATCGCCGAGACCAGGGTTCCGATCACGGCCAGCCCGACGTCGGCGAGAATGAGAACGAGAATCATTCCCGGCAGGACGGGGCCCAGGGACGGGCCGAGCAGAAACAGCTTGAAGGCCGGCACCGCCACCACCTCGAGCGCCACCAGGAAGATGAACAGGCCGGCCGCCTTGGCGACCAGCATCGCCGAGCGGTCGACGGGAGCCAGCAGGAAGGCATCGAAGCCGCCCTGCTCGCGCTCGGCCACGAACAGGCGGTTGACGCCCAGCATGGCCGCGAAGAGCAGCGTGGCCGTGAGCACCCCGGCGGCCTCCTGGCCGGCGATCGTGTCGCGGTTGAGGCCGAAGTGGAAGATGACGAACGTGACCAGTGCGAGCAAGACCATCGCGGGCACGGTCTCCCAGGTGCGCAGCTCCAGGCGCAGGTCCTTGCGCAGCACCACCAGCGCGGTCCTCACGCGTAGAGCTCCTGCACGCGGGAGTCGTCAAAGCCCTCGGGCTCGCCGGCATAGGCGACGCGTCCGTCCCGGAGGGCCAGCACCAGGTCGGCCTCGGCCAGCGCCGCCCGTGGATCGTGGCTGGTCAGCACCCGGGTGCGCCCAGCCGGCCGACCGATGAGGGGCTCGACCAGCTCCGAGGCGGCGGGATCGAGGTTGGCCCGTGGCTCGTCGAGCAGCAGCAGCGCCGGATCGTGCAGCACCGCCCGGCAGACCGCCAGGCGCTGCACCATCCCGCGCGACAGCAGGCGCACCGGCTCGTCGGCGCGCCGTTCCATCGCCACGGCGGCCAGCACCTCCTCCACACGACCGGGATCGGTGCGGTGCAGCGCCGCGTGGTAGCGGAGGTTCTCGCGGCCGGTCAGCTCGCGGTAGAGCAGCGGCTCGTGGGCGAGCAGGCCCAGCTGGGCGCGCACGACGAACGCGCGGCGCGGGAGCGGCTCGCCGAACACCAGCACCTCACCCGCGTGGGGGCGCAGCAGAGCGGCCAGGACCCGCAGCAGCGTCGACTTGCCGGCGCCGTTGCGCCCGAGCACGGCCAGCGTGGCGCCCGCCGGCACGCGCAGGGAGACATCGTGCAGCGCGGTGCGCTCGCCGAAGTAGCGTGCGAGCCCGCGCAGCTCAATGGCCGGGGGTTCGCTCACCGCGCTCGCGCCGCAACGTCGCGACCACGTGTCCGAGCGTCGGCGCGACCACCGGGAAGAGCTCGCCGATCGCCTTGGGATTGCCCGGGAAGTTGATGATCAGCGTGCGCCCGACGATCCCCGAGACGCCCCGCGTGAGGATGCCCATCGGCGTGTGCTTGACTGCCTCGGCCCGGAGCGCCTCGGCGAAGCCGGGCGCGTCACGGTCGATCACCGCCCGCGTGGCCTCGGGCGTGACGTCGTCGTCGGTCAGCCCGGTCCCGCCGGTGGTGAAGATCAGCGACGCTCCGGCGGCCGCCTGGCGCCGCAACCAGGCCTCGATCGGCGCCTGTTCGTCGGCGAGCACCTCCTGAGCGATGATCTCGGCCCCGGCGGCGCGCGCCTGCTGCGCCAGCGCAGCGCCCGAACGATCCTCGGTCTCGCCGGCGGCCACCGAGGTGGAGACGGTGAGAATCGCCGTCCTCACGGCGCCCGCCAGTCACCCGAGCGTCCACCGGACTTGCGCAGCAGCGCCACGGAGGCGATCTCGGCTCCCCGCTGCACGCCTTTGACCATGTCGTAGACGGTCAGTGCCGCCACCGAGGCCGCGCACATGGCCTCCATCTCGACGCCGGTGGGTCCGGTGGTGCGGGCCTCGGCGATCAATTCGATCTCGCCGCTGACGGCGTCGATCGAGCCCTCCACCCCGACGAACGACAACGCCAGCGGGTGACACAGCGGGATCAGCTCCGACGTCCGCTTGGCCGCCTGGATGCCGG
>QHBV01000133.1 GCA_003244035.1 Solirubrobacterales bacterium | reverse complement strand
TCAGTTTCAGGCCGCCGAAAGCACGTCTTCTGCTTCACCACCCAGCCCCCCTTTCGAGACCGGGCCCAGTAGTGCGTGAAGCCCAACAGATCGAAGGTGCCTGGTCGAGGTTGATCATCGTTGCCGCCATTCGACGACAATGGTCCTCTTCGGTCAGGTCGCCGGAAATCGATCAGCCGCGTCTTCTCCGGGTGAAGCGTCAGGCCGTACTTCCCCAACCGCTTCGGCAGCACGTCCATCACTCGCCGCGCATCTTCTTCCCGCTCGAAGACGACCACTGCATCGTCCGCGTAGCGGATGAGCACGGCGCGGCCGACGAGGCGCGGCCCAACTTGTCGCGCAAACCACTCGTCGAGCACCTCGTGCAAGTAGATGTTGGCGAGAATCGGCGAGATCACCCCACCCTGCGGCGAGCCGGCGCGCGCGTACTCAATCGCGCCGTCCTTCATCACGCCTGCCTTCAGCCACTTGCCAACGAGCCGTAGCAGCACTCCGTCACGTACCCGCTGTTGTACGATCCGTCGCAGGTGGTCGTGATCAAGGGTATCGAAAAACTTCTGAACGTCGATCTCCAAGACCCACTTGCCCGCCATCTTCACCGTCCGGTTCTGCACGACCGCCAGCGCTTGGCGTGCCGATCGCCCTGGCCGAAAGCCGTACGAGCACTCGAGGAAGCTCTGCTCGTAGACGGCTTCCAGCACCATGGCGACGGCACGTTGCAGCACCTTATCCTCGAAGGTCGGGATGCCAATGGGTCGCGTCTGCGACCCGTCGCCCTTCGGGATCTCCACCCGTCGCACGGGCGGCGCCACGTACGTGCCGGACTTGGCTCGGTCGAGCAGCGAGCGGAGGTTACCCTCCAAATGCGCTGCGTACTCGACCGCGGTCTGTCCGTCCACGCCAGTGGCTCCGTCCTTGCGCGTGCGTCGGTAAGCCTCGCGGAGCCAGTCGATGTCGATGTGATGGGCGAGCGTCGTCAACGCCGCCTGCGGCGCTTCGCGCGCCAGCTTCGCTATCCGTTCGAGTTTCGTTGATACGGTCATGGAGCTCGGTGTCTCCGCCATCTCTCCCTCGCACGGTTCCGTGTTCCGGCGCTCCCTTCCCTCCACGGGGTCCCTCGGGTCGGTTCCCCCGCTTCCTCGGTACTATGAAGCGCTCCGAATTCCTGCCGTCCTTCCCGCTTCACTTCGTTTCCTTCGTTCCGCGGTACCGTCGCTGCGCTCGCGTTCGCTCCCGCGCGCGCGAGCACTCCACGCGCGGGCCGGGGCTTGATAACCGGCTTCCCCAGCCGGACTACACGACGGAGACGAAAGGACCTCCCAGGTTCCTGGAGGACCCGCGTAAACGTGCCATGCTCTCCGACCCCGGTGGGACCTTCGCGCTCGGCCACTGCCGCGCATTGGTGTTGCCTTCCGCAATTTCAACAACGTCGGCTCCCACAAAAACCGTAATTTCGAGGCTCAATCACACGGCCCGCGCACTCGCTGTCTACGCTTCGCAGGACGGGTCTCCCCGTCGCCACGCAAGACTCGCTTCCGGCCGCTGGCCAGCGTTACCGGGCGGGATTGGCTACCCGCTGGGTCCCATCAGAAGGTTTCTGCTCTTCGCTTCCCCCTTCTCCAAGCTTTGCCTGGCGCACCGAAAAGTTACGGTTACCGTCGCTGACAAAGGGGTCGCGCAAACCCTAAGTAGTTAGTTCGTCCACAAACAAAGGCTCGAAGTATTTGCGCCAGGTGAATGCGTTATTGGCTGCGTCGGCGTGGCCACTCAGAAGCGCAAAAGTGTGAGCGCTCGACGCCATGCTGAGCGCATCGCCCAGTAGCTTCAGCCGGTCTTCGGGCACTGCATAATTGTTTTGCGACCATTCCATGTGGGCCTTCTTGAGCCTCGCCAAGCGGCCGAACAAGTCCAGGTAGCGTTTCTCTTGGTTCTCATCGATTTGTTCTTGCGGCCATCCGTCGCTTATGTCCCGGTGTGTGATGTGGCCTGCTCGAACGCGGTCAACCTCAGCGTCGCTCATTCAGCGGACGCTACGCGAAGCCTGCCGAAGAGGTCAAGATCCGCTGGCCGCGCTTTTGTGGGACCGTCACCTTTCTCGCCGACGGGCGCGCGCGCTCGCGGCCGACGTAGACGGCGGCGCGCGCAGGGGCCGCTGTTTCCTGGTCGCGCGATGGACGCTGGCCGGGTGGTGTCGTCGGTGCGGACCTTGACCAGCAGCAGCTC
>QHBV01000132.1 GCA_003244035.1 Solirubrobacterales bacterium | reverse complement strand
CGGACACGGGCCCATAGTACGCACTTGGGTGTTTGCGATACGCCGCGCCGTGGGGTCGGCGCGGAACGTGTCGCGGAGTCCCCGAGCCCGACTGGGCCCGTAAGCAGCTCTTGCGTCAGTCTGTCCATGGGAGCCGGCCCTTTCTACACCGCGCCGGATGGTCCGTCAATCCATATTGTCTAGGCGCGCAGGTCCAGGCGCCAGTCGTTGCAGGTCATGAAGTGCCGCTTCGGGAACTCGAACTCGCACGCCTCGAGCAGCTCGAAGCCGAGCTTGCGGCAGATCGCGTTCGACGGCGCGTTGTCGACGTTCGGGAAGGCGTGCATGAAGCGGTGCTTGTCGTCGCGCTTGGCGAGCTCGATCGTCTGTGCGGTCGCCGCCACCGCGATGCCGCGGCCCTGGAACTCCGGCACGACCATCCAGCCGACCTCGTAGACCTGCTCGTCGCGCCACTCCTTCGTCCAGAAGCCGACCGAGCCGACGCCGGCGCCGCTCGCCACGTCGACGATCTTTGCCATGCGATCGCCGCCCTCGAGGCGCTCGTAGCGGCCCTGACGCCCGCGCAGCTTGTCCGGGCTCTCGGGGCCGCCGAGGTGCTCGGTCATGCGCGGGTCGCCCATCAGCCGCTCGAGCAGCGGCAGGTCGCCGCTGCCCCAGGGCTCGAGGGTCACGGTCGCACTCACTCCGAGCAGCCTAGTCAACCGTGCCGAGGGGTCGGGTCGGTGATCGGCGCGTTGTGCGGCGTTCTGCGGCTCTCGGCGAGGGTGTGGAGGTTGATCGGTCAGCCGATCAACCGGCGGGTTTCGCGCCGCGTTCCGGGTCGGCTTGACCGCGGAGCATCTTACGCTTGCGTCAGGATCTCGTGGGTTGGCGGTAGGCTCGCAGTGATGGCGGAGCCTTCTGTGCGCCGGTTTGGTCGCCTCCTGGCTCGCAGGTCGACGGTGCTGACCGAGCGTGACTGGGAGCGCTCAGTCGTGCTGGAGGCCCGGCCGGCGTCGTCTGAACCCGCCCTGGTGAGCGACGGCGGCGGATTGCCCTTCCCGCCGGCGGCGCTCGACGCCCCGGCTGGTCAGCTTCAGCCCAACGACCCCGCCGTCGCCGCGCTGCTCGCACAGATCGCTCGTCAGAAGACACCAAAGGACAGCTCCGCGGTGCCCAGCCTCGAGGGGTGGCGGATGCTGGCGCGCGGCGAGGACGAGGTGCTCTTCGGGCGCGGGCTTCCGCCCCACCTGGTCACCGTCGCCATGCGCCGCGAGGCTCGACGTCAGACGTGGAGCTCCGTCGCGGTGAGCACCGCGCCGCCGCTGCGGGCTACGCGTGATGGTGTGCGCGCGTCCGGCTGGCGTCTTGAACCAACCCGCGAGCCCAACCCCGAGGACACGATCGTCCGCGTGCTGGTCACTGAGCAGACGTGGGCGGGTGGAACGCGCGCCGAGAACCGCCTGCTCGCGCCCGACCTCCACGTTGACGCCGAGCAGCTGGTGCTCACGATGTTCGTCACACCGCGGCAAGGATTCCAAGTGCGGTCTCGGAGTCCGGAGACCCCGGCGCGTGTGGCGTTGCCAACTCCGATCGGGCGAAGGCGACTGCTTGACGGCGCGCTCTATGACGGAGCCTCGGCACCACGCTCATAGCTGGCGAGTCCGAGCGTCCGGCCTCACGGGATTTGGCCGTGCTTGCGTCGCAAAGCGGGCGTCCCGCTCGATGAAACCTCAGAGCAGCTCACCGCTGGAGGGAGGCCGCCACGAGAAGCCCAAAGGCGGTGGTATCAAGCAGGATCCGGACCGTATGAATGCGGTCCCAACGGCGGCGAAGCTGCTTCCAACGGGCTGGGTCTCCAGGCTCTTGCCAGCGCAGGATGGCGCTTGACGGGCATGTTCCCGGCGAACGTGACGACCAGCATCGCTGCGAAGCAGCCGGTAGCGACGCCCGCGAGCGTCCGGGCCGGCCCCTCGGTCGCAGCGGTGGCGGCGGCGCATAGCGCGACGGCGGCGGCCGACTGCGGCGCTTGAATCATTCCGAATCGGCGGTAGAGGGCCTTCTCGGCATGGACCTGCTCGATGTGTTCAAGCTGCCACATCGCTGGATGCACAACGGCCCAGGAGGCCAGCTCCATGCCCGCCAGCGAGCCGCCGACCACGGTGGCGCCGAACAGCAGCGCGTCTTCCATCAGGTTCCTCTCATGCTGTGATCTCGAGGGTGATGAACCGCGGCTCGTCGACTTCACGGATGATGAGTTCGGCCACATCGGCCACCGCTCGTACCAGGGTCGGCCGCTAGGAAGTCCCGCACGCGCAGACCCGCGAAGAGGTGCAACGACATCGCACGAGTCTAG
>QHBV01000131.1 GCA_003244035.1 Solirubrobacterales bacterium | reverse complement strand
TGGCCGACGGCGATGAAGGCGCCAGCGACCGTTAGCTCACGCGTCGAGCCGTCGCCGGAGTGACGGAGTTTGGCCACGGCGAGGGAGTTGCTCTCCCCGGCAGCGAACTCGTCGACGACGTACGGGGTCAAGAGCTCGATGTTGGGGATCGCTCGGGCGCGATCGAGCATGATCGCCGAGGCGCGGAACTCCTCGCGGCGGTGGACGATCACGACCTTGGAGGCGAACTTGGCCAGGAACATCGCCTCCTCCATCGCCGAGTCGCCGCCGCCGACGATGATCGTCGGTAGCTCCTTGAAGAACGCCGCGTCGCAGGTCGCGCAGTAGCTGACGCCGCGGCCCGAGAGCTCCTGCTCGCCCGGCACCCCGAGCTTGCGGTGCTCGGCGCCCATCGCGAGGATGACCGTCCGCGCGAGGTGGAGCTGGTCACCCACCCAAACCTTGTGCGGCGCGCCGGGGGTCGAATCTGCGAGCTCGAGCGCCGTCACGTCGTCGGTCTCCAGTCGGGCGCCGAAGCGCTGCGCCTGGTCACGGAAGTGCTGCATCATGTCGGGTCCCATGATCCCCTGCGGGAAGCCGGGATAGTTCTCGACGTCGGTGGTCTGTTGCAGCAGCCCTCCCCACGCGAATCCCTCGATCACGAGCGGCTCGAGATCGGCGCGCGCGGTGTAGAGCGCGGCCGTATAGCCGGCCGGCCCGCTGCCCACGATGATCACGTTCTCGATTCGCTGCTCGGTCTGGGTCACTTCATTAAGTATAGCTAGGAGCCCGGCTCACGCGCCATCTGGCGACGGTCCGCCGTAGCTGCGGGTAGGCCACCGCGCCGGGCAGGGTGGGCAACCAGAAGGCGAACCCGCGATAGGCCAGCACCGCGACCACGGCGAGCTGGACGGGAACGCCGAAGGCGGTGAAGGCGCCGATCATGCCGCCATCGACGCCGCCGATTCCCCCCGGAAGCGGCAGCGCGTTGCCGACCATCCCGACGAAGTAGGACATCACGACGACGGCCGTCGGGGGCGAGGCGCCGAAAGCGTGAAAGCACGCCCACAGGACCGCGATGTCGAACCCCCACCACGCGACCGCGCCGAGCAGATAGGGGTCGCGCGTGCGCACCAGGTGGATCGCGGTCCGCACGCCGCTGGCCACGGCCGCCGGCGCCGCCGCCGCGTGACCGGCGAGCCGGCCGAGGCGTCCGCCCGCCGACCAGCGCTTGACGAGGCGATCGAAGTCGCCAGGCAGCAGCGACACGGCCAGGAAGATGACGATCGCGACACCGCCGAAGATCGCCGGGACGACGGTGATCGCGAACGGGGCGGGGCCCGCGAAGAGGCCGAGGTACAGACCGAGACCCACGATCACCAGTGCGCCCATGTAGACCCCGTAGAGCAGCGCCATGAAGGCGATGATCCGGCAGGCGACGATCCGCGGCTCGAGGCCCGACCGGCGCAGCGCCCAAGCGGTCAACGCGATCCCACCGGCGCCGGCGGAGGCGAACAGGCGCGTGGCGGCCAAGCCCGCCATCGTGATCTCATAGCTCGCCCGCCAGTCGATCCGCGACGGGCGACGGACGAACACCGCCCGGAACAGCGCGATGTAGCCGACAAAGGAGCACACCTCGAGCGCCGCGGCGAGCGCCAGCCACCATCCGTTCCCGTGCTGGATCCTGTTCCAGGTCTCGCGCAGGCCCAGCAGCTTCGGCAACACGAAGTACAGAAACGCCGCCGTCGAGACGACGAATACCACCGACGCGAGCAGGCGCCCGCGCGTGAACCGCACCCGGGGCATCTCCTCCGAGGCGCCCGCGTGCTCCACCCACCGTCCGTCGAGGGACGCCTGCGGGTCGGCCTCGCCGGTCGCCGGGCCTTGCTGCTGCACCGAGGCCTTGTCGCCCATGCGGTCCGCGGCCGCCTAACCGTCCGCAGCCAATTGGTCGACGTCCCCCGCCGCGAATCGCTCGAGTGCCGCCAGCGCACTCACGACCCGGCGCGCCGCGGGGGCCGCCCTCGGGGCGCCTAGCCGCACGGCCTCGGCCAGCGCCGCCCCACCCAGCAGGTCGATCGCATAGTGCTCGCCGAGGTACACGAGCGCGACCGCGAGCAGCGCAGCGTACGTCCAGCCGACGGCCCCCGCGACCGGATCTACCTCGGACAGCAGGTGCGCGCCCATCAGGGATGTAGCGAAGTGCAGCGACGGCATGGCAGCGAGCGGATTTCCTCCCAGGACATCGTAGAGGGCGGGCCAGCGGTCACGCCAGAACTGCTCGCCGTACTCGATCATCATCCGCCGCACCGGGGGCGAGCCGGGCTCGCCGAGGCGCCCGTGGAGCGCGGCGTACCAGGGCGGCGCGGTCGGAAGCGCCCAGTAGAACGTGGCCCCGAGGTCGAACACCGCATACATCAGCGCCAGCGCACGGGAGAAGCGCTCACGGCGGCGCACGAGAACGTAGAGCACGCTGCCGTGCGGGACCATGAACCA
>QHBV01000130.1:6381-6511 GCA_003244035.1 Solirubrobacterales bacterium | reverse complement strand
CAGTCCTCGGCGTCATCCAACCGGCCCCGATCCTGGGCGATTATGCCGAACTGGTGGTAGCTGGTGGCCATGCCGGGCCGGTCGCCGAGGTCTTCTTTGATGGTGAAGGATTTGCGGTACCAGTCCTCGG
>QHBV01000130.1:0-6318 GCA_003244035.1 Solirubrobacterales bacterium | reverse complement strand
CTTTGATGGTGAGGGATTTGCGGCACCAGTCCTCGGCGTCATCCAACCGCCCCCGATCCTGGGCGATCATGCCGAACTGGTGGTAGCTGGTGGCCAGGTGTGCTTGCTGTTGAGGTGATGTTGGCTGCGTGAGGAGGGTGTCGCGGATCTGGGCGTGGGTGTCCTCGGCGGCGTCGAGCTGGCCAGCGCGTTGCTGGCGATTGGCTTCGCTGCCGACGAGGAACATCCACAGGGTCCCAGCCGGTGTGTCGAGGTTAGGTGGAGTGCCGTCGGGGTCTTCGAGGGCCAGCCGGACCCGGTCGACCCAGCCGCGGGCCTCGATATACAGGCCGCGCGCGTCCCAGTAGTCGTCAAGCGGTGTGACCACGCTCTGCGCCCGGTTGAAGTTCCCGCTGTCGAGGGCGTAGCCGAGAAGCTCGCTGAGGGTGCGGCGTTGCCGGTCGATGAGCGCGAACGCCAAGGCCGCGTCACCTGTGTCAATCTGTCGCTTGAGCCACCCGGCGAACGTGGCGTGGGCGTCGAGCAGGGCGTCGACGGCGGCGGCGCGCTGGGTGGGGTAGCGGTCGGGGTCTTCGGCGCGCCACTGGTCGGCGAGGTAGCTGGGCAGGGCAGGGTGGATGCCGTACATGCCCGCTCCAAGCGGGGTCAGCAGCCCCACCCCCGCGGCGCGGTCCAATGCCTGTTTCCACGATTCGGTATTGATGTCGCGGAACCGCTCTGGCACCCGCGGCCGCTGCGAGAACAGGCCAAGAACATCGACGTCGGCAACGCCGTGGAACAGGCACACCGCGGCCAGCAGCCCACGGGTGGCCGGGTCAAGATGGGTGATGGAGTAGGCGATGCAGGCGGGCAGCGACGTGGTCCGGTCGCCGTCGTCACCGCCGGGCAACGCTGTTGTGCCGCGCAGCGCGGCCAGCAGGACGGCCGGATCGGTGGTGTCGAGATGGGGCAACGTCAGGCGCATGCTCAGCGGGTGCCCGTCGAGCCATTCCATCAACTCACCGAACACCCGCTGCGCCCGACGCGCCGCCGCGTTCGGGTACGCACCGAGGAGCTGCTCGGCGTAGTCGAAGGCCTCCTCGGTGCTCAGCCCCACGACCGGGATACGCCGGATCTCACCCAGCCATGTCTCGGGGCTACGACTGGTGATGATCACCCCACTAGTGCCCGAGGTGGCCACCTCCGCCAGAAAGTCCCGAATTTCGCCGCGGCCCGCGTTGTCCAACGGCGGTGTCGCCGCCGTTGGATCGGGCATGGAGTGCACCGACTCGAAGTTGTCGAATACCACTAGCAGCCGATGCTGCGCGAGCAGGTCACGCACCACCTCTCGGCGTTGCGCGGCATCAACTCGGGCGAACTCGACTCCGAAGACATGTCGTCCGATCGTGGACAGCACTCCGTCGAGCCCGAACGAGTCCACCCCGGGTTCGAACGAGTGCCAGATCACCAACTCCGGGTGCTCGACCCCGCCGGTATCGCGCCACCACCGCCCGAACGCCTTCGCCAACTCCGTCTTCCCGGTCCCGCCGGGACCGTAGAGCACCACCACCCGCTGCCACCGGATCGTCACCTCGAGCGTGTAGAACAACCCGTCGCGACCCACGAACTCATCCCGCGGCGCCAGCGGATCGCCTGGGTCAACGGCGCCACGGTCGCGGATACGGTCCAGCGCGGCGTCCAACGACAACCCACCTCTGGGTTGGGTCGATTCCTGGCGCAGGTGCGGGAAATGCGCATCACGACGCAGGTAGTGCACGGGCACCACCCAGTCCGACAGCGGCATCCTCCCCTTGGGGCTGGGTCGCAGCGCGTTGCGGGCCAGCCGCGCCCGACCTACGGTCACCGCATCGCTGACCCGATCCCCGGCAAACAGACGCTCATAAAGCGCGGTCATGAACTCCGCCGCCGCTACCGCGTACACGCTGTAAGCCATCGCCACCACCGACGAGGCCCCGCCCGCCAACAGCCGCGTCGCGACCGCCGCCTCAAGCCGCTTACCGATGGCCCCGGACTGGCAGGCATTGAGTACCACCACCGGCACCCTGGCCGCCGCCAGCACCCGCGCGACATCCTCAGCCGCTACCGCGTCCGCGCCACCACCGGGCTTTTCGAACACCAGCATTCCCGACCCGTCGGCGTCGAAGCTCAACGGTGCGCCCACACCTACCCGCCGCCCCGAGAGCACCCCATGGCCATCGAAATGCACCACCTGAAACGGCCCACCCGCGCTCCGCGCCGCCTGAAGGGTGTCCACCAACGCCTGCAACGTGGGGGGTCGCAACACCACCAACTCCACCACGCCCCGCACCGCATCCAAGCGATCCAGCAACGGGCGGGCGATCATCCGATACCCCACATCACCCGTCCCCGCCGGTCGGGAGATCACCATCAACACCCGCAACCGCTCCCCACCCACCGGGAACGCCTGCCCCATCTGCGCGCTGGGCAGGCTACGACTCACCGCGGCGGCATCCAACGCCACCGGTAAGGCCTGCGCCGGATCCGCCAACAGCTCCCACGGCAACCCCAACCAACCCGGCTGCGCAGACCGCACCACGATCTCCGGCCGCGCACCCACCCCGGCGGCCGCCGCGCGGGTCCGCAACGCCACATACGCATCCCGCGCCGCCTCAGCGGCGAACACCGCCGAGAACATCCGCTGGCCCCACTCCGACAAGCGAGCGGCAACCCGAGGACCCCGCTGCTCATACACCCCGAACGGGGCACGCAGATAATCCTCCAAATACCAGCGCAAATCCTCCAACTCATCGTCGGTTAGCGGCCAGGCCAGCTCAACCGGCTCGCCCACCACGCTCGGCAACTCACCATCCAGCCACGTCGACACCGACACCAGGCCATCAGCGCTGACATCCACCAACAACCGATCAGCCACGTCCCACCGCCCGACCCCTCAGTAACCCATCGTCGCAGCCGCCACCAGCCACCAAGCGACCGTACGCGGAACATCGTCATCCGCGCGCACACCGTTACTGGATCCGAATGGGGATTTCTACTGAGATACGGCGATCGGCATCCAAGATGTCGGCGGCTGCCGCTGAAATCGTCATCGCGGAGTCTCGCGATCGAACGCGCCAGGTCAGGGCTCTTCGCTGTATCAAGTGGGTTACTCAGCGTGAGGTCATGTAGGCGGGTGTGGGGTTGGTGAGGGTGGGGAGGTGGAGTTTGGGTGCGGTGAGGTAGACGATGGTGATCATCTTGTTTTTGTTGCGGTAGCCCCGGGCGCGGGCTTTGGCGGCCTGGATGAGGGAGTTGATCCCTTCGAGCAGGCCGTTGCTGAGGTGGGTTTTGTGCCAGGCGAGGATGCCGTCCCAGTGTTTCTCGACCAGGGTGACGAAGTCCTTGACTGCCCTGCGGTGTTCTTCACGGTCATCTGTACAGGACACCAAACGCGGTGATTATTCGACCGGAATCAGGTTGATGGTCATGGCAGCGGTCCTTCTCCCTTGATTTCTTACCTTTGCTGCTGGCGGTGGGTGCTGCCAGATCGGGTGCAGTACGCGACGTCGTCCTCGGCCAGTGCGCCCCGCATACGCCGGACGGAGATGGGACGGGTCGGGACGTCAACAACGTCATAGAACTGGCACACGGCGGAGGTGTTCACGTCTTGCGGCTCTGGGGAATGCTCTACCTCGGCGCCTGGCGGGGCGCTGGCAATAGAGCCCCGCTCGACCCGGTGCCCCCAGATCGGCCGGCTGGCTGTCGGTTGAGTGAGCGGCCCCCGACGCTCAACTCCCGGCGGCCAGCCCGGTCCCCAACCAACGGTGGAAGGGCGCGCGATGCCCACTGAGACGCGACCGGCTCAAGATCGGTGGTGTGATGTCGACGGCGCTCACATTTCCCTGTTTTGCTGGGTCGAGCAGGTTGCTGAGGATCCCGAACAAGGGGCGCTGTTCTCCCGGCTTCACCAGAGAGGCCAGGTTCTCGGCTGGGGCCTCCATTCGCTCTATGTGTGTTTTTCCGACAATTCGCTGGTAAGCCTGCCGCCTCACTTGCTGCGCCTGCTCCCCGACGCGCCAGGCGAGTGCTAATGCCCATGACACCGGTCACCGGGAACGCGAGCGATCCTGCGCCCGCGATCATCCCAATTGTTATTGATTCGGGGGCTACATGAGCAACAAAGATGGTTTACACCCCGCATGGCGCCGACTGGGTGGGTATTTCTTGATCGTCTCCGCGCAGACGGATTGACCATTCGGCGGAAAAGGGGTGATCAGGTGGCTTATGTGCTCGGTGGCCAGAGGCTAGGCGATCACGGGATGACCGAAGTACTGGGCACGATCCCGGTCTTGCCGGTGGAGTGGACTGATCTAGCAGAGTTACGGACGCTTGGGCAACGGTGGATGCGAGCGAGAAGTGCATGAGCACAAAGAAGTACTAAAGCGTCCCCAACACGAGATCAGCCCTGAAGATTCGCCGCATGGGCAGGCAAGGTGCCCTCGCATGGGCGCGCCTCGCAGAGTCCATGTCAAGGGAATGCAGGGAGTCGACGCCACCGTGGTCGTGACAGTAGCGCAAGGCACGGTGTGGTTGTCGATCTCACCACTGTTCACCTGGAAAGCGATTATGGAACCGGGGAAAGTTGACGAGGTGATCTCTATGCTGGAGCTGGCGCGAGACGAGGCCACGAAGGGTGGCTACCCACAAGGGGAGCGCATTCCGTGAAAGCAAAGCAGTTGTCCGGGCGATCGGCCTTGATCATTCACGATGGTGTCCGAGTTTATGACGCTTCTATGTGTTGTCAAGACATATTTCAAGATCGAGTTCTGGTTAGGTGAATGGGTCGGGGGGTCACGTCCCGCGGTTCGAGGGTAGGTGCGGCGGGATCGTGACGGGGAGAGGTAGGCAGGCGGGGGGTCAGGGGAGCAGGTCGGTGACCGCTACGGGTTCGTCGCAGTGTGGGCACAACCCGCCGATGTCGACCCGGCGGCAGGGTCGATGGCAGTCCGGGCACCACTGCTGGCCGAGGTAGCGCTGTTGGCACTCGCCGCAGGCGTAGACGGTGGTGTCGCGGCGTGGTCGGCGGGTCGCGGTGGTAGCGGTGTGGGTTTGGGTGGGTGGCTCTGGGTGGCGGGCTCGCCAGGCGGCTTGCCGGCAGGCCGGTGAGCAGTACCGCTGCCGTCGGTTACGGAGGAAATCGACACCGCACACCGGGCAGCAGCACAACCGGGCGGGGGATGTCGTCTCGATATCGTTACGCGACGGGGTGTTAGGCATCGGCGGGGCTCATCGCGGTGGTCATGGTGGTGGTCAGGGCGCGGTAGAGCTCGCGGGTGATGTATCGCTTGAGGCAACGCCGGATCTCGCGGCTGGACTTGCCTTGGGCGGTGCGCCGGGCGACGTAGGCTCGGGTCCGCTCACAGCAGCGCATCCTCGTGAGGGCGATGGTGTGGACGGCGCGGTTGAGTGCCCGGTCACCGCCGCGGTTGAGCCGGTGGCGGGTGGTGCGCCCGCTGCTGGCCTCGAGCGGGTTGGTGCCGGCCAGGGCGGCGAACGCCGCGTCGCTGCGGCACCTGCCGGGATGGGAGAAGCTGATGATCGCCTGGGCGGCGCTGACCGGGCCGACCCCGCGGCGGTCGGTCAGCCCGGGGGCCAGGTCATCGACGATGGCCGCCAGCTGGGCGCGGTTGGCCTTCAGCGCGCGGCCGCCCTCGCGCACCGCGACCGTCAGCCGGCGCAGCTCGCCGTGGCGCACCGCCTGGGCGCGGTCGGCGTCGCGGGGGCTGCGGCGCCGGACCAGAGCAGCCAGGACGGTGTCGGACAGCGCACCGCGGGCGGTCTGGCGGTCGGTGTCGTCGCCGCCGAGCAACAGTGCCCGTAACCGGTTGGTCTGCGCGGTGTGCGCGGTGGTGAGGTCGTGGCGGGCGCCGAGCAGGATCCGCAGCGCTTCCCGGTCACCGTCGGCCCGCGGGGTCGGCAACCGGTCGGCGTCGCAGCGCAGCGCGCTCAGCACGGCCAGGTGCGCGTCGATCGGGTCGGACTTGCCCTTACCGCGGCGAGCCTTGCGGTGGGGCTGCTCGCACTCGATGACCATCAGCCCGGCGTCGGCGACCGCGCGGGCCAGCCCGACACCATAGCTGCGGGTCCCCTCGATCGACACCACCAACCGCGGACCCGGGGCATGGTCGAAGATCCACCCGAGCAGCTCGGCGAAGCCGGCGCTGTCGTTGCTGATCGTGATCGTCGCGATCGGTGTTCCGGTCGGATGCGCGATCTCCACCTCATGAGTGTCGCGGTGGGTGTCGACACCGACGACGGCATCGACGACTTCTGCCAACATGGGCAACGGCCTGTCCCCTT
>QHBV01000129.1 GCA_003244035.1 Solirubrobacterales bacterium | reverse complement strand
CGGCACGGCCGGTGCGCGAGCAGGTAGCTCGCCGTCGGTCCGAGCGCGCGCTCGGAGGCTGGCGCGTGGACGGTGCCGAGGTAGATGATCTCGGCTTGGCTTCGCTGGGCCTCCTCGACGATCGCCGCGCCGGAGTTGCGGGTCCGGATCAGGCGCGTACGCACCTTCACCCCCGACTCACGGCCCGCGATTTTGGCGCTCTCGAGCACGCTCAGACCGAGCTGCTCCTCCTCCTCGAGCCCCGCGTCGAGCGAGAGCTGGTTAGGGATTCGCAGCACGTAGATCGCCTCGACAGCGCACCCCTCCCCCACCAGCTTGGCCGCGGCCCGCAGCGCCGAGGCGTCGACGTCGGTGCCGAAGATCGGGACGATCGCCGAGCGGTAGTCGAGCTCGACAAACGCCTCGGGCCTCGAGCGCCGCTCGATCCGGGTCGCGGTCCAGAGGTCGAGGCCCTGGCGACGGCGGTAGATCACATAGCCGATGAGCCCGACGATCATCCACCCGACGCCGACGGTCCGCGCCTCCGCGTGGAGGATGAGGACCGAGATCCAGGCGGCGAAAGTGCCGAGTCCACCCAGCACGGCGGTCATCGGTATGTCCCGGCCGCGGATCCGGACGCTCCACGGCATCCGGTATGGCCGCTCGCGGTCGGGTTCGGAGATCCGCAGTGCGATCACCGCCGCATGGGCAGTGGTGAAGGACAGCATCGCGCCGAACGAGTACAGGTTGCCGAGAAAGTCGGTCCTGCCCGGGATCAGCAGGACCCCGGCGAACACCGAGAAGACGACGATCGTGAACCACGGCGTCCGATGGCGGCTGTGCAACCGCGAGAAGATGCTCGGTAGCTGACGGTGTTCGGCCAGGGACCAGGACAGGCGCGAGATCCCGATCAGACCGGCGTTGGTGGCGATGAACAGGATCGTCGCCGCCAGGATCCCCACGTAGTAGCGCATGATGTGGGTGAGCCCGCCCGGCAGACCCAGGTTGCTGATGATGCCGAGCACCGGGTCGTTCTGAAAGCCGTGTATACCGGCGCCGGTCGGGGGCTGACCGAGCAGCGTGTAGGCGTGGCTGCCATGACCATGCACCGGCAGCGCCGAGAGTGCTACGACCGTCATCCCGGCGTACACGCCCAACACGGCGAACAGGATCCGGTTGACCGCTCGAGGCACGTCCCGGCCGGGGTCGCGCGCCTCCTCGGCCATGTTCGAGACCGTCTCGATGCCCGTGTAGGCGAGCATCGCCAGCGACAGGGCGAAGATCACGTGTGAGTACGTCGGCACCGAGCCGAGCTGGACCTGGCGCACCAGCAGCGAGGGCTTGAGCACCAGGAACGCTCCGACGATGATGATCACCACTTGCGTGATCAGGTCGGCGATCGCGAGCAGGAAGTTCAGCTTCGCGGACTCGCCGATGCCGCGGATGTTGAGCCAGGCCAGCAGCGCGATCACCACCAGGCCGCCGATCACGTCCCCGGGAGGATGCGTCAGGGCGGGCCAGAACGCTCCCAGGTAGTGCGGCACGAAGAACGCGGAGATCGCGATCGTGAGGATGTAGTCGAGGCTCAGCGCCCAGCCGGCGAAGAACGAGACCACCTCGTTGAACGCGTGCCGCGCGAAGCTCGAGGACCCGCCGGCCTCGGGGAACATAGACGCGCCCTCGGCGTACGTCTTCGCGGTCAGCGCGAACAGGCCACCGGCGAGCATGAAGATGATGGGCGTCAGTCCGAGCGCGTAGGCGGCGACGATCCCGAGCGCGTAGTAGATCGACGAGCCGACGTTTCCGTAGGCCGTCGCGAACAGGCCGCCGACGCCGACCGTGCGGCGCAAGCCGTGTGACTCGATGCGGGCCATGGTCCGCCACCGAAGCTACGGCCGGCGCCGTCAAGACGGCGCTAAACATCTGGGCGTGCGCGTAGAGAAAGCGCTAACGCCCGCCGCCTGGCGCCGGTCGCTCGGGGGGCGGCCCTATTCGAAGGTGTCGCGGAGCCGGTATCCGACCCCGGGCTCGGTGATCAAGTACTCCGGGCGCGACGGATCGGCCTCGAGCTTGGCGCGAATGTGGGCGACGTGGACGCGCAGATAATGAGTCTCCTGCCCGTACTCAGGTCCCCAAACCTCGTGCAGGAGCTGGCGGTGGGTGACGAGTCGCCCACGGTGCTGGGCGAGCACGCGGACGAGGTCGAACTCGATCGGGGTCAGGT
>QHBV01000128.1:24053-31319 GCA_003244035.1 Solirubrobacterales bacterium | reverse complement strand
CATCGGGCTTGACAGGCTCCGCCGCGGCGAGGACGGACATGACGGTCGCCTGGTCCTGACCGCGGCCGGTGCGGCGGCGCGCGACCGGTTGATCGTCGCGCGCCGGGCCGGCTTGGCCGAGCTCCTCGACGGCTTCTCGCCAGAGCGGCACCCCGAGCTCACGAGCCGTCTTCACGAGCTCGCCCACGAGCTACTCGCCGACGATCGCCGCCTGCTCGAGGACGCCCAGCCCGCCAGCGGTTGACAGCTCCAGACCTGCACCAGGTTCGTCGCGGCGGTGGGCGCCCCCTGCTGCTAGCCTCGTCGGCCGCATGACGCTCACCCAGGAACGCAAGCAGGAGCTCGTCGAGCGGTTCGGCGACGGACCCGCGGACACCGGCAAGGCCGAGGTCCAGGTGGCGCTCCTGACCGAACGGATAAATCAGCTCACCGAGCACTTGCGCAGCCACCGCAAGGACCATCACTCCCGCCGCGGCCTGCTGATGCTCGTTGGGCGCCGGCGCAGATTCCTGAACTACCTGCAGCGCACCGATCTCGAGCGCTACCGTGCGCTCCTGCGGGAGCTGGGCCTGAGGAAGTGAGCTCCGCGCAAGCTGCGGGCATAATCGAGCCTGGAGCGTCCGTACCGGATTTTACGCTACAGCGTGAGGACGGAAGCGACTTCACGCACGCCGATCTGACCGGTACGACGACGGTTCTGGTCTTCTACCCATTCGCGTTCAGCCCCGTTTGCACGAGTCAGCTCAACCTCTATCAAGAGGTGCTGGACGAGCTCACCGCGGCCGGCGCCACCCTATACGGGGTCTCATGCGACGCGACCTGGTCGCAGAAGGCGTTCAGGGAGCAGCTCGGGGTCTCGATCGAGCAGCTCTCGGACTTCGAGCCAAAGGGGGAGGCCTGCCGGGCATTCGGCGTCTATCACCCCGGCGGCTTCCCGCAGCGGGCGCTCGTGATCGTCGGCCCGGACGCCGTGGTGAAGTGGAGCTATCAAGCGCCCTCGCCCGGCGACCTGCCGGGTGCGAACCTGATCTTCGACGGCCTGGCCGCGGCTTCTCGGGCCGTTTGAGCGAGCTCGGCTCGGCCCCGGTCCCGCCGCCGTCGGCGGTGGATCACGTCCGCGGCCCGCAGGCCGCGGACGTCGTGATCGAGTACGCGGACTTCGAGTGCCCGTTCTGCGCGGCGCTGAGCGTGCAGCTGGCCGAGCGCCGGCTACCGCGCGTGTTCCGTCATTTCCCGGTCCGCTCGAGCCATCCGCGAGCATGGCCGGCGGCGTGCGCGGCCGAGGCGGCTGCGCTGCAGGGCCGTTTCTGGGAGATGCACGACCTGCTGTTCGCCGATCAGGCCCGGATCGAGGATCCACATCTGTGGGAGCGGGCGACGGCGCTCGGCCTCGACCTCGAGCGGTTCGATTCCGATCGCCGCAGCGAGTCCGTGCGCGCCCGCGTCCGGCGTGACTTCGAATCCGGCGTGCGGGCGGGGGTGGTGACGACCCCGTCGCTGTTCGCGCACGGCGCCATGCACGCAGGCCAGATCGAAAGCAAGAGGCTTGACGCGCTGACCGCCGGTATCGACTGAGGCGCGTCGCCAGCCGGGCCGGCGCTACCCAAGGCCGCGACCGAGCGAACGATGGGATCAAAGGGGTGATAACGCCCCACTCGCCGGGACTCGCGGCGCCAGTGGGGCGTTGACCACCCCCGGGGCAGGTATCGCCCCACTGGGACCAGTCACACCGTCGAGTGGGGCGTTGACGTGCGGATCTCCACGAGCACCCCGGCGGACCGGCGACGCCGCGCGGCCCCGCACGTCTTCTGGGACCGCACCAATCGTGGCCCGGACGCCTAATCCGTCCCGCAGAAGGTCTCCAGGTCGCTGCTCACCGAGAGGACGCCCAGCAGGCGCCCGTCGCCGTCGACGACCGGAACGCGACGGGCAGGAGTGAGCAACGCCAGGTGCTCTCCGGCGGTGGCGGGCGCTTCGGGCGGGACGGTGGGCCATTGCATCGCCACGTCGGCAGCCGCGATCTCCGGATCGAGCTCGTCGCCGGCGATGTCCTCTGGGGTGAGCGAGCCTGCGTAGCGGCCCTCATCTGCGAGGAACGCCATCCGCCGGCTCGTGCTGACCGCGAACCAGTCGCGGACCTCACCGATCGTCGCGCTCGCCGGAAGCGCGCTGAACTGCTTGTGGATCACATCTGCGACGGTCAGGCCGGCGGCCCCGTCGATCCTGGTCTTGGGCATGAGCCGGACATTAGCTGAGGCCGCCGCCGCCGAGCTGAACTGTCGCCAATTGAGCCCACCCCTCGGGCCTGGATGGTGTCAGTTCGCGCGCGTGGTTGCGCACCCGCCGCCGGCCGCCGCCGGCCGCCGCCACCGCCCCGCAATCGCCAGAGCACGCATGCGCGGCTCGATCCGACCAGCCATGCGCGGCTCCGATCCGAGCAGCCCCCGGTCAGCTCCCGAGGAGGTACACGACGTCGACGTCGGCGTCGACCTCCTGGCGGCCGGGCAGCACCGGCGTCTTGAGCGACGAGGCGGACGTGGGGCTTGACGGCGCCCCGACGCCGGAAGGAGGCTGCGTCCCGGACCCCGGGTCGAGGTCGACCGACTGCACCCCCACCAAGTGCAGGCCGAGCGTCGCGGCGGCGGCGTCGGCGCGGGCGCGCGCGTCGCGCAGCGCCGCGTTGGTGGCGTCGATCAGTCCCGCGGAGGGGTTGGAGAAGTCGAAGTTGGACCCCTGGTAGCTGGTGGCACCGGCGCGGGAGGCCACGTCGAACAGCGGCGAGAGCAGGCTGATGTGCGTGGTCGTGACGGTCAGGTCGATCTCGGCGTCGTAGCTCGCGGGGTGGTGGCGGCGGTGCGTGGTGGAGAGCGTGATCGAGGAGGTCTGGATACTCGGCCGGTCGATCCCGATGGCCACCAGTCCGCGGACGATCCGGGCGACCACGGTGTTCACGCGCCTGCGCGCGAGCTGCCTGGTGGGACCCGACCGGTTGACGTTGATCGTGACCGTCGCGATGTCCGGCATCACGAACACGCGGCCGTGGCCTTCCACGTGCAGCGTCGTGGTGGCCGGGTCGGCGAGCGCCACCGCCGGCGAGCACAGCACCAGGGCGAAGGCGACGAGGGCGGCCAGTCGGGCGAGACGGGGCATCGGGTCCTCCTCCTTGAGATCGCGGTGCGGCGACCGGTCCGCATCGCAGCGGAGCGTAGCGCCAATCGCTTGCCGCTTCGCCACCCGCTACGATCAGCCTGTGTTCGGAAACGACGAGAAACGAAGCACTCCGCCGACCGAAGGGCGGAGAGAAGAAGGGAATATTGAATATGTCTGACGCCGTTACGCGCGTGTCCGTCGAGATCGCGGGCAAGGAGGTCTCGTTCGAGACCGGCAAGCTGGCCAAGCAGGCCTCCGGCGCAGTGGTCGTCCGCTCGGGCGACACGATGGTGCTCTGCACCGCCACCGCCGGCAACCTCCGCGATGTCGACTTCCTGCCGCTGACCGTAGACGTCGAGGAGCGCATGTACGCGGCCGGGAAGATCCCCGGCTCGTTCTTCAAGCGCGAAGGCCGGGCCGGCGAGAAGGCGACGCTGTCCGCGCGCCTGATCGACCGTCCGATCCGCCCGCTGTTTCCCAAGGGCTGGCGGTATGAGACCCAGCTCGTGGCGATCCCGATGTCGATTGATCACGAGCACCCGTACGACATCCTGGCGATGAACGGCGCATCCGCGGCGTTGATGGTCTCCCAGATCCCGTTCCCGGCGCCCGTCGGCGCCGTACGGATCGGCAAGATCGAAGGGAACTTCGTCGTCAATCCCAGCGAGGAGGCGCTGCTCGAGGGCACCGACCTAGACCTGATCGTGGCCGGCACCGAGGAGGCGATCCTGATGGTCGAGGCGGGCGCGCGTGAGATCCCCGAGGCGGAGATCCTCGATGCGCTCGACATCGCCCACGACGCGATCAAGAAGCTATGCGGCCTCCAGCGGGAGCTCGCGGCGCAGGCCGGCAAGGACAAGCTCGGAGTCGAAGTCCCGCAGGTCGCCCCCGAGCTGTACGAGCAGATCAAGTCCTCCCACGGCGCCGCGCTGCAGGACGCCACGCAGGTCGTGGACAAGCTCCAGCGCCAGGAGGCGTGCAAGGCAGTCGAGGAGCAGGTGCTCGCGCAGTACGCGGGCGACCCGGAGTCTGAGACCCACGGCGAGTACCGTGCGAACGCCCAGCGCGCGTTCGACAAGCTCGAGAAGACGCTGATCCGGGAGCGGATCGCGGTGCAGAAGAAGCGCCCCGACGGCCGCTCCGCGGAGGAGATCCGTCCGATCTCGATCGAGGTGGGCGTCGCTCCCCGCACACACGGCTCGGCGGTGTTCACGCGCGGGCAGACGCAGGCGTTCAGCGTTGTCGCGCTCGGCACCACGCGCGAGGAGATGCGCCTCGACACGCTCGGGCTGGAGACCACCAAGGGCTACTTCCACCATTACAACTTTCCCCCCTTCTCGGTGGGGGAGGCCGGTTTCATGCGCGGGCCCAAGCGCCGCGACATCGGCCACGGAGCGCTCGCCGAGCGCGCGCTGGTGCCGATGATCCCCTCACAGGAGGAGTTCCCGTACACGATTCGGGTGGTTTCCGACATCCTGGAGTCCAACGGCTCCTCCTCGATGGCGAGCGTCTGCGGATCGAGCCTGTCGCTGATGGACGCCGGGGTCCCGATCAAGCGCACCGTCGCCGGAATCGCGATGGGACTGATCAAGGAGGGTGAGGACTACATCGTCCTCACCGACATCGCCGGCGTCGAGGACCACCTCGGCGACATGGACTTCAAGGTCGCCGGCACCGATCGCGGGATCACCGCGCTGCAGATGGACATCAAGATCACCGGCGTGACGTTCGAGATCCTCAGCGACGCGCTCGCGCAGGCCAAGGTCGCGCGCGAGGTCATCCTGGGCGAGATGGCGAAGGTGATCGATGCCCCCCGGACCGAGCTCTCCAAGCACGCGCCGCGGATCTCCTCGATCAAGATCGACCCTGAGAAGATCGGGCTGCTGATCGGCAAGGGCGGGGAGACGATCCGCTCGCTGCAAGAGGAGTTCGAGGCCCAGATCGACGTCAACGACGAGGGCCAGGTCAACGTCTACGCCTCCAACGGGGAACGTGGCGATGCGCTTGTCGATCGGATCCGCTCGATGACCAAGGAGGTCGAGATCGGCGACGCGTTCACCGGCAAGGTCGTCAAGACGACGACGTTCGGCGCGTTCGTCGAGCTCGCGAAGGGGACCGACGGCCTGCTGCACATCTCCAACGTCGCCCCCGGACGGCGGATCGCGACTGTCGAGGAGGTGCTGGGCAAGGGCGACGAGCTCGAGGTCCGGGTGGTCGAGGTCGACCGCGAGCGGGGCCGGATCGGACTGCGGCTCGCAGCCGACCCCGATGTGGCGGGCAAGAGCGCCGAGGAGCTCGCGACCGTCGGTAGCGGCGACTCGGGGCCACCGCGCCGCGACCGCGGCGGCAGGGACGGCCGG
Source organism: Solirubrobacterales bacterium (assembly GCA_003244035.1). Classification (GTDB taxonomy): domain Bacteria; phylum Actinomycetota; class Thermoleophilia; order Solirubrobacterales; family Solirubrobacteraceae; genus Palsa-465. Next base: position 25,809 of record QHBV01000128.1, on the reverse strand, counting down.
GATCGGGACCGCGGCCCCCGTGAAGGGCGCGCGCCGCGCGATCGTGACCGGGAGCGTGGCCGCGTGCGCGACCGGGACCCAGACCGCTCCTAGCCTAGTCGGGCAGTGGCGTTCGAGCACCGCCTGACGACGCTTGCCTCAGGCGTCCGGATCGTGACGGAGGCGATGCCCTCCGTCCGGTCCGTGTCGCTCGGGTTCTGGATCGGCGCCGGCTCGCGCGCCGAGGAAGAAGCGCAGGCCGGCTTGTGCCACCTGCTCGAGCACCTGCTGTTCAAGGGCTCCTCCAAGTACGGCTCGCTCGAGATCGACCAGATCTTCGACGCGATGGGGGCCGAGCTCAACGCCGGCACGGGCAAGGAGACCACGTCGGTGTATGCCCGCGTGATCGACGAGCACGTGCCGGAGGCGTTCGACGTGATGGCCGACATGGTGTTCCGGCCGGCGCTCACCGACGTGGACTCCGAGCGGGCGGTGATCCTCGAGGAGATCGCGATGTACGAGGACGATCCTCAGGAGAAGGTGTTCGACCTGCTCGGCGAGGCGGTCTTCGGCGAGCACCCGCTGGGACGGGCGATCATTGGGCGCGCGGCGGTGATCGCCGAGACGCAGGCGGCCGAGATCGCCGCGTTTCACCGCGCGCGGTACGCGCCCGGCAAGATCGTGATCGCCGCCGCCGGCGCGGTCGACCACGACGCGCTGGTGGCGCTGGCGCGGGAGCGGATCGTCGACCCTGGCGCCTGTGCGGCCTCGCCCGCGGGCGAGGCCNNCCCGTGATCGAGCCCCCGCGGCGGCGCTTCGAGCGCAAGGACACCGAGCAATACCACGTGTGCCTGGGCGGCCCGGGGCTCTCGCGCCACGACGATCGGCGCTTCGCCCTGCGGGTGCTCGACACGATCCTCGGCGGGACCTCGTCCTCGCGCCTGTTCCAGGAGATCCGCGAGCGCCGTGGTCTCGCGTACGCGGTCTACTCGTTCACGAGCGCGTACGAGGACACTGGCCAGGTCGGCCTGTACGTCGGCACCCGCCCAGACAACGTGGTGCAGGCGCTCGCGGTGGTGGGCGCCGAGCTCGAGCGCCTGCGCGCCCAGTCGTTCACCGCGGCGGAGCTTCACCGCGCCAAGGAGAACCTCAAAGGCCGCGTGGTGCTGGCGCTCGAATCGACCGGGGCGCGGATGAGCCGGCTCGGCTCCGAGCTGCTGGCGGGAGGGCCGCTGCTCTCACTCGACGAGGTGGTGGAGCGGATCGACGCGGTTTCGCTGCCGGACCTGAGCGCGCTGGTGGCGGAGCTGTGGGCGCCGGAGCGGCTCTCGGCGGCTGGGATCGGGCCCGCGCAGGAGCGGTTCGAGCAGGCACTCTCAGCGCTCGGCGAAGCGGTGCCGGCATGATCGCGGTCGCGGTGGCGGGAGCGGCGGGGCGGATGGGGGAGACGGTGTGCCGGGCCGTCTCCGGTGCGGGCGACCTTGCTTTGGTCGCCCGGGCCGACCCGGCGCTCGGGAGCACCGTCGTGGACGCGCTGGAGGGAGCCGACGTGCTGGTCGACTTCACCGTCCCCGACTCCGCGCTGGCAAACGCGCGGGCCGCGGTGGCAGCGGGCGTGCACGTAGTGATCGGGACGACCGGCTTCGACGCCGCGCAGCTTGACGGCCTCACGGGGGCGAACGTGTTCGTCGCGCCCAACTTCGCGATCGGAGCGGTGTTGATGATGCAGTTCGCCGCGCAGGCCGCCAGGCAGATGGCGCGTGCCGAGATCATCGAG
>QHBV01000128.1:23421-24034 GCA_003244035.1 Solirubrobacterales bacterium | reverse complement strand
GCGCTGATGGCCGCGGCGGCCGGCGGCGAGTATGAGGTGCCGATCCACTCGGTCCGCCTACCCGGGCTCGTCGCCCATCACGAGGTGATCTTCGGCGACGTCGGCCAGACCCTGACGATCAGACACGACTCGATCGACCGCGAGTCGTTCATGCCGGGGGTGTTGCTGGCGATCCGGCGGGTGGGCGAGCTGACCGAGTCGCCGGTGATCGGGCTCGAGCGGCTGCTCTAGTCCGGGCGTGGTGAGCGATAATCACGATGCCCATGCAGCTCGGCGCGATCCTGACCGCGGTCATCACTCCGTTTCACGCCGATGGGGGCGTGGACGAGGAGGCGATGGTCCGCCTGATGCACCACCTCGTCGAGCACGGCTCCGACGGCCTGGTCGTGTGCGGCACGACGGGCGAAGTCTCGACCCTGGACGACGAGGAGCATCTGCGCGTGATCGAGCTCGCGGTCAGCGAGGTCGGAGCCCACTGCACGATCGTCGCGGGGGTCGGCTCCAACGACACCCGGCACGCGGTGCACCTGACCGAGCGCGCCACCGAGCTCGGCCCCGACGCGCTGCTATCGGTGAACCCCTACTACAACCGTCCCAGCCGCCGCGGCATCGT
>QHBV01000128.1:17497-23383 GCA_003244035.1 Solirubrobacterales bacterium | reverse complement strand
ACCGGCGCCGACATGCCCAACGACCTGCTAGCCGAGCTCGCGCAGCTCGACCACATCGCCGGTGTCAAGCAGGCCAATTCGGCGAACCTGGCCAAGATCGACGGTCTGCAGATCTACGCGGGCAATGACGACATGCTCGCCGACGTGCTCGACCTCGGCGAGCCCGGTGGCGTGCTCGTCGCCAGCCACCTGTTCGGCGAGGAGATGCGGCGGATGGCGGAGGAGCCCGAACGCCGCAGGGAAATCGACGACGGCTTGGAGGATGTCCATCGAGACCTGGCGATCGCTCCGTTGGCGTGCTCGGTCAAGGCGGCGTTGAACCTGCTCGGCCTGGGCGTGGGCGTCCCGCGGCTGCCGTACGTCGCGCTCGACGAGCACGAGACCGCCACGATCCGGGCGCTGCTCGAGCGTCACGGGATGCTGGCGGCCGCAGCGTGAGTCGCGACAGCCTGCGCGTACTGCCACTCGGTGGCCTGGGGGAGATCGGCAAGAACATGACGGTGGTCGAGTACGGCGGCCGGATCGTCGTGGTCGACACCGGGCTGCGGTTCCCCACCGCCGACATGCTCGGGATCGACCTGGTGCTCCCGGACTTCGCCTACCTGCGCGATCGCGCAAAGGACATCGAGGCGATCGTCGTCACCCACGGCCACGAGGATCATCTCGGCGCGCTCCCGTGGGTGCTGCGCGAGCTCCGTGACGAGCACCTGCCAACCGTCTACGGCGGTCGGCTGACGATCGCGATGGCCCGGTCGAAGCTCGACGAGCACAAGCTGCGCGAGGCCCCGCTCGAGGATCTCGAGCCCGGCGAGGAGCTGACGCTCGGGCCATTCGGGCTCGAGCTCGTGCACATGACGCATTCGATCCCCGACTCGTGCGCGGTCGCGCTCTCGACCGATCTCGGCACGATCCTGATCACGGGCGACTACAAGTTCGACCAGACCCCCGTCGACGGCGATCCCGCGGATGTCTCGCGGCTGGCGGAGCTGGGGCGCGATGGGGTGCTGCTCCTGTGTGGCGACTCGACCAACGCGGATCGTCCCGGCTTCTCGCCGTCCGAGCGGATCGTCGGTCCTCATCTGGAGGAGGTGTTCGCCCGTGCGCAGGGACGGATCGTGGTCACGAGCTTTGCCTCGAACATCCATCGCGTGCAGCAGGTGATCGACGCCGCCGCCGCGCTCGGGCGCAAGGTCTCGCTGGTCGGACGCTCGATGCGCAAGAACGTGAACATCGGGCGCTCGCTCGGCCACATCGAGCTGCCGGACGGGATCGTGATCCAGCCACACGAGGTCGAGGACTGGGCCGACCACAAGGTGGTCGTGATCTCCACCGGCTCGCAGGGGGAGCCGCTGTCGGCGCTGCGGCGGATGGCCCACAACGACCACCGCATGATCAAGCTCCACCGCGGCGACACGGTCGTATTCTCGGCGACCCCGATCCCCGGCAACGAGCGGGCCGTGAACGAGACCGTCGACCGCCTCTACCACATCGGCTGCGACGTGATCACGCCGCGCGAGGCGCCGATCCACGCCTCCGGCCACGGGTACCAGGAGGAGCTCAAGCTGATGCTCAACCTGGTCAAGCCCCGCTACGTGATGCCCGTCCATGGCGACCACAAGCGGATTCATCTCCATGCCCAGCTTGCCGACGCGGTCGGGATCGATTCCGGCGACGTGTTCTCCGGGGAGAACGGGTTGCCGCTGGAGCTCGATGGCCGCGGCGCTCGCTTCGGCGAGCCCGAGCAGTCGGGGATGATCTTCGTCGACGGCGTCGACATCGGCGATCCCGCCGACGTCGCCCTGCGCGACCGGCGGATGCTCTCCGCGGACGGGATCTTCATCGTTGTCGCGACCGTCTCCGAGCAGAGCGGCGAGTCGGTCGCGCCACCGGAGGTGATCTTCCGCGGCGTTCCGTTCATCGAGCAGGCCGACAGGCTGGTCGTGGACATCCGCGCCGAGGTCGAGCGCTCGCTCGCGCATTCGGCCCGCGACGGGATCCGCGAGATCGACCTGCTCCAGCAGGAGCTCCACGACGACCTGGCGGCGTTCGTCTACGACCGGCTGCGGCGGCGGCCGATGGTGCTGCCCGTGGTCGTCGAGGTCTGATCCGCAGCGGCCGGGATCCGGATCACGAAGCGCGTTCCGGCGCCGCCCGCCGCGCCTCCGATGCGAAGCGCGGAGTTCAAGTGATCGAGCGTCACCGCTCCACCGTGCGATTCGGCGACTGCGCGCACGATCGCAAGACCCAATCCCGACCCCCGGCCGCCCTCGCGACCTCCGCGGACGAACCGCTCGAACACCCGCCGCTGCAGCTCGGGGGGGATGCCGGGGCCGTCGTCTTCGACGATCAGCAGCGCGTCGCCGTCGTAGGTGGCCGTCGCGGCCCGGATGTGGGTCCCCGGAGGCGTGTGCCGGGCGGCGTTCTCGATCAGGTTGAGCACGAGCCGGTGCAGCTCGTCGCGATCTCCCTCGACGACTGCCGATCGGGGGTCGATCGACAGCCGGTGATCCTCGGTCATCGGTCCGAGCTCGGACGCCGCTTCGACCAGCACCTCCTGGAGATCGACCATGCCTCGCCGCGGCGGGGTCCGCCCGGCGTCGGCGCGGGCGAGCAGTAGCAGGTCGCCGACGAGCCGGCGCATACGCCTGGTCGAGCGCAGTGCCGCGTGCGCGGTCTCGGCCTGCTCGCCCTCGAGCTCGTCGGCGAGCAGCTCGAGGTTCGCCAGCACGCTGGTCAGCGGCGTGCGCAGCTCGTGCGAGGCGTCGGCGACGAACTCCCGCTGGCGGTCGAGCAGCCCCTCGGTGTCGGCGCGGGCGGCGTCGAGCGCCGCGAGCATCCCCTCGAGCGTGCGGGCGAGCTCGGAGATCTCGTCGTCGGCCTCGGGGTGGGGGATCCGCAGGCTCGGATCGCGGGTGCGCTCGATCTCGCGGGCGGCATCGGTCAGCTCCGCGACGTGGCCCATCGCGCGCCGCGCGAGCGCGAGCCCGCCGAGCAGCGCCAGCACGGTGCCGCCGAGGACCCCCAGCAGCAGGAAGAAGCGCACGCGCGCGAGCGTGTGGTCGACGTCGGAGAGGGGACGGGCGTAGAGCAGGATCACCTGGGCTGGCGATTGCCCGACGTAGTGCACCTCCACCCGGTAGCCGAGCCGCTGGAATGCGCCGGTGCCATCCGGTGCTGGGAAGCTCGGCGTCACCCCTGGCGGCGACGCCTTGGCGATCAGGTCGTCGGCATCGTCGTAGATCCGGATCTGCGCGTGCAGGGCGCCGGCGAAATCGCCGAGCCGAGCCCCAGGGCTGAAGCTGAGCACGGGGGCATTGGTGATCGGATCCAGGTGCGTGCTCGGGTTCAGCCTCGACGCCAGCTGCGCGGCCTCCGAGCTGACCTCGTTGTCGAACTGCCCCCGCACCTGGTTGGTGGTGAGCACCCCGACGATCCCCGCGAATCCGGCCAGGATCACGAACGTCAGCACCGCCGAGCCACCCGCCAGCCGCCAGCGAAGTGGCAGCGACCTATACGCGGAGAACGTAGCCCGCGCCGCGAATCGTGTGTAGGAGCCGAGGCTCTCCACCGGCTTCAAGCTTCCTCCGAAGGTTGGAGACGAACACCTCGATCGTGTTCGTCATCGAGAACGGGTCATAGCCCCAGACTTCGTCGAGCAGGCGCTGGCGCGAGACCACGATGCGCTCGTTGCGCATCAGGTACTCGAGCAGCTCGAACTCTCTCTGGGTGAGGTCCATGCTTCGCTGACCCCGCCATACCTCGTGCGTGTCGGGGTTCAGCTTGAGGTCGCCGACGGTGAGCGCGGCCTGGCCCCTTGGCGGACGGCGACGCAGCAGCGCGCGCAGCCTCGCGAGCAGCTCCTGGCGCTCGAACGGCTTGACCAGGTAGTCGTCGGCGCCCGAATCGAGCCCCTGCACGCGCGACTCGACCGCGTCGCGCGCGGTCAGGACGAGGATCGGCACGTCGTCGGTCTCCCGCAGCGCCTTGGCCACGTCGATCCCGTCGAGGCCCGGCAGGCCGAGGTCCAGGATCACCAGATCGGGCAGGAATCCGCGCGCGAGCTCGAGGGCGACCCCGCCGTCGCCGGCGATCTTGACCTCGTAGCCCTCCATCCGCAGCGAGCGCTGCAGCACCTGGGCGATCGCATCGTCGTCCTCGATGACCAGCACGCGGGGGGAACGCTCGTAGTCGACCATTGCTCTGTCGGGATGGTAGGGGCAGGAGCCAAGCGGCACCCGTCGAAGCCAGTCTCTTGACGATGTCCCCCCCGCGCAAGAAGCCGTCCCCGAAGCGCGCCAACCGCTCGGCGCTCGCGAGCCGCCCGGTGGTGGCGCTGCCGGGACTCGAGCTCGAGGCCCATCACCTCGACATCATCGGCCTCGCGCTGATCACACTCGGGATCTTCCTCGCGGGCGTCGCCTACCTGCACTGGGCCGGCGGAGCGCTCGGGGATGGGGCGGTGACCGTCGCGAGGTTCGTCTTCGGCGCGCTCGGGTACGCGACCCCGGCCGCCCTCGTCGGCGGCGGCGCCCTCGTGCTCCTCCGGGGCCTGCGCCCGCCGCAGGATGACCCGCGCGCGGCCGGATCAGGCAGCCGGACGACTCGAGCGCGGCCCGAACAGGCGAGGCAGGATGCCGCCGCAAGCTCGAGTGGAGGCCGAGCGGGCCGGAGGCGCGGGCGGCCGCTGCGGACCGGGGCGGTGTGCCTGTGCGCTGCGTTGACGCTGGCGCTCGCCGCCGGCACCCTGGGGCTCGGCCCGGGGGCGGTCGGGAGCCACGACTTCTGGCAGCCGGCGGCGTTCGAGTCCCGCGGCGGCGTCGTCGGCCAGGCGGAGCTGTGGGTCGGCTCGCACCTGCTCTCGACGCTCGGAGCCGACATCCTCGCGGTGTTCGGACTGATCGCCGGGCTGATCCTGGTGACCGGCGCGACGGTCGCTTCGGTGCTGCGCGTGACAGGAGCGGGCGCGGGCAGCGCCGGCCGGGCGCTGAAGCGATCGACCGAGGAGGCGACGGCGACGTTCGCCAGGCGCTCGGCCGCCGTCGGGACCCGGATGCGCGCGACCGCCACCGAGGCCGCGCCGGCCGGATCGACCGCCCTGCCCGAGCCTGAGCCGCTGCTGCCCCCCGAGCCAGCCACGGGCGAGCTCGTGATCCGCGCCACCCACGTCGAGGCGCCGCCGATCGAGGTCGACGAGGGCGAGATCCAACCCGAGGAGAAGGCCGAGCCCGTCGCTGGCCCCGAACCCAGCTCTGAGAACCTCACTCCACAAGGTCGCTATCGCGCCACGGTCACCGACGACCCGAGCTTCCAGTGGCGCGTCCCGGCGCCCCGCTTCCTCACGCGCTCGACCGGCGAGGCGGCCAAGCCCGACACCGCCGGCCAGGAGCAGGTGGCGCGGACGCTGGTCGAGACGCTCGGTCATTTCGGGATCGAGGCGAAGGTGATCGGGAGAGTCGCCGGCCCCCACATAACCCGTTACGAGCTGCGCCTGGCGCCCGGCACGAAGGTCGCGAAGGTCGCCCAGCTCAAGGACGACCTCGCGTATGCCCTAGCCGCAACCGACATCCGCATCCTCGCACCGATCCCCGGCAAGCAGGCCGTCGGGGTGGAGGTTCCAAACGCCCGCAGGCGGATCGTCCACCTCGGCGACGTCTTCCAGGACCCGCCGCCGGAGTGGTCGCCATTGACCGTGTGGCTCGGCAAGGACATCGCCGGCCGCGCGATCGGCGCTGACCTCGCGAAGATGCCCCACCTGCTGGTCGCCGGCACGACCGGCGCCGGCAAGTCGGCGTGCGTCAACGCGATGCTCTCGAGCATCCTGCTGAGGGCGACGCCGCACGAGGTCCGCTTCGTGCTGGTCGATCCCAAGCAGGTCGAGCTCAACCA
>QHBV01000128.1:0-17408 GCA_003244035.1 Solirubrobacterales bacterium | reverse complement strand
AAGGAGATGGAGCAGCGCTACGGAACAATGTCGCTCGCGCGGACACGCTCGCTGCCCGAGCTCAATCGTGCGCGCGAGCAGCGGGGAGAGGCGCCGCTGCCCTACATCCTGTGCGTGATCGACGAGCTCGCGGACCTGATGATGGTCGCTCCGGCCGACGTCGAGGACTCGATCATCCGCCTCGCACAGAAGGCACGGGCGGTCGGCATCCATCTGGTGCTCGCGACCCAGTCCCCCCGCGTGGACGTGATCACCGGGATGATCAAGGCGAACGTGCCCTCGCGGATCGCGTTCGCGGTCTCGAGCCAGACCGACTCGCGGGTGATCCTCGACCACAACGGTGCCGAGTCCCTACTCGGGCAGGGAGACATGCTGTTCTCGCCGACCGGCAGCTCCAAGCTGCAGCGGATCCAGGGCGCCTACATCGACGAGCAGCAGATCGCCGACCTGACCGATGCCTGGCGGTGCCAGGGCGAGCCCGAGCTCCACGAGGAACTGCTGGAGGAGGTCGTCGGGGAGGACGGCACGGGAGATTCGAATGAGGCCGAGCTCCACCCCGACGAGGACCCGTTGCTCGATCAGGCGATCGCGCTCGTCGCCCAGATGGGCACCGCTTCGACCTCGATGCTCCAGCGCCGGTTACGGCTCGGCTACACGCGCGCGGGACGGCTGATCGACATGCTCGAGCGACGCGGGATCATCTCGGGCTACGAGGGCTCGAAGCCCCGTCAGGTGCTGATCGCCGAGGGCGACGTCGCGCGAATCCTCTCGCATCTGGCGGAGGCCGAGGGGGGCGCCTCTCAGAAGCAGGGCGAGGCGCCCGCCGGCGGCGATCACGAGGACTAGCCTTGGCTTGCGATGGCTGAGATCGGCTCAAGCTTGCGAGATGCTCGGATGCGAGCAAGGATCGATCTCAGCGATGTCGAGGAGCGCACCAAGATCCGAGCGAAGTATCTGCGGGCGATCGAGAACGAGGACTGGGATCTGCTCCCGGGGCCTGTCTACGTCAAGAGCTTCCTACGCACCTATGGCGACTTCCTCGGTCTCGACAGCCGCCTGCTGATCGACGAGTTCAGGCGTCGCTACGAGGGTCCGGCTGAGCTCGAGCCCCGGCCGGTGGCGGTCCCTCGCGAGCGGCAGCGGATCCCCCGCGGGTCCGTGCTGCCGCCGTGGGCGATCATCGGAGTCGTGCTGGTTGCCGTGGTCGTCGCGCTGTACTTCCTCGGGACGCTTGGCAACAAGTCCTCTCCGCCCGCAGGGGTGCGCGCAGGCTCCGGGCAGCCGAGGGCGCGACGGGTGCATCGCGCGGGAACTGCCACAACGCCGGTGGTGAGGCGACCCAGGGTCGTCAAGCTCCACCTGGTGCCCACCGGCCCCGTCTATGTCTGCCTGGTCGACGGCGCCGGCACGAAGCTGATTCCCGGCCAGATCTTCAGCCCGGGCCAGACGATCCCGACCGCGACGGCCGGGAAGCTGCTGCTGACGCTCGGCAACAACTCTGTGCAGATGAAGGTCGACGGTTCGCTCGTGAAGGTGGCTCCCTCGACGACGTCGATCGGGTTCCTGCTCTCGCCCAGCGGGAACCGCCCGCTCCCGCTCGCACGGCAACCGACGTGCAAATGAGCGGCGCGGGTCGACGCGGTGGCGCCGGGCCCGCGGCCTTCGTCCAGCCGGGCAGCGTTCGGGCCGGAATCCTGATCACGGGCACCGAGGTTCTGACCGGGATCATCTCCGATCGCAACGGTCCATGGCTCTCCGAGCGCCTGCGGCAGACCGGCGTCGACGCGGCGTCGATCCAGATCGTCGGCGATCGGCCCGATGACCTCCTCGCCGCACTGAAGTTCATGGCTGCCGAGGGGATGGCGCTGATCGTGACAAGCGGCGGGCTCGGTCCCACCGCCGATGACCTCACGGCCGAGGTCGTCGGGCGCTTCTGCGGTCGTAGGATGGTGCTCGACGAGCGACTGCAGCGGAAGATCGCGGAGATCCTCCGCACGATGACCAACCGCTGGCCCGCGCTCGATCCGCAGGCCATCCTCGCGTCGAATCGCAAGCAGGCGGTGATCCCGGAGGGGGCAACCGTGCTCGACCCGATTGGAACCGCACCCGGATTGGTGGTGCCGGCGCCGCACGGCGCGGGCCCCACCGTGGTCGTGCTCCCCGGCCCGCCGCGCGAGCTTCAGCCGATGTGGGAGCGAGCGAAGGACACCGAGGCGTTCCGCGCGGCGGTCGCCGGCGCAAACGTTTTCCGCATGGGAATCGTACGCCTGTTCGGGATCCCCGAGTCGGAGATCGCGAGCACGCTGCGGGCGGCCCAAGCGGCCGGGCTGTCGCTCGAGGCGCTCGAGATCACGACCTGCCTGCGCCGCGGTGAGATCGAGGTCGCGACTCGCTATGAGCCTGCTGGCCAGCCGGACTACGACGCCCTGATCGATTTCATCGCATCCCGCCACGCCGACATGCTGTTCTCCAGCGACGGCTCGACGGTCGACGACCAGGTGGCTTCGCTCCTTCACGACCGCAGGATTGCGGTCGCGGAGTCATGCACCGGCGGGCTGCTGGCGGCGCGGCTGACCGACCTCCCGGGGTCATCGGGCTACTTCGCCGGTGGCGTGGTCGCGTACTCCAACGAGGCCAAATCAGCCCTGCTCGGGGTCGGCGAAGGACTGATCGAGCGCCGTGGGGCGGTCTCGAACGACGTGGCCGAGGCGCTCGCGCTTGGTGCGATCGGACGGTTTCAGGCCGATGTCGGCGTGGGAGTCACCGGGATCGCGGGGCCGGCGGGGGGGACCGAGGAGAAGCCGGTCGGACTCGTGTGCTTCTCTGTGGCCGTCCGCGACGGCGAGCGAATCACGCGTAGCGTTCGGCTCGCGGGTGGTCGCGTCGACATCCGTGACCGTGCGACGACGGTGGCGCTGCACCTGCTGCGGCGTGTGCTGCGTGGGGAGGCACAGGCGCCGGGATACTGATGGCCGAGCAGCGTGCGAGGCTGTTCGTCGCGCTCGAGCTTCCCGAACCGGTGCGTGCGGCGCTCGTTCGGTGGCGCGCGAGGGCCGTCGAGGGGGCCCTGGGCTTGCGGCTGCTCGCCCCCGAGGATCTACACGTGACGCTCTGCTTCCTCGGATCACGCTCCGTGGTGGAGATCGACGCGATCGCATCGGCCTGTGCCGCGCTGGAGCGCAGGCCGGCCGTCGAGTCCGCACTTGGTGGCGCGCTGTGGCTCCCCGCGCGGCGACCGCGTGTGCTCGCGGCCGAGCTCGATGACCCCGAGGGCACGCTCGCGAGTACCCAGGCGCAGCTGTCGGGAGCTCTGCGAGCGGGGGGTTGGTACGCGCCAGGGGCGAGGCCCTTCCTTGCGCACGTCACGGTCGCGCGCGTGGGGAAAGGGGCGCGCCTCCGGCGCCGAGAGCTGCGCAGACCGAAGCCGCTGCGATTCACCGGCTCGACCGTGACGCTCTACCGCTCACGGCCGGAGCCCGTGGGGGCACGCTACGAAGCGCTGTGCTCGGTGGGTCTCAGGGCTGCGGGTGGCGGTTGACTGCGATCAGGTTGACAGCATCGGACTGGCTGCGTAGCTTCGACCAGGTGGTCGCTGCGCCGATGGAGGCCAAGAGCTCGACCCGCAGGCACACGGAGGCCTTGCGCCGTATGACGCTCGCGGCCGGCATCCTCGTCGCGGTCCAGGTCGCCATCGGGATGGTGGTGAACCTGTACGTGACCGTGCCGGCCCACCACCCCGGCGCCAAGCCGGCGAACTACTTCACGGGCTCGTTTCACAGCGTGGTCTGGGCGATCGGTTCGAGCCCCGTCGCCCTGGCTGTCCACGCCTCCCTCGGCTTGGCGCTGGTGCTGATCGCGCTCGCCGTCGCCGTGCGCGCGGTGGCCCTTCGGGCCGGCCGGGTCGCCTACGTGTCGGCCCTCGCTGCGGCCCTGGTGATCGGAGCGGGGTTCAACGGGGCGTGCTTTCTCGACTTCGCCGGACAGCGCATCTCCTCACTGCTGATGGCCCTGCTCGCCCTTGGGGCGTTGGCCTGCTACCTGGTCTCGGGTTACCTCCTCGCCTCGTGGCGACGGTGAGAGCTCGGCCGGTCCCCGGAGACGTCTGCTAGTCGGCGCACGGACCGAAGCGGCGTGTGCCACAGCGACGTCTAGATGGCACCAAAAGTACGTTGACATGGCACCAAGTATGTGCCATAGTCATGCCATGGATCTGAGTCTGAACATCGAGAACGTCCAGCGCCAGCTCGCGCTGGCGGCGGAGGCCGGCGGTGACGAAGCCCGTGCGCTGGGCGAGCGGCTGGTCGCGCCGCTGGAAGCCGCGCTTCGGCTGACGTTGCTAGACGTGCTTGCGGCGGCTGCGGAGGAGATCACCTGTGAGCTTGCGCCGGGCTCGGTCGAGGTGCGGCTACGGGGTCGCGATCGCGATCCCGAGCTCGTGGTGACGCTTGTGCCCGGCGAGGTGCCTGGGGACGAGGTGGGCCCCGTCGAGGACCACGGGCCACCCGCCCCCGCTCCCGTCGAGGGCGAGGAGGGCGCGATGTCGCGGATCAACCTGCGCATGCCCGATCACCTCAAGGCCCGGATCGAACGGGTGGCTGGAGGCGAGGGACTCTCGGTCAACGCCTGGCTCGTGCGAGCGGCAGCCGCAGCGCTCCAGCGAGCAGACCCGGAACGTCACTACGAGCGACGCGCCCCAAAGGGCGCGCAGCGCTACACGGGCTGGGTGCGCTAGCACCGAGCCTGGGGATGCACCCACGACTCTCAGCAGGTCAAACGGCCGCCAACCCAAAGGAGCGCCATGTCCACTTTCGATACTCCCACGCCGATCTCCGTAACGCTGGAACTCGGCGCGGGCGATGTCCGTATCGCGGCCGGTGACCGCGCCGACACGATCGTCGAGGTGCGCCCCAGCGACGCTGCCAAGAAGTCGGACGTGACCGCCGCGGAGCAGACCCGCGTGGAGTACGCCGGCGGCCGGCTGGTGATCAAGGCACCGAAGCGCCGGAGGCAGTGGACTCCACGCGGGGGTCATGAGTCGATCGACGTGCAGATCGACCTACCGGCGGGGTCCCACGTGCGGGGCGAGGCGGGGATGGCGAGCTTTCGGAGCTCTGGTCGCCTCGGTGAGGGCCACTTCAAGACCGGCGTCGGCGAGATCGGACTTGACCAAGCCGGACCGGTCCAGCTCCGCGTCGGTGGCGGTGACATCACCGTGGGCCGGCTGACCGGCGATGCCGAGCTCAACACGGGAACCGGCATGGTGCAGGTCGGCAGCATCGACGGCGCCGCCGTGGTCAAGAACTCCAACGGCGACATTTGGATCGGCGAGGTCACCGGGGAGCTTCGGGTGAACGCCGGCAACGGCAAGATCGCCGTCGAGAAGGCCCACGCCCCGGTTACGGCCAAGACAGCCAACGGCGACGTCCGCCTCGGCGAGGTGGCGCATGGTGCCGTGACCGCCGTGACCTCCTGCGGCAAGGTCGAGGTCGGAATCCGCGACGGCGTCGCCGCCTGGCTGGACCTCAACACGGGCTACGGCAACGTGAACTCCGACCTCGAGGCCGAGCGTCCCGAACCGGGGCAGGACACCGTCGAGGTGCGGGTGCGCACCGCCTTCGGCGACATCAGCGTCCGCCGTGTCGTGGTGACCGACGCCGGGAAGGCGTTATGAGCGGTTCGCCGCCTCAGGCGATCAAGGCGACCGGCCTGCGCAAGTCGTTCGGCGAGCACCTCGTCCTCGACGGCATCGATCTGGACGTCGCCATGGGGGCGATCTTCGCGCTGCTCGGCCCCAACGGCGCCGGCAAGACCACCACCGTGCAGATCCTCTCCACGGTGATCGGCGCGGATGGCGGCGAGCTGCGGGTCGCGGGCCACGACCCCGCCCGCGACCCCGACGCGGTGCGCGCGGCAATCGGGGTCACCGGCCAGTTCTCGGCCGTCGACAACCTCCTCACCGGCGAGGAGAACCTGATGCTGATGGCCGACCTGCACCACTTCAAGCGCTCCGAGGGCCGCCGGCGCGTCCGCGACCTGCTGGGGCGCTTTGACCTGCTCGAGCCGGCGAACCGGCCCGCCGCGACGTACTCCGGCGGCATGCGGCGGCGGCTGGACCTCGCGATGGGGCTGGTCGGCGACCCTCGGATCGTTTTTCTCGACGAGCCGACCGCCGGCCTGGACCCGCGCGGCCGGCGGACGATGTGGGAGATCATCCGTGAGCTGGCCGCCGGCGGCATCACGATCTTCCTGACCACGCAGTACCTGGAGGAGGCCGACCAGCTCGCCGATCGGATCGCGCTGCTCGATCGCGGCAGGCTGGTCGCCGAGGGCCCTCCTGACGAGCTCAAGCGCCTGGTCGGGGGCGGTCACATCAGCTTGCGCTTCGCGGACGCCGAACGGCTCCACCAGGCCGCTCGTACCTTCGGCGTGGGCACCCGCGACGATGACTCGCTCACCCTCTCGGTTCCGAGCCAAGGCGACGTCCGGGCACTCCGGGCCGCGCTCGACCGGCTCGACGCCGGCTCGATCGCCGTCGAGAGCCTGACCCTGCACACCCCCGACCTCGACGATGTCTTTCTCGCCCTCACCGGGCGTCAGGCTGAAGGAGTAGAGGAGGCCGCACGATGAGCACCCTCGCCTACGCAGTGCGGGACTCGAGGACGATGCTGCGGCGCAACCTGCGGCGGATGCTGCGCTACCCGTCCCTGACCCTGATGCTCATCGGGATCCCGGTCGTCTTCCTGCTGCTGTTCGTGTACGTGTTCGGCGGCACGCTTGGCACTGGGATCGGGGGTCGGGCGGGCGGGCGCGCCCAGTACGTCGACTATGTGACTCCTGGGGTCCTGCTGGTGGCCGTAGTAGGTGTGGCTCAGGGCACTGCGATCGCGGTCGCCATGGACATGCACGAGGGCATCATCGACCGCTTTCGCACGATGGCGATCTGGCGCGCCTCGGTCCTCGCCGGACACGTTCTCGGCAGCATGATCCAGTCGCTGCTCGGCATCGCAGTCGTCGTCGGCGTCGCGGTGCTGATCGGTTTTCGGCCCGCCGCCGGCCCGGCGCGGTGGATCGCGGCGATCGGCTTGCTCGCGCTGCTCAGCCTGGCCCTCACGTGGCTCTCGGTCGCGCTCGGCCTGGTGAGCAAGAGCGTCGAGACCGCCAGCAACTCGCCGATGTTCCTGATGCTGCTGCCATTCCTCGGCAGCGGGTTCGTCCCCACCCACTCGATGCCGGCCGGGCTGCGCTGGTTCGCCGACCACCAGCCCTTCACGCCAGTCATCGACACGCTCCGGGGACTGCTGCTCGGACGCCCGATCGGCGACAGCGCCGCGATCGCCGTCGCGTGGTGCGCGTTGATCACCTTGGCCGGATACCTGTGGGCTCGAGCGCTGTACAACCGCGATCCCTCGAGATGACCGGACTCCAAGGCGGGTTCGAGTCGACTAGATCTCGATGGATCGATTGGGCCGGGGCATCGACGCGCTGATCGGCGCCCGGACCCGGGCGCACGCGGATCTCGAATGCCGTCCGCAGATTGCCAAATTGCCCCTTGACCCTGACCTTACGTCAGGCCCTACGGTTCTCCGGCGGATGCAAGAGCACGGTGAACAGCACTGGAAGGTCGGCGAGCTGGCCCGGGCGACGGGCGTGACCGTACGGGCGTTGCACCATTACGACCGCCTTGGTCTGCTGGTGCCCTCCGAGCGCACGTACACGGGCTATCGCCTGTACGGCGCGGCCGACGTGCGCAGGTTGTATGGAATCGTGGCGCTGCGCCGGCTCGGACTGCGCCTGCAAGAGATCAGCGGGCTGCTCGATGGCGACGGCGAGAGCCTCGAGCGGATCGTCTCGCACCAGCTCGAGCACGTCGAGCGCCAGCTCGCTGACACTCTGAGGCTGCACGATCGCCTGCTGGCGATCCGCGACGAGCTCGTCCGCGAGGGCGAGCCGTCGATCGACCAACTATTCGACACGATGGAGGCCATCACCATGATCGAGAAGTACTACACAGATGAGCAGCGGGAGCAGCTCGCAGGTCGGCGCGAGCAGCTAGGCGAGGACCAGGTTGAAGCCGGCCAGCGCGCATGGGCGGAGATCTTCGACGAGCTGCGTTCCGCCAAGCAGGCGGGCACCGATCCGGCCGACGCGAAGCTGGCGCCGGTGCGGGAGCGGGCCCGGGGGCTGGTGGGAGCGTTCACCGGCGGCGACGCCGGGATCTCCCTTTCGCTTCGGGACATGTGGGCCAACCAGGACCCGGAGACGCTCTCGCGTGGCATGGTCGACCGGGAGCTATGGGACTACTACTTGCGCGTGTGCCGGCCCGCCGACTGACACGCAGCACAGCGCCGACTACCCAATCGACAGGCCGGGTCACGTTCACCGGGGCGGTCGCGCGCGTGCGCTCGGCGCCTCCGATGAGTTCGCCGCGCACGCACGGTCTCAGGGCGTACATAGACAACCAGGAGGATTGAGATGGGAAACATCGTGGTCACCGAGTTCGTCTCGCTCGACGGGGTCATGGAGGATCCCGGAGGAGGCGAGGGCTTCAGGCACGCTGGTTGGAGCTTCGAGATCGAGCGCGGGGAGGAGGGCGACCGGTTCAAGCTCGAAGAGGCGCTGGCCGCCGAGGCGCTGCTGCTCGGGCGGGTGACCTACGAGGGCTTCGCCGCAGCCTGGCCGTCGATGCAGGGGGAGTTCGCGGACAAGTTCAACACGATGCCCAAGTACGTCGTGTCCTCGACCCTGCAGGGGCCCGAGTGGAGCAACACGACCGTGCTCAGAGGCGATCTCGCCGAGGAGGTCTCAAAGCTCCGGCAGGCGCCGGGCGGGGAGATCGTCGTCCACGGCAGCGCGCAGCTCGCGCAGGCGCTGATCGAGCACGACCTGGTCGACGAGCTGCGCCTGATGGTCTTCCCCGTCGTGCTTGGGACCGGCAAGCGCCTGTTTGGCGCGACCAGC
This sequence comes from Solirubrobacterales bacterium, assembly GCA_003244035.1. Classification (GTDB taxonomy): domain Bacteria; phylum Actinomycetota; class Thermoleophilia; order Solirubrobacterales; family Solirubrobacteraceae; genus Palsa-465. Next base: position 8,450 of record QHBV01000128.1, on the reverse strand, counting down.
GACAAGAAGCGGCTGCGGCTCACAGACTCCAGGGTGGTCGGCGATGGTGTGGCGATCCTCGTCTACGAGCCCGCGGGCGGCGTGACGGGGGAGGGCTGAGCCTCGGCCTACGTGCTCGCCTGCGGGGCCGCGCCGACCGGCGCGGTGGGCTTGACCGCTTCGAACTGGCTCGTCCGGGTCAGCGAGAGACCCGTCGTCTCCGGCGCCCACAGGTGCGAGACGAGCGCGCCGACGACACAGACCGCGCCGCCGATCAGCACGCTTGGGCCGACCCCGATGTGTGAGATCCCGACAGGCAGCAGGAAGGTGCCGGCGGCGGCGCCGATCCGGCTGGCGGCGGCGGCGAGCCCGACCCCGCTGGCCCGCAGCTCGGAGGGGAAGATCTCACTGGGATAGACGCCGGTCAGATCCCCGGAGGCCGCGTTGAACAGCGAGAACACGGCGAAGCAGACGACCACCACCAGGCTCGGCGCACCGCTCCATCCGCCGATCACGAACAGCGCGATCGCCGTGATCCAGAACGAGGAGATCAGCAGCCGGCGACGCCCGACACGCTCGATGAGGAGCATCCCGGCGAGGGCTCCGAGCGCGGCGACGCCGTTGGCCGCGATCGTGCCGGCGCGCTGGTCGGAGATGTGCAGGGACGCGAACACGAGCGGCGCGAACGTGAAGATCGCGAAGTAGGGTGCGACCAAGCACGCCCAGAATATGCACGCGAACGACGTGCGCGTACGCAGCTCGGCGGAGAACAGCTCCCGGAAGTGCCCCGGCCTGACCGACTCGCCGGCGAGGTCCTCGGCGGTGAAGTAGGCCTCGCCGCCGAGGTACTGGTTGACGATCCTACGCGCCTCCTCGACCCGGTCGCGGCTCATCAACCAGCGCGGAGACTCCGGGAGCCCGTAGCGCAGCACGAGCGTGAGCACCGCCGGCACCGCGCTCGTCGCGAGGATCCACCGCCACGGCACTCCGGCGCTCGTCAGCACGTAGGCCAGCACGACGGCGAGCAGGAAGCCCGCGTACCAGCACACCTGCAGATAGGAGAGGCGGCTGCCGCGCCCTTTCGATGGCGACAGCTCGGCCATCATCGCCGCGCCGATCGCGTACTCGGCGCCGATCGCCACGCCCAGCAGCAGCCTGACCGCGAGCAGCTCCCATGCGTTGGCCACGACGAGCTGCGCCAGCCCGAGGACGACGAAGGCGATCACGTCCAGGGTGAACAGGCGCTTGCGCCCGAAGCGGTCGGTCAGGTAGCCGACGATCGGCGAGCCAATGAAGATGCCGATCAGGGTCGAAGCGCCGATCAGGCCGATCGTCAGCGCCGACAGGCCGAGCTCGTGGGCGATCAGGGGCAGCACCACGCTGATCGCTCCCAGGTCGTAGCCGTCGAGCCCCTCGCCGAGCGCGGTCGCCGCCGTCACCCGGCGCAGGAAGCCCTTGTTGCTCTTGACCGTCTCTGGAACGCGAAGCACGCTCACTCGCCGAGACGATATCCGGCTCGCCGCATCCGCGGTCGAGCGGCCGCGTACCTCTGGGCAAACGCCTACCATCCCGGACGTGACGCTCCGGTCTCTGCTGGCTGTGATCCTGGCGCTCGTGATCGCGGGGGCGCTGGCGGCGTGCTCGGGCAAGAGCTTTGCCCCCAAGACCGCGCGCGCCGTGCTGCCGGCTGGTCAGCCGGGCCGGGGCCGCCCACCGATCACGCTCGGGGACAAGAACTTCACCGAGCAGTTCATTCTCGGCCAGCTCTACGCGCAGGCGCTGCGCGCCAAGGGCTACACGGTCCATCTGAAGCCCGACATCGGCCCCTCCGAGGTGACCGACACGGCGCTGATCAGGGGCCAGGTCGACCTCTATCCCGAGTACACGGGGGTGATCGTCTCGGCGCTGCAGAGCATCACCCTGGCCGCCCCCGGCGCCGAGGCGCCGGCACAGGCGCCTCCGCGCTCCGCCACTCAGGCCTACGAGCAGGCGGCCGCGTTCGAGGACCGGCGCGGCTTTGAGCTGCTCGATCCAACGCCGTTTCAGAACGCCGACCGGGTCGCCACGACGCCCGCGTTCGCCAGTGCCCATGGCCTGAGGACGATGATGGATCTCGCCCAGTTGGGCTCTTTCACCTACGGTGGCCCGCCCGAGAACCGGACTCGCTACGAGGGAGTGCGCGGCATGCAGCAGGCTTACGGGCTCAGCCGAGTGCGGTTCGTCGCCTATCCGATCGGCGCCCAGTATCAGGCGCTGAACGGTGGCAAGGTCGATACGATCGCCGTGTTCACCACCGATGGCCGCCTGTTGCACGGCCACTATCGGGTGCTCGCTGATCCCAAGGACATCTTCGGGTTTCAGAACCTCGCGCCGGTGGTCAACAAGCAGGTGATCTCCAGGGAAGGGCCGGCGTTTGCCCAGACCCTGAACGCGGTCAGCGCGACGTTGAGCACCCGGGCGATCCAGCGGATGAACGCCGCGGTCGACGTCGAGCACCGAGCTCCGGCCGCAGTGGTCAGGAGCTTCCTCGCCGCCACCCTGCTGAGGTAGCCGGTGCTCGATCGCGCACAGGTGCTCCACGTCGCTCGCCTCGCCCGCCTGGAGCTGGACGATCAGGAGGTGCAGCGGATGGCGCTCGAGCTGACCAAGGTCCTCGACTACATCGCGAAGCTCGGGGAGCTCGATCTCGACGGCGTCACTCCGACCTCGCACGTGGTCGAACTCGTAAACGCGCTCCGCCCCGACCAACCGGAGCCTTCGCTGCCGGTGGAGGCGGCGCTGGCGCCGGCGCCCGAGCCGGTTGCCGGGGGCTTCGGGGTCCCCAGCCCGGGCGCGGGCGCACCGGCCGGATGAAGGGCCCGAGTGAGCTCATCGAGCTGAGTGCCGCGGCTGCGGCAGCGTGCGCGCGCTCCCGGGAACTCGATCCCGCCGAGCTGTTCGAGGCCTATCGGGAGCGCGCCGCCGGTGATCGGCTGAACGCGTTCACGTGGGTGGCCGACCGCCCATCGCCGGCGGAGGATGCCGGCAACGGCGTGCAGCGCCCGCTCGGAGGCGTGCCGCTGGCGGTCAAGGACCTGTTCTGCACCAAGGGCGTGCCGAGCCAGGCGGGCTCGCGCATGCTCGAGGGCTACCGGCCGCCCTACACGGCGACCGTGGTGCAGAAGCTCGTCGATGCGGGCGCACCGTTGCTGGGCAAGACCAACCAGGACGAGTTCGCGATGGGGTCCTCGAACGAGAACTCCGCCTTCGGCCCGGTGCTCAACCCGTGGGATCGCTCGCGGGTGCCCGGCGGCTCGTCGGGCGGGAGTGCGGCGGCGGTCGCCGCGGGGCTGGCACCGTGGGCGATCGGGACCGACACCGGCGGCTCGATCCGCCAGCCGGCAGCGCTCTGCGGGATCGTCGGCTGCAAGCCGACGTACGGCGCCTGCTCGCGCTTTGGGATGATCGCGTTCGCCTCCTCGCTGGACCAGGCCGGTCCGTTGACGCGCGACGTCACCGATGCGGCGCTGTTGCTCCGGCACATGACCGGGCAGGACCGGCGCGATTCGACCTCTCTGAAGCTCCCCGAGGAGATCGAGATGCCCAGCGCGGAGGATCTACGTGGGGTCCGGCTCGGCATCCCCGAGGAGCTGACCGGTTCTGGTGGAGGGGTCCAGCCCGGTGTGCGAGCGCGCTTCGAGCAGACGCTGAAGCACGCCGAGGCCCTGGGCGCGTCGCTCGAGTCGTGTCGCTTGCCGCACGCACCCCACGCCCTCGCGGCGTACTACCTGATCACCTCGGCCGAGGCGTCGGCCAACCTCGCGCGCTTCGACGGGGTGCGCTACGGGCTGCGCATCGATGGCGCAGGGGACCTGACCGAGATGTACAGCCGCACCCGTGCCACAGGGTTCGGGGCCGAGGTCAAGCGGCGGATCATGCTCGGCACCTACGCGCTCTCGAGCGGCTACTACGACGCCTACTACGGAACCGCGCAGAAGGTGCGCACCAAGATCGCGGAGGACTTCCGTGCCGTGTTCGAGCGGTTCGACCTGATCGTCACCCCGACGAGCCCGTGGACGGCATTCGAGCTCGGCGCCAAGACCGAGGACCCGCTGGCGATGTACCTCAACGACTTCTGCACGGCGCCGATGCCACTCGCCGGGATTCCCGCGATCTCGATCCCGTGCGGCCTGGCGGACGGTCTGCCGGTGGGCTTCCAGCTCGTCGGCCCTGCGTTCAGCGAGAACAAGCTGCTCGGGGCGGCGTTCGCGCTGGAGCAGGCGATCGGCTTCGACGGTAGCCCGGCACGAGCAGGTCAGGGGAGCGCCGCGTGAGCATCGGGTACGAGTCCGTGATCGGCCTCGAGATCCACGTCCAGCTGGGCACCCGGACCAAGATGTTCTGCGGTTGCGAGCTGTCCTTCGGCGACCCCCCCAACACCCACACCTGCCCGGTGTGCCTAGGGCTGCCAGGCGCGCTGCCGGTACTCAACGCCCGCGCGGTCCACTTCGGGTTGATGATCGGGCTCGCGCTCGACGGAGAGATTGCGACGCGTTCGATCTTTCACCGCAAGAACTACTTCTATCCTGATCTGCCCAAGGGCTACCAGATCTCCCAGTACGACGTGCCCCTGTGCGCCGGCGGGCGGCTCGGCGACGTGCGGATCCACCGCGTACACCTCGAGGAGGACGCCGCCAAGCTCGTCCACGTGGGCCAGAGCGGCCGGATCCACGGATCCGATCGCAGCGTCGTGGACTTCAATCGTGGCGGCACGCCGCTGGTGGAGATCGTCACCGAGCCCGACCTGTGCTCGCCCGAGCAGGCGCGGGAGTGGCTGACGCTGCTGCGTGCGACCCTCAAGGCGCTTGGGGTCTCCGACGTCAACATGGAGGAGGGGTCGCTTCGCTGCGATGCCAACGTATCGGTCCGGCCCGCGGGCCGGACCGAGCTCGGCACCAAGACCGAGCTCAAGAACATGAACTCCTTCCGCTATCTCGAGCGCGGCGTGCGCGCCGAGATCGAGCGCCAGGTCGGTCTGCTGGGGGCGGGCGAGTCCGTAGTCCAGCAGACGCTGCACTTCGACCCCGGCTCGGGGCGGCTGACGCCGCTTCGCTCCAAGGAGGAGGCGCACGACTACCGCTACTTCCCCGAGCCCGACCTGGTTCCGCTGGTCGCGACCGAGGAGATGCTCGCCGCGGCGCGGGGCGCGCTACCCGAGCTGCCGGCCCGGCGCGCGGAGCGGTTCGTGCACGACCTCGGACTGGGCGGCGAGCGAGCCCACGAACTCGCATTCCGCACGGAACTGGGCGACTACTTCGAGCGGATGCTCGCCGCCGGCGGCCCGCAGGCCGCCGGCGGCGGGAGCCCGGACCCGGTCGCGCTCGCGAACTGGATCCCGCAGCTCGTCGAGCGGCTTGGGTCAGACGCCGACCCGGCGCGCTCGCGAGTGACGCCCGAGAGCCTGGCCGCACTCGTCGCGATGGTGAGCGCCAGGGAGATCAGCCACGACGCCGCCCGCGAAGTGCTCTCCCGGCTGGTCGCCGAGGGCGGCGACCCCGGCACGATCGCCGAGCGCGAGGGACTGGGCGCGCTCGGCGGCCAGGACGACGGCCTGGCCGAGCTGGTCGCCCGCGCGATCACATCCGACCCCTCCGCGGCCGAGCAGGTCCGCGCCGGGAACCGGAGGGCGATCGGCCCGCTCGTCGGCTACGTGATGCGGGAGTGCAAGGGCCGCGCGGACGGCGGCGAGGTCACCCGCCTGATCCTGGAGCTCCTCGCGCCCTCCCCATAGAGGCCTCGGGCGCGATCGCCAGGTCGGGGAACTCGAGCTCGGTGCCGCAGCTCGTGCAGAGCGCGTCGTGGAGCTTGAGCACGCGGCTGCAGCCGGGGCACTGGCGGCGGAGCTCCTGGTTCTCGAAGCGGTAGCAGATCGCGCTCAGCAGGCCGATCAACGGGACCAGCGCGGAGATCAGGAACCACACCACGAACGAGCTGCCTTTGATCCGGCCGACGATCCCGCCGGCCAGACCGAAGCCGAGCAGGACTGGTACCAGCTCCAGGCCGCTCACCGGCCGGCTTTCACCAGAAGATCGTCTTCAGCGCCCACAGCACCACGATCGCGAGCGCGACAGCGAGTGCGATCCAAAACACGGCCATCACGAGGCCAATCACTACGTGAATCGCGAGCGCCACCGCCGCGACCAGGATCAGCCCTGCGAACGCGCGCTTGAGGATCGGGGGGCGGCCCCGAGAATGCTCGATTTGAGTTGTCATGCCCAAAGCGTACCGCGACCGTACAAGCGGCTCGGAAGCAGTCAATCGTAGACGCGCTTGAGGTGCTCGAAGCGAGACGCGGCCCCGCTCGCCCGGCCATCGAGGCGCAGGCGGGCGAGACGGTACCGGCGCACCGGGACGATCCCGGCCTCGGCTGACCTCGACTGCCGGTCGGCGACCAGCAGGACCTTCGATGGGGTGGCTAGGGGAGTCATGGCGAGCATGCTCGCACTGGTTCCTAAACGCCACATTGGCCGGGCGTACAAGGTTCAGCGGGCGGGCTGCGCCGTGCGGCCGATCTGGCGGCGCCCAGCGCCTCGCGCGCGCAGGGCCTCAGGCGCCGGCGCAGCCGCCAGCTCGCCCCGGAGAAGGCCAGGTTGGCGACCGTGGCAAAGCCCGTCTCGTCTGAGCGCAGCGCGAGCAACAGGTGCGCCACCCGATCGGAGCACGGAAGCTCGCCGTCGCTCGCCTTGACGCAGTAGCAGTGGACCCGCCGTCCACCGGGGCGCACGAGCACCGCGCCGGCGTCACCCACGAGCCACACGCCGAGCGTGCGGGGCTCGATCACCAGGCCCGTGCGCGCGAGCACGGCGCGGGCATCGTGGCCGACGAGGTCTCCCAGGAGTCCCAGCGCCCGTCGCTCGGAGACCGCTTCGGCCGCCGGCCGAGTGCGGACCACGTTCGCGCCGCGGGCGGCGTACAGCTCGGGAATGATCCAAGCGTGCGCGAGCATGATCAGCCCGACCGGCAGGGTGACGGGGCTGAGCGCCGCGAGCAGCACGGCGATCGCGATGAACGGCAGGGTGTGCGCGGCCGTGCACAGCGTCCACAGCCGTCCCGCGCGCGTCAGCGAGCGCTCGCTCGCCCGCGGCCGCCAGTAGACGCTCGCGAGCTCGGGCAGCGCGCCGGGGGCGCTGCCGGCGCCCGCGAGGCCTGTCGATGGGCTCGCGCTCGCCGTCCTACCCTCCTGCGATCGGCCGGCGCAGGATCACCAGCGGCGCGTCGACGGGGAGCTCGCGAACCTGCTCCGCCCGCCCTTCGGGGCGCGAGGCGACGGCGAAGTAGCCCTGATCGAGCTCGGCGCGGAGCGCTGCGACCGCGGCCTGCACCGCCACCGGGTCCTCCGCGGTCCACTCCGCGAGCGTCGTGTGACCTGTTTGATCCATCCGGATGAGTTGGGACATGGGGCCTCCTGACGGCGTGTGCCGTACATGCTAGACCCGCTGCTAGACTCGGTGATCCCGCCGCGCGAGTGCTTTTGCGCGCGCAAGCGGTCAAGTTCGCGAAAGGAGGCGAGCCCGATGCGCGCAGTCGACGCCCTGATGGAATGCTTGAAGGCCGAAGGTGTCGATGTCGTATTCGGGCTCCCGGGTGGCGCGAACCTCCCAACCTACGACGCGTTCTACGACGCCGGCATCCGCCACATCCTCGTCCGCCACGAGGCGGGCGGCGGGCACGCCGCCGAGGGCTACGCCAAGGCGACCGGCAAGGTCGGGGTGTCGCTGGGCACGAGCGGGCCGGGCGCGACAAACCTGGTGACGCCGATCTGCGACGCGATGATGGACTCGGTCCCGGTCGTGTTCCTGACCGGCCAGGTCAGGACCGACCTGCTCGGCACCGACGGGTTCCAGGAGGCCGACACGATCGGGATCACGATGCCGATCGTCAAGCACAGCTTCATGATCCAGCACCCGCTGGAGCTGCCGCGCTCGATCCACGAGGCCTTCCACATCGCGCGCACGGGCCGGCCCGGACCGGTGGTCGTGGACATCCCCCAGGACCTGAGCCGGGCCGAGATCCCGTACGAGCCGGTCGCCGAGGTCCACCTCCCCGGTTATCAGCCCACCACCGACGGGAACCAGAAGCAGATCCGGATCGCCGCCAAGGCGCTGGCGAACGCGCGGCGTCCGGTGCTCTACGCCGGCGGCGGGGTGGTCAACGCCAACGCCGCCGCCGAGCTGACCGAGCTGGCGCTGTCCGACGGGCTGCCGGTGACGTGCACGGTGATGGGCCTGGGTGCGTTCCCGGCCCCGCACGAGCAGTGGCTGGGGATGCTCGGGATGCACGGGACCCGCGCGGCCAACTACGCGATGGACGAGGCCGACCTGATCGTGGCGATCGGCGCGCGCTTCGACGACCGCATCACCGGCAAGCTGTCGGAGTTCGCGCCGCGGGCGAAGTTCGTCCACATCGACGTCGACCCCGCGGAGATCTCCAAG
>QHBV01000127.1 GCA_003244035.1 Solirubrobacterales bacterium | reverse complement strand
CCAGCTAACAAAGCACTATTAGTGCACGATCCGGGCTAACGGCCGAGCTCGGCCCGCAGCCTGGCGGCGAGCCGCACGGAGGCCTCGATCTCGACTTTGCGAATGGAGACGCTTTCGACATTGAGCCCGAGCGGGACACCGACGCGCCGGCAGAAAGCGATCAGCTCGACGGCCGTGTCGACTGCTTGGTTGTAGGACGCGTCGAGGGTGTCATCAGCATGGCGCAGATCGTTCTCGATCCAGCGCGGCACGTCCACCCCGAGCCACTGGAGGAACTCCAGCGTCTTCACGGAACCGCAGACAGAGAACGTGAAGACGATCGGCACCGCCTCCAGGCCGTGGGCGACACACTCGTAGCGATAGTCAGAGACCAAGTCCTTGGCGGCGTTGACGTCGTAGACCACCTGGGTGACAAAGAAGGAGCAGCCTGCAGTCTGCTTAGCGACGAGCCGGAGGTGCTCGTTGCGCGTGCGCGAGTGCCGCTCGGGAATAGCGACCCCGCCGAGGAGTAGGTCCGGCCGCGCCTCGGCTCGGAGTTCGTACGCCCGCGTGAGCGATGTCTCGACCGCCTTTCCGCGGGAGGAGGCTCCGACGAAAACCGACAGCGCCTGAGCCGCATCTTGGTCATAGAGCCAGGAGCGAAGGCCGTCCTCGGCGTACTTGCTCACCGCCCGGTAGACGATGGCGGGCACGTCCAAGGCAACGAGGTCGCGGGCGAGATAGACAGCCGGGTCCATTGTGGGCAAGAAAGGGAATGGGCGTTCGTCGGGATTGCGGTCGCTCTCGTCATCGATGTCGTAGAGGACGAGGCCGTCGATCCCCACCGGTCGGAGTCGCTCGAGGGTCACTTCGGCGATCTGCTTGGTCTGCTCTGGTCCTGTCGTGAGCCGCGGTGGCGTCACCGCGAAAAGCAGAAACTCACCCGTCCGGTCGGCGATGCGGCGCTGCAGGTTCACGCGCGGAACCGTAGCCAACCGACGGATGGCTCGACGCCGGGCGGGACTCGGGTGGCGGCGATTCGCGCTCAAGCAACCGGGGGGCTGGCGCTTCAAAGAAGGCGTCGCGAGCCATCCGCCACGACCGCTTTCGACCAGCAGCTACGCGCCATCCAACAAGTGCATCGGCGACGAGGGAAGCGCCTAGGTCGGCCAATCACGGCGAGTTTCGACCGGGCGGCTGTGTCGTATCGAGCCTGGTGGAGTTACCCCCTAAAGCCGCGCGCTGACAGCGCTCGTCGTCGTGTCTCCGTTGGCGTTGCACGACCGTCCCGAGAAGCTGACCCCTGCCACGAGTCGGCAGCATCGTTGCGCGTGCCGCCTGGCCGCCAAGGTCGGGCCTTCGGCCTGCGCTTCGCGCACCCCTGGCGGGGCTCCCTGTGACTGCCCGTCGGTCACGCGCAGTGCTCCGCCGATGTCGTTGCAGGGGACCCCCACACCAACCGCAAAGAGGAGCGCAGACCATGACCATGATCCTGAGCATCTGCGGAAGTCGCGGCGTCACCGTTGACGTCGGTCCGTCGGCCTTGTCGGAAGCGCCCGGTGGGCTGGCGGTCACGTACGGCCTGTACGACGGGCCGCTCACATTCATGCTCACCGAGCAGGAGGCCAGACAGCTCGATGCGATGCTCGCCGAGCAGCTCGCCTCCGCCGCTGAGAGGCTGCGGTGGGCCACCGACCCTGTGGCAAAGGAGGCACCGTGCCGCCGCGCACCGGTTCGATGATCGGAGCCCGGCGGTTGACGCGCGACATACGGCGCGATCGGTTCATGGGCTGCTTCCTCACAACTGCGATTTGCATCGCCGTCTGAGTCCTTGGGGCCTTTTGAATGCGTAGCGGACCCTACGCGTGGGCCCGGGCTGAAACCCCCCGGCTCAACGGCTGCCGCATCGAGCGCGTCCCGCTCGGCGTGAGTGCTGCTCCGCTCCCCTACTCCGCGCCTTTGGCTGGACGGCGCGCAATGCAGCGAGACTGACAAAACCCACCTGATAGCGGGCATGCCGTGGAACGGGAGCGACGGGACTCGAACCCGCGACCTCCGGCGTGACAGGTCTACAGGGCACTCCGGCGGGGTGACGCCTGGTCGAGAAAACGTCGCTACTGCGCGGAATCCGCATCGTGAACCTCCCGTGCGATGTCGTCGTTTGCCGTGGCTTCAGTTGCCACTCTGTTGCCACCCAGCTCGGCGTCGAGGGACAGCGGCTCGATCTCATCACCGGCGAGCAGGTGGACGTAGGTCTGAAGCGTGAACGCCGCCGAGTGGTGGCCGAGGAAGCGCTGCACCTGCACGGCGTTCGCCCCGCGGGCGAACAGCAGCGACGCGGCCGTGTGACGCAGCGTGTGGAAGCTCGCCCACGGCGTGCCCGCCTCCTCGAAGGCGGGGGCGAGCACGCGCTGGCGGACGTTCTCCGGGTTGAGCGGCGTGGTGCCGGTCAGGCTCGGGAACACGAGATCGTCGTCCGTGTGGAACTCGCTCTGCTTGCGCAGCTCTCGCAGCGCCGACACGAGGTCGGCCGACAGCGACACGTCGCGGCGACCGTGGCGGGTCTTGGGGGGCTCGAACCGGCCACGCACGAGTCCGCGCCTCACCCGCACGCACGGGTTCGACCCGTCGAGCTTCAGGTGTCGCCACTGAAGCGCCAGCAGCTCCGACACGCGCAGGCCCGTGGCCGCGAGGAAGCGGAGCATCAGCCGGTAGCGCGGATGGACCACGGCCAGGAACGCAGAGAGCTGATCGCGGGAGAGCGCGCGGACGTTCTCGTCGTCGTCGTCCACGATCCGCTCACGCCGGGGGAGCGTCACGTCCCTGGCGGGGTTCGAGCGGATCATGCCCTCGGCCAGCGCGGTCGCCAGGCACGCGCGCAGCGGCTTGACGATGTTGCTCACCGTCGAGTCGGCGAGCCTGACCGGCTCGATGTCGCCGAGCGGCAGCGTGCGCTCCGGCACCGCGCGCCGTTCGGCCTCCTTTGCGCGACGCTCCTCCGCCGCGCGCTTCCCCTGCGCCTCCTCGTCCACGAGCCAGGTCACGAACTGTGAGAGCACGCGCGGCGTGATCTGCGCGAGCGTCCGGTTTCCGAGCCACGGGATCGCGAACCGCTCCAACGCCCGCTCGTAGTCCTCCCGGGTGCTGCCCCGAAACGATCCACGCCGACCCTGGTAACCCTCGATCCACTCGCGGGCGTAGTCCCTGAAGGCGACCCGGGACTGCTCGTGGAACTCGCCGCGCTTCACGTCTGTGCGACGGGCGGAGAGGATGCCGCGCGCCTCGTCGAGCGTGCGCGCCGACTCCTTGTGCTGCTTGCCGTCCGCGTCGCGGAACACCACCACGTACCTCGATCCTCGCTTGAAGACTCCCGGGTGTCGCGTCTTGACCAGCGGGGCGCCCATCAGCGGCGCTGCCCGGCGTATCGTGTGTTTCGCATCGAAACCATCCCTTTCGGTGCCATGCCCCGGGCCGTTGCGTCGGCTGCGGGGCTTCAACTTGCCACCATCGTACCGCCTGCGACGGACGGCTTGTACGGCCTGCGGTCGCCGAAAAACGCCCGTAACCACGCCGATTCCGCCGGGGGTGGCAACGGGGTGGCAACGCGCCGGGCTCGACTCGACGCTCATTCGGGGTCCCTCAGCACCGCGTCCAACCACTCCGCCCGGAACAGCAGCCGGCGGCCGTCGAGCTTGCGGCGCAGGCGGCCGATCTGCACGAGGTCGTAGATGCGCGACTGCGGGCAGGCCAGGTAGTCGGCGGCCTGCTCGGCGTTCAGCCAACCGGCGGCGCGCTCCGTCTCCCGCTCGGCGAGCAGGCCCGCCGTGCGGCGGGCGATCTGCTCGACCAGCTCGTCGGGAAAGGTCACGTTCAGGGTCGCGCTCACGCCGCCGGCTCCGCGTCGTCGAGGCCGAGCACGATCCAGCCCGGGTCGTCGTCGAGCGCCGGCAGCTCCGCTTCGAGCGTCGGCAGCTCGAACACCGCGACCGTCACGCACGGCGCGCCGAACCGCTTCGCGGCCACGAGATCGGCGACCTGCGAGTCGTCGCGCCAGACCCCCGCGTCCGTGATCGAGTCACAGCACGATCGGGCGAGCTTGTCGAGATCGGGCTTCGACGTGGGGAAGGCCGCGGCCGACGGACGCAGCGTGTCGGCGCGCGCCCCGGACCCGTAGTGCACCTTCGGACGCGCACGGAAGAACGTCAACGCCAGCAGCACCGGTCCCGTGATCGGAGCGCGGTCGCCCCACGCCTCCGCCGCCATCGCCCTGACCTCCTGTCGCCACGGCCTGAGCTTCGTCGACGAGTCCGCGACGATCATCCGGCCGTTCGGCGCGCGGAACGCACGCTTCGACCCTTGCGGAACCGCCTCGCCGAACACCACGAACTCGACGGCCGGCACTCGCCCGCGCGCGCAGCCGTCGTGGTACCGACGACCGACACCACCGACAATCAGACTGCCATCTCGACTTATCCGAGGCGCAGCCTCGGCACGGTCGAGGGGGCCGTCACCGTGTCGGTGGTGTCGGTCGTCGGTTGTGGGGAGCATCCCGATCAGTCCCGCCAGTCGATCAACGCGGTGAAGATGTACGGAGCACGGCTTCCCCCCGTCTGGCTCTTGCCGGGCGAGCCGACCGCGAGCCGGTCGCCGCCGCGGATCGGCCGACCGTGCAGCTTTTCGAGGTAGCGGATCAGCGCGCGCAGGCCAGTGTGGGTCACCCACAGTTCGACGAGGCGTCCGTCCTCGTCGTGGAGGGAGAGCACCCGGTGCCACTCGCCTTTCCTGTTCTTGGCCTCTAGGATCTCGACGCCGACGACCTCGCCGATCAGCGGTCCGTCCGTCGGCTTCCAGATGGCGATGAGGGGAACGTCGATCGGCTCGACGCGAGCGAAGCGCTGGCGGAGGTCGATGAGTCCGGGGTTCGGCTCCCCGGCGTACGGGCGTTGGGGTCCGTCGGCTTGCGCTTTCGGGGTCGGCTTCGGCGCGGGTCGCTTCGGCGGTTGGACGGCCGGGGTGGGTTCGTCGTCGGTCGGGCGTCGGCCGGTGTGCTCGCAGACTTCGAGGTACACGCGGTCGGCTTCGGCGTGGTCGTCCTCGGCGGCGCCGGTCACGTTCCACGCCCAATCCCACGCGGCCCGCTCGAACTTCGCGCCGGTGGTCGTGTGCTCGGACAACGCCGCGGCGACCTGCTCGGTGGCGGCGGGGTCCTTCGGAAGGATCAGCGATCCGGCCACGGCGTCGCCTGTCGTTCGGGTGTGGCCGGCGACCACGCGGTCGTGGTCACCTCCCTACGGCGTGCGTCGCCGGCCACCGCCGCCGATCGGCGGCAAGATGCGAGGTCGGCGCGGATGATGCGCCGGACCTGACGCGGGGTGAGTCCGGCGATCGCGGCGGCTTGCTCGACGCCGCGGTGGTGGAAGACGAGCAGGGCGAGGTCGTCGGCGAACGGCCCGGGGATGGTGCTCACGACTCGCCTCCGTTGATCTCGGCGACGATCCGGCGCAGGAACTCGGCGCTCTCGTCCGGCGTCCACCACCGGCCCTCGTCCCAGGTGGCGACGATCCGGCCGACGGGATCGCGCAGGACCGGCACCCGGGCCGCCCGCATGAGCTGCGCGGCGACCTCGGGCGAGATCATCTGCACGCCCTCGACGAGATGCTCGTCGAGCGGCTGAGCCCCGGGCGGAGTCTCGCCGGCCTCGTGCAGGTGCTCGAACCCGGACGACGCCATCTCGGCGTTGGTCGCCCAGCCGGAGGCGAAGCCGACGGGCGCGTCCCGGTAGGTGACGGGGATGTCTGCGGCCGCCGTGCTCACGACTCGCCTCCGTCGTCGGGGCGCAGCAGCTCGGGGGTGTCGATGTCGACACCCTTGAGGGCTCGGGACTCGCGCAGCGCCTCTTCGCGCAGGCGCTCGTGCTCGATCGCCGCCTCGCCGCACAGGCCGGCGACGGTCGCGTGGCCGCGAGCGATCTGCCGCAGCAGATCGGCGCGGCGCTCGGGGCGTCGCTTCGCGCTCTGCTCCCACTCGGCGATCATCTTCAGGTGGGCGTTCACCCGATCGGTAGCGGTCAGATCGATCATTACTTCAGGAACGGGTTGACGGCGCCGAGCTCGGCCTCGGCCTTCTCCACGTCCATCGCGTAGGCGTGATAGCTCTGCGACTCGCCCTGGACGCGACCCTCGTACCGGACGTAGATCGCGTCGCCGGGCCTCGGGTCCTCGTCGGCGATGAGCCGGTCGAGCACGGTGCGCCCGCTGCGTACGGTGACCTCCTCGCCCTCCTCAAGCCTGAGGGTTAGGTCGGTGTACCTCCGGGGGTTGCCGTCGTCGTCGGTGTACTTGCTGGCGCGGTCCTTGCGCTTGGTGACGACGCCGCACAGCTCGTCGCCGGGCTCGGGCTTCCACAACGGCGGCAGGTCGCCGCGGTCCTCAGCCCTCGCGGCGGCCTTGGCCTCCGCCTTCCGTCGCATCTCTTCTATGTTCACCGTGACCTCCGTTGGTCGGTTGTGTGTGTGTGTGTCGGTTGGCCCGAATCTCGAAGTGAGAGTCTGAGAGCGGAGCCGGAGGATCGAGCGCGGTCACGCCTTCCCCAGCGCTCGCCGTGGACGTGTGGCTCGCCGTCGATGAGCACGCCGTCGACGACCTCGCGCATGTGCTCGCGCAGGAGGTCGGAGACCGTCTCGACCTGGCCCGGATCGCCCTCGATCACGAGTTCGTCGTGGATCGGCAGCCACATCCGGGCGCCGGCCGGCAGCGAGTCGGCGACGCGCAGCGTCATCAGCTTGAACACGTCGGCGGCCGACCCCTGGATCACGTAGTTGACCGCCATGTAGCCGGCCTCCGGCTCCGGCAGCGGGCGGCCAGTGATCGTGGTCAGCGTCGCGCCGGCCTCGGCGGAGCGGGCCGTCTCGGCGATCCACTCGCGCAGCCGCGGGAACGGCGACAGCACCCGCTCGCGCGCTGCCGCCGCCTCGGCGACGCTGACACCCAGGTCGTCGGCGAGGGTGCTGTCGCCCTTGCCGTAGGGGATCGCTAGGGCCACGATCTTGGCCTTCGGCCGGTCGATGCCCGATCCGCAGGCCGCCGCGACACCCTCGTACACGTCGCCGGTCCCGGCGGCTTCCGCCAGCGCCGGGTCGCCCGACAGGGCGGCCATGAGGCGAGGCTCGACCTGCGACAGGTCGAGCCCGACGAGCGCGCGGCCGGGGTCGGCGGTCAGCAGGGGCCGCAGCGCGGCGGGAAGGTTCTGCACGGCGGGACGATCGGCGGTCTGCCTGCCGGTGTGCGCCCCGTTGGCGCTGATCGCAGGACGGACGTGGCCGTCGCGCTCGCTCAGCCGAGCGAGTTCGGTCAGCTTGGAGTGCTGGGTCGCAGCCTCGATCGCGGAACACAGGCGGTCCCATTCGGCGCGGTGCTCAGGCGGGACGATCGCCTTCGGGCGGCTGTCCTTGTCCAGGCTCGGGGCGCCGTTCTCGGTGAGGTCCAGGCCCTCGACGCCGATCGACTCGACCCACTCCCGCCGGTCGTTCGAGCCGGCGTTCGCCTTGAAGCCGAAGTGCTCCGTCTCGTCGGCGATCCTGCGCTCGACCTCGCCCAGCCGTTCGGCGAGCGCGGCGCGGTCCACGGCGAGCCGGGCGCTCCCCCACAGCCTCGCCGTCGCCTGGTCCATCGCGACGTGCTCGGCGAGCCCGCGATCCTCGGCCTCGCGCTCCAAGTCGTCGGCGATCCTGGCGGACGCGATGGCGTCCGCCGAGACGTAGGCGAGCACCGCGGGGTCGCCGACGCCGAGCCCATCGATAGCGTCGGGCAACCACGACGTGCCGCGGGGGCGCTTGCCGATGACCTCGCTCCAACGCTCCCACAGCGACCCCAGCGCCGCGTCGGTGTCGGGCGCGAGGGTCTTGAGGTCGTGACCTCCCTTCGACGGGTGCAGCGTCCGATGCGCGGTCAGCGTGCAGAACATCGCGGACGCGTCGAAGCCGAACGCCTCACCGATCGCCCGGCGGTCGTACGCGGCGTTGTGGGCGGACAAGCGCCGGCCATCCACGAACGCGAGGCGCAGCGCCTCGCGGCACAGCTCGCGGTCGTCGCCGGGCAGGACGATCGACGATCCGGCGGCGTCGGCGAAGCACAGCGCGGTGACGCGGAAGCTCGGATCGTGTGGGTCGAGGCCGGTCGTCTCGGTGTCCAGCCCGATCCGATCGCGGGTGGACAGCCACGCCTCGATGTCGGCGATGGAGACGGCCAGCGGTGGGGTCGGCGCGGGGTCGAGGAGCGAGGTCTGGTCCGGCGCGAGAGGAGCTGAAGTGCGCGCAGCTCGCGCTTCGGCTGGCGGCGAATCGCCCGGCGTCGACCCCGAATCGGAGGGCCCGATGACGCCACGTGACGTGGTTTCCCTATTCCCTCCCTTGCGCGCGCGCGGGGGTGGAGATTGGGAATTCGAGTCATGTGGCGTCATTTCCCCTGTAAATGGCGCATTTTCGTTTTCGCGCCTCAGGCGGATGCCGCGCCACCCACGCTCCTTCCCGGTCCTCGTTTCGATGCACTCGTGGCTCCGCAGCACGTCGGCGAAGCGGCGCGCGCCGACCGGCCGGGCACCCTGCCCCTCGCACCACGCGGTGTAGCTGGCGCGCAGCGCCTTCGTGGTCGTCTCGGCGATCTGCGCGAGTTCGCAGCGGTCGGCGATCCAACCGGCGAGCGGGTCCTGCTCGGCCCGGTAGGCGTCGGTCGCCTTCGTGACCGCCTGGGGCGGGTCGAGGCCGCGCTCGCGGTAGGCGCGGTGGCCCTCCACCAGCCACGTCAGGATGCCGTCGCTCTCGGCCTCGATGAGCTTGGTCGTGAGTCCGATGTCGCGTTCCTCCGGCGGGATGAACACCTCCCACGGCGTGAGGTGCATCCGCGACCAGATGCCGGAGTCGGTGCCCACGATCCTCGGCTTGTGGTTCGTGACCAGCACTAGCGTCGCCGTCAGGTCGAACTCGAAGTGGTCCTGGCGCATCAGCTTCGCGCGCATCCGCCGGTCGCCGGTCAGCTTCTTCACCAGCGGCTCGTCGAGGCTGTCGCCCGTCGCCAGCTCGCTCGTGGTGACCAGCCGTCGTCCGGCGAGCTGCGCCACCGCCGACTCGTCCCCGGCCGACCGGCCTCCGCGCGGGTCGGTCACGAGCAGCTTCTCCGCGCTCTCCATCGCGTAGTCGCCGAGCACCGCGCGCACCACGTCCACGAACACCGACTTGCCGTTGCGGCCCTCCCCGTAGAACACGCTGAGCACGTGGTCGAGCCGCTGTCCGGAGAGCGCGGAGCCGAGTCGGCGTTGCAGGTAGGCGCGCTCCTCGGGATCGGGCTGCACCCGTTCAAGGAACCGCAGCCACATCGGGGACTCGGCGTCCGGGTCGTAGGCGGCCTCGCAGATGCGTGTGATCCGGTCGTCGCGGCGGTGGAGGCGCAGCTCGTCGGTGTCGAGGTCGAGGGTCCCGTTGGCGACGCACAAGAGATCGGGGTGCGAGTCGAGGTCGTCGGCGCGGATGGCGACCGTCTCGTGGGTGGCGGTGAGCGACAGGCACGCATCTATGCGGCGCGCCTGCTCGGACGTGATCGACCAATCGAACTGCTGTAGCGCCAGCGCGGGCAGGCTGCGCGTGGCCCAATCCCCCATCGCGATCGCGGCTCCCCCGAACGTCGCGACGGCGTGCTCGCGCTGTGCTATGGCGGTCTGCTTGGCGCGCCGCACGGCTTCTCCGGTGTCATCGCGGCGCCACCGCCGACCGTCCCAGCAGAGCCATCCGAGGCCGGAAGCGTGGAGCAGGTCGCGCCCGTGGGCGGCGACCAGTTGCTCGGAGTTGTAGGTGTCGGTGGGGCGCCACTCGTCGATGCTGGCGGCGAGCCCGCCTTCGGCGCCCGGAGCTGGTTCGGGCGCATCATCACCGAGTTCGACCGCGACGAACTCGTCGATCCTGCGTCCGGCGGATAGGTGATCGGCGGCGTCCTTACCCTCGGCGGGCTCGACGACCTCGACCGATGCGGCGACGCCGTGCAGCGAACGTGCGACCTTGCGGGCGTGGTCGCGACCGGGCGGGTCGGCGTCGGCGACGATCACGACCTCGGCGTCCTTCAGCCACTTCGCGTACTCGCCGCGCCACTTGCCGGCACCGCCGGGGTTGCACGTGGCGACCTCGCCTGCGGCTTCCAGCGCGTGAACGTCCTTCTCTCCCTCCACTATCCAGGCCCGCTTGCCGTCCTCGACCGCCGCGTCGAGCTGAGGAAGGTGGTAGGGCACGCGCCGGACGCCCTTCAGATCCCAGACGTGGCCGCCGTTCCCGTCGGGCCGGCGTTGGGCGAAGCCCTTCGGCTCGAAGCGGACGACCTCGAACAGAAGGGTGCCGGACTCGTCCTCGTACGGATAAGTTGCGACGATCTTTCGGCGGCCGTTGCCGTTGGGGCTGAGGTCGGCGGGCGTCATCCCGAGCGCCCTGAGCACGTCGTCGAACGTGCAGCCGGCGCGGCAGTGCAGCAGCACGCGGCCACCCTCGCCTATGTCGATCGCCAGCGACGGATTGTGGTCGTCGTGCGCCGGACACTGCGCCACCAGACCGCCGCCGCCCGTCTCGTCCACGCGACACCCGTGCGCGGCCAGCGCTTCGAGCACGTCGTCCAGTTGCGTCGCGCTCATCGCCCGCTCCCGATCGCGGGCGCTCCGCGCCGCCCGGCTACGGCACCGGGAGGCTCACCAGAGCCGGAGTCGTCGTCGCCGGACGGATCGGCGCGTGTGCTGCGTGGCGTGCGCCTGACGGTGCGACCGTGCCCGCGCTCGCGAGAGCGCGGCCTACGCGGAAGGTTCAAGGTGCAGACGGGGCGGCGCTGGCGCTGCTCGACGGCGTGGCGCAGGCTCGATCGGCGCTCGATGCGACCGGCGGCCTTCACGCCGCGCAGCCCGCGGACGGCGAGGGCGAGGTCGCGCGCGTCCGCGGCGGCGAAACGCCTGCTCAGACCGCTAAACTTGGTCACGGCACGCCTTCCTGATCTGCGTCTCGGGGGTTGTCACTTTCGGTCAGTCCTCAGCGCCCGTCGCCCCCGACGGGCGCTGTGCGTTGTGCGCGACCACGCCCTGATGGACGAACCGGCGCACGATGGCGGCGCGGGTCCGTTCCTCGTCGGCGGCGATCCTGTCGATCACGTCGGCGTCGTCTGGCATGAGGTAGGTCGCGTACTGGCGGCCGTGGACTGTCAGCGTCTCACTCATCTGTAACCACTATACAGCCACGCCCGACGGAAACCCCGCGATTTGCAGGCACTTATAATTACAAGTGACACTCCGCTCGGGCTCCACGTCGGGGTCACCCGTCAGCCGCAGATGGCGCCGTAGGAGCGCACCAGAGCCCGCGTAAGGGCCTGTCCGCTCGCGGGCGCCCTCCGGGGTCACCCCGGGCTCAGATCAGAACGGCTCACAGCGCTCTAGCCGACGGGCGTAGCGCCAGCCGGGACGGGCTGGCGCTACCGGAGGTCATCGCTCGGCGCCTCTCGGAGCGTTCAGGCGTTCCTCAACGTCGTCGAGGTCCCAGCTCGGCTGCCCGATGACCTCGGTGCCAGCCACGACGCCGTTGGTCTGCTCGTCGAGCAGCATGTACCGCCCGTAGTCGAAGGCGCGGGGGTCGCGCCGCCGGGACTTCACCAGCCGCAATCCCTGCCGGGCGGCCATCCGCCGCAGGCGATTCTCCCGGATCTTCTCCGCTCGATCCTCGGTCATGGTGTGGTGCTCCTTTCGATGCTGGACATGATGCTTGAAAGCGTACCACAAGCTATGCCGGAACTGATGCTGTGAGTTCTCGCGCGTCCAGGCCAGCTCCTCGGCGCGCCGTTGCAGGTGCTCGACCATGCGGAGGCGCGGCGGACCGCTCAAGCCGCCGGCTCCTCGGCGTCCCGGCGCAGCTCCTCGCGCACCTCGTCGTCGGCCTCCATGACGTGGCGCACCTGATCGCTGATCGTGCGGTGGTGCCGGCGCGCCACGCGGTCGATGGCGCGCAGCACGTTCGGATCGGAGCGCACGCTGATCCTGGCGGTGCGGGCGGCGTCGGGCCTCATCCGATCGAAGCTAACCCCGGAGTCGGAGGATCGCGAGGCGTCGATCACGACCCCGACTCCGCCGGGTCGATGGTGAACGTCTGGCCGGCGAACGTCCAGCTCGTGACCTCGCCGATCATCAGCGCGTGGGCGAGCGCTTCCACGTCGGGCCAGTGGTCCTTGAGGAGCGTGTGGGCCTCGCGTGCGGCGCCCAGCAGGGCGGCTTCCATCTGCTCGCGGTGAGCCCTGCGGATCGTGTCCATCTCGTTCTCGTTCTGCTCGTCGAGGGTCCACGTGGGCACCGTGCCCGGCCACGGCGCGGCGGCCTCTATCAGCTCTCGGCGTCGCCAGTGCTCGTCGGGGTCGATCATCTCATCGTCGGCGCCGATGTCGTAGCTACCAAACTCGGCGCACAGCCACCTCATGTCGAACTCGGGGTCGTCGAGGTACAGCGCCTCGGCGATGTCCTCCGACAGCTCCGTGGTCAGGATGAGTCTGGCTGCGGCGGGCTGCTCCGCCTCCGACGGTCGCCCTCGTGGGTTCCACCCCCGGACGTGCCCCTCGCCCGGCCCGGTCCCGACGCCGAGCGTGATGTTCTCGTGGCCGGTGGCGGCCAGTACGATCGCGCGGCCGGCGACGCGGAAGGCGGTTGACACCTGCGCGCCGCACATGATCTCGTGGATCTCCTCCGCCTGGCGAGCGCTCAGGGGGCGCCCGTCATAGGTCTGTGGAACTTCTCTCATCGCGATCTCCTTGTCGTTGTCTTCGGGCAAGTTCTCGGCGGGGCGTGCAGGCGCGAATCCGACATCGATCGCGGCCCCTGCCCGGCGGCTGGCGCAGCAAGCGGAACTCGTGGCGAAGGCGGGTCACGCGGCCACCATCAGCTCAATCGGGGCCAGGTCGTCGAGGGTTCGCGCCAGCCCCGCCGGACCGTCGAAGTGGAGGGTCGCCCGGTCGAGCAGGTCGATGTTGACCGACCCGTACTGGCGTGTGCGCACGTCCGTGAACACGCGGTGGGTAAGGCCGACGTGCTCGGCGGCCTGCTCGTCCGACCCGTAGAACTCGCGGAGCTCCTCGAACCACCGGGCGGGCCGCTCGCCGTCGGCCTTCGACGGCTCGCCGGTCTGGCGGGGCGCGTGGCCTGCCTTTGCCTTCAGCTCGCCGACGCGGCCGTCGGCGCCGGCGGCGCGCAGCATCGGTGTAGGCGCGATGGCGCTCACCTTTCCAGCCCACCGTCCCGTGAGGGGCGGGCACCGGCCGAGCGCGATCGACGCTCGGACCGGACGCCGACGCGCTGCCGTGCCCCTGCGAGACTCCGGGCAGGGGGCGGCGGCCCGGCCGGGTGGCCGGGCGGGGGTTCGTCGGATGAGTCGGCTAAGTCGGAGGGGCCGGCGCGACTGCTCGACGAGCGGCGCCTGACGGTGCGGCCGTGGCGCTGCTCGCGGGCGCGTGGCCTGCGGGCCACGACGGCGATGCGGGCGGGCGAGAGGGCGATCTGACGGCGGTGGCGGAGGGCGACCGGCTCGCCGGCCCGCGCTCTCAGCGCGACCAGCTCGCGGGCGGCATCGGTGCGTTCCGCTTGCAGCTCGGCCCGGCGCTTGTGCGACCTCGCGGGCGGCCCGACGAGTTCGTGGAGGCTGGGGCGACGGGTAGAATCAGAAGACACGGATCGCCTCGCCTTTCGCGATGCGTTCCAGGCCCCTCAGCCCGTTGGTGATCGGCGCCCGCCGCGAGCGGGCGCTGGTCGTTCCGGAGGTCATCGCTCGGTGTCCTCGTGCTCGGCCGCGATCCGCTCGCGCACCAGCCGGCGCAGGTCGGGGTCCTCGACGTATGCGTGGATCAGCCGGCGGAGCACCGACGCGACGCTGCGCTCGTCGGCAGCCGCGATCTCGGTCAGGGCGCGAGCGTCCTCGGCCGAGATGAACGACTTCACGATGCTGCCGTCGATCGGGTTCGTCCGCTTCGGTGGCATGGCGCTATAGTAGCACGATCAATGACCGTTCACGGTACCTCGATCTGAGGTCGATGGCATCGTCTCGTCGAGACATGGCCGGAGATCGAGACAGGCCCCAACGGAAGGAAGAACGAGATGAGCGAGCGAGACGACGAGCAGCCGGTGGCCGACGCCATCGAGGCGCAGACACACGTCCTCGACGACCGTATGCGCGAGCAGACCGAGGAGCTACGCCGGATCGCCGATCTCCTGTACGAGATCGCGCAGAGACCCGGCGTGATCGGACGCGCACGACAACGAGAGGAAGCGACCCGATGACCAAGCCACGCAAGAGCCGTGCGATGTGGACCCTGCGCCTCCCCGACGATCCGGGCGAGCGTGACGCCGCGATTGCTCAGATCGTCGGCGGCGCGGACGACCAGGCCGAGGCCGTGATGCTCACCCGCACGTGGGCGGAGGCGGTCGGCCTCGATGCCGAGTGGCTGGCCTCGGCCCTGCGGTTCGTGGAGGAGACGTTTCCCGACAGGAACGCGATCTTTCCGGCCCCGGCGAACATGACCTCGGAATGCGGGATGGAGATGGGGCCGATCCCCGACCTCGATCAGATGCGGCACCGCCGGGCCTACCCGCCGCGGATCGCGCTCACCTCCAACGCGCGGGCCTGGGGCTGGACGCGGCCCGCGCCGCGCACGCACGAGGTCGTCTTCACCGACTCGGATGGAGAGACGTGGCACCTCCCGGGCCGCTCCAACGCGGTCGTCCAGGCGGCGTCGGTGATCTCCGAGCACGCCCGAGACGACGACGACCTCGCGATGCTCACCGCCTGCCGGTGGGCGCGAGTCGTCGCTCCTGAGTACGCCGACGAGGCGGCAGGCGCCGTGTTCGCCAAGCTCGGCTACTCGTCCAACCGCGTGGCTGACGCGATGTCCCGAGGAAGCGACGGCTGACGGCCGCCCGATCCGGGGCCGCCCGCCTCTGCTCGGCCGCGGACGACCTGGGACTGGTGGTGGCGTTCCCGTCACCTCTGAGGACGCTCTGTCCGCCGATGCCTGCGTGGTCGTCGCCCTCACGGATGCCCTGGAAGCGAAGAGGATCGTTCTGGAGGACGGCCGGCTCCGCGAGATGGCCGACGGAGCCATCGCGGCGTACCTCGCGGCACGCATGGGTGACGGCTGTCGCCAGCGCCGCTGCCGGTCCAGGCGGATCTAGCAGCTCGGTCCAGCCGCGGTCGGTCTCCTCGGCGAGCTGACGGTCTCGCTCCGCGCGGTCCGCTTCGATCGCAGCGCGACTCTCACGACGGCGCCGGCCCTTGTGCGGGCGCTGCTCGTGGGGGACCAGTCTGCTCGCGTGGTGCCCGCCGGACCTCGGCGCTCACGCTTCGATCGGCCTGCGGCCGCCGGTCTGTGCAGCGCGACTTCGAGGGGCGCGGAGGTAGTTCACGATTCGGGCCTACCCTGCCTCGTCGGAGCCAGCCATCTCGTAAGCCTCGGCAAGGTCGGCAAGACTGACTCCGAGGCCGTCGAGCAGGCGGCAGATCAGTAGCCATCCGGGGTTGTTGCGCCCGCGCTCCACGTCGCTGACCTGACTCTCGCTGACGCCCGCTGCGGTCGCAAGCTCGATCTGCTTCAGACCCTTGCCGCGCCGCAATGCGCGGAGCGCCTTTCCGAGTCGCAGCAGCTCGGGCGGCGGCGGATCGTGGCGGGCGCGAGGCATCCGCGCAACGCTGCCGACGCACGGCACCTAGCACTTGGCGAAAGAACGAAGTATGCTGCGCGCGGCAGTGCTTGGGGTGCCAGTGGCACCCGGCAGGATCGACGACGGGGAGAGGAGAACGAGATGAGCGCACCTAGTGGCTCCTGGGCCGCTTTCTGTCGCCAGCACTGGCTCGCACTAGAGGGCGGCGCCCTGGTCTTTCTGTTCCTGCTCGCGATCGACGTGCTCGGCGCTGGGAAGGCCGGGGAGCCCTCGTCGGGTCAGGTGTGGGCGTCGGCGATCCTGACGCTCGCGCTGGGCGTGCTCGTCGCGGTCCAAGCCGTCTCGTGGATGCATGCCGCTCGGCGCCAGCTCGCGGGTCGAGCGGTGATGCTCGTCGCCGTGGTTGACCTTGGCCTCGTCGCCACGGTTGCCGGTCACGCCAACTCGCCGATCGTGCAGGGGCTCGTGGGGCTCATCTTCCTGTTCGGCGTGGCGCTGGGCCTGGCCGCCGTCCTCGGCCGCCGGGCGACCCGCCTGCTGTTGATCTTGGAACGCATCATGCTCCGGCTCGGCGGACGACTGCTCCTCACGGCGATCATCGACGGGATCAAGATGGGCCTGGGCGCGGGGCGCGTCAGCGGGGAGCTGGGCGAGCGTGGGGCTGCCAACCTGGACAACTCCTTCAAGGATGCGGACGCGCGCCGGCAGGACTTCGAGGAGCAGAAGAAAGTTCAGGTGGCGGCGATCAAGAAGGCGCGCGGGGACGTGTGGCATGACTAGCCAGACCGCAACGGTTGTTCGTGATCGGCTTCCGGGCGCCGATTTGGGCTCGGGGATGCGCTTCCGCCACAACGACGACGGGGGAGGTTGAGATGCGGCCCTCACGGTCGGTTTCGTCACTGGTGTGCCTGGGCCTCGCACTCGGCTGCCTTGCGTTGTCGGCGGTCGCGCCGGCCGGAGCGCGACCGGCGCGCGATTGCAGGTCGCTTCGGCTCACCCGGACCGTCAGAGGCCAGCTCGATGCCGCCTACAGACGAGCGACGCACCTGCCCGCCAGCGTTCGCCTCAGTTCGATCGGTCGCGCGTACTACGGGCGCTGCGGGTCCACCTACTACGCCTACGACCGTCTTCAGCCCGCTCGCGGGCAGCGTCTCACCGGGCAGGAGAAGGTCGGCCAGCAGGATCAGTCCTACGTGGACCGGCGCAGCCGCCGCGGCCGTTGGGTCGAGCTGGGCCTGGCCCCGCGTTGCGGGCCGGGGTACATCCCGCCTGCGCTCGCGCGCATCTGGCACCTACGGTGCTGACGGTCGACGAGACGAGCACGACGGTGGCGAGGGAGGTCGAGGCGTCGGTCGGCAACGCTCGTCTTCGATCGCAGCTCCCGTGGTGTGCGCGGGCCTCGCGGTCGGCCTGGCGGCGCTGGTCGCGGCGTCGGCGGCCTACTGAGATCAGCATCAGCAGACGAGCACGGGCCGCCGTCGTCCTCGCAGTGAGCCTGATCGTGGTCGCCTTGGCGGCGTGCGGGGGCGCGTCTCCCGGCTCCCAGGCCAGCCACGTGCTCAAGGGCATCGAGCAGGTTGCGGTCGGGTCCCATCCCACCTTCGACGGCTTTCCCGCGTGGGAGGCAGTGAGCCTCCGCGCACTGCGGCTGAGGTCGATCAAGCTGCCCCCGACCAACGCAACGGCGGGCACCGCTACGGGCATCGGGCAGGCCGAGCTGCTCATCAGCCCGTCGAGCGATGCCGGCACAGGCCAGCGCGTGATTCCGCCTTCCGGGGTGACGGTCACCGTCCCCGCGCAGGTGAGCGCGACGATCAGCGAGAGCGCCGCGCTGCATGGAGCCTGGGTCGTCTCGGGAGATGTCCAAGAGACGCTGAACCTGCCCCCGTTGCCCGCAAGCGTGGCGCAGGACCCGGCGATCGCCAGGACCGCGATCGCCGCCATCGACGCGCTCTTCACCTTCGAAGGGGATCGGCCGGCCTACGCTCGCGCACAGCTTTCCTTCTATGCCAACGCTACCGCGGCTGGCGTCCAGAGCGGCGCCTGTCCGCCGACGCTGACCACCGTGCCTATCCCTGGCGCGGGGCCCGACTATGGCCCAAAACCCGATGCGTTCATCGGGCACGCTGACATACTGGACGTACTGGAGGATGCCGATCAGTCGTTCGTGCCGCCGAACGCTGCAACGCCCGTGCGCATGAGCGCGAGCGGCGCGCGCATGACCGGTGCCCAGGTCGTCGCCAAGGTCTTCCCCACGATCCAGGTGAAGGGAACCGTCATCGTCTCAGCCGACGTGTCCCTGAGGGCGGGCGGTCAGCAGCCGAGGAACTCGCGCGTCCGCGGAGCGGTCCCCTGGCAGGCGACGTTGGTCCGCTCCCCCACGAGCGGACGCTGGTTCGTCGGCGACATGAGCATCTTCGCGCAGAACGGCTACGAGAAGGTCGTCTGTTCCGGATTGAACTTCACCCTCTCCGGGTGACCAACATCTCACCCTCTGCGGGGTGACGACTCTCTCCGGGTCGAGCTGACCGGCCAGAGACCCAACCGCTTCTTGACGGCAGCGCGGCGCTCCCTACAGTCTGGCGTCGACCTCGGGCCGGAAGTCGGCCCTCCCCGCCAGGAGCCGCAGTAGCATCGAACCCGGCCCCTCACACGCGACTCGCGCCAGCTCGCGGCCGTCCCGGACGGCCGCCGCGAGCCTGAGGTCGTACTCGTAGGCGTCGGCCGCGTTTTCCTCGCGGACGATCCGCGATCCTGGGCTGGAGGCCGGCGCGACGGCCGATCAGCAACTACTACGACGAGACGACGGCCAGGTGTGGCACGTGCCGCACTTCGGCGGCCGGTGCGAGGAGTGCAAAGCTGCCGGACGGCTGGCGAAGGGAGGGTTCTGATGACCGGACATCATCCGTGGAGCACGATCAAGCACCAGGCCCCCGAGATCGGCGAGGCTGACGTCAAGGTGCCGTTCCTGAACGGCGAGGAGGCGGTCGGCGGCGCGTGGCGCTCCGAGCGCCGCCGGCACAACACCGCCGGCGAGTTCCTGCTGCTCACGCATGCGGGCTCGCCGTGCGTTGCACGCTGGCAGGCAGACCGGCTGCACGTCGACCTCTTCGAGCCGGTTGATGTCGAGGATCTCGTGTTGCTGTGGCTCCAACAGCAAGGATGGCTTCTGATCCCATCCAGCCGGAAGCACGACACGCCGATGTACGAAGCCGCGCTCATACATCCCACGTCGGGCGAGCTGGCTGTGGTCTCGGTCAAGAGCGGTCACAGCAGCTTCGTCCCGATTCCCGAGCTGGCCGAGGCCGCAGGTGAGGCCCGCGCTTACGCCTATTCGACGCACGACAACTACACCAAGCCGCCGGACGCCTATGGCGTGATCAAGATCGAGCGCGACAAGCTCATCGCGTTCATGCGCGAACACTCTGAGCTGCTTCCTCCGCGGGTCGCTCGCTGGCTTGCGCCGCAGAAGCAGTGAGAACTGCTCGAAGAGAAAGGCGTTCTGACGAGCGGTAGGAGTCTGATTTCAAGAGCGCTAATGCTCAGCGATAGTGGAGCGTCTCGCAGTGCCGCCCGCGCAGCGGTCAAGCTCCGACGCAGATCACATCGTCGGCAGGCGGGTCCACCCCGTCGAACCAGCAGGCGTGCTTGAAGGACTCGACAGCGAAGTGGCGGGCTTGCTCAAGCGTCTGGTCGCCAGAGGGCTCGATGACGCGTGGATGTGCAAGGTCCCAAATTTCTCTCTGGTCGGCGTCGAGGTTGGTCATCGGCCGCTGGCCTTTCGCAAGCCCTTCTCGGTCGCCTGGATGTGGATCGGCGCGAGACTCTCCTCAATGGTGGTGCCGGTGATGTACCCGTTCTCGTATAGGTGCTCAAGGGCGTGGATCGTGTGCGGATCGCCGGGGGGACGGTCGAGCGCTTCGCAAACCGCATCCTGTCTCGTGTGGTCAACATCGGCCAAGAGGCGGTACGTGGCTTCAAGCACAGGTTGGGCTTCGGCCGCATCCATTCTCTGCATCCTAACCGGAGCCGGCCACAGCCCGGCCGCCGTGGGGTAAACCGCTCCCAAAAGTGGGGTAAACGCCTCAGCCGCCGCTCAGAATCCCCAATGGTGGCGGGCGTTTGCGAGTTTCGTCAATCTCTCCTAGCGCGCAGCAGGGCGTAGGCGCCGTAGCGGTGGCGGGCGTCATGGGCGGGCTCAACCGGTCCTCGC
>QHBV01000126.1 GCA_003244035.1 Solirubrobacterales bacterium | reverse complement strand
CCCCGCTGCTGATCGCGCACTGATCCGGCCCGAGGCGCAAGGGCGGAAGGCTATGCGCTTGTGGCCTCAGCGGCGGCGGCTCGCGCGCGGCAGGCCCTTGATCAGGAAGTCAAGCTCCGGCGAGCGCCAAGCTCGCTGCACGGCCACGTAGATTGTCAGCCCGATAATGCTCCCCGCGAGCATGCCGATGATGTGCCTGAGGCTGCCGGGAATCAGCGCCGAGAGACCGATGGCGATGAGGTAGGCCGGAACGACCATCAGCACCGAGGCCCCGAACGCGCGCGCCAGCGCCGGAACGAGCCGCCCATGAGCCGCCGGGATCCGCCGCTGCACCCGCCGGCCCAGCTGCCCAGCGCTGACCAGATCGCCGACGGAGATGGCCGCCGCAAGCGCCAGGACCACCACCCGTCCACTCAACAGGAGCGGTGCCGCGACCATCCCCGCGACCGAGATGACGGTGCGCCACACCATAGCCACGAGCGGCGAGTGCCCGTCGTTCTGGGCGTACGAGACGTAGGTGGCAAAGACGAAGCCGGCCTCGCCGAGCACTCCGGGAGCGAGCCCGGCGAGCGCCAGCGCGAGCACCGGCGCGCCATCCGGACCCGCGAACTGGCCAAACGAGACTGCCTCGGCCAGTGGCCGCGCCAGCACCAGGTAGACGATCGCCGCCGGGATCGCGAGGAAGCAGATGCCGGCAGTGCCGCGAGTCAGCTCGGCGCGGAACTGCTGCAACCGCTGCGCCTGGAACAGGCGGGCCAGCCGTGGCAGGAGCGCGAGCGCAATCGGACGCGCGCCCACCTGCACCGGCAGGTAGAAGAAGTTCTGCGCCAAGTAGAACGCAACCACGCCACCCGGCACCGCGTTTGCGATCACCATCACGGCGAGCTGGCGAAACGCGTTCAGGCCGGCATAGCCAAGCGACGGCACGATCCGCCGCGTCAGCGCGCGCACCTCCGCGTCCCGCCATCCCAGTCGTGGCACGAGCGTGACGCCGACCCGGTGCGCGCCCCACCACTGCGCTGCGGCGTGCACCGCCACGGCGGCGGTCGACCCGGCGCCGAGCAGCACCAGCTCCGCAGTGCTGACCGAGCCGACGCTCGATCCGGTGCCGAAGATCACAGCGGTGGCGAGCATCGTGGCGGTCACCCCGGCGTTCTCGAATGCCGGTGCTGCGGCGGCCAGCGCGAAGCGCCCATGCGCGTTCATCACGGCGCCGCCGACGCCCGCGATCGCGTACAGCAGCACCTGCGGCATCAGCAGGGTGATCAGGATCAGGCCGGCGTGCTGCTGGCTGTGGGCAACCGTCGCACTACCTACCGGCAGCGAGAGCAGCTTCACGATGAGCGGTCCGGACGCGATGCCGGCAATCGTCATGACGCCGAAGCCGCCCAGCACGAGGCCGAGGAAGTTGTCAGCCACCCGCTTGGTGGCCCGCGCGTCGTGGGCATCGACGTGCCGCACCAGGGCCGGAACCAGGAGGGTTCCGAGCAGCGATCCGGTCAGGAACTCGAACACCAGGTTGGGAATCGTGTTCGTCGCCTGAAACGTGTTGCCGAGGTAGCTCGGACCCAGGATCGCGGCGACCATGGCGGCGCGAACGAACCCGCTGACACGACTGAACAACGTCCACTGGGCGACCGAGAACGAGTCTCGGGCCAGCCGCGAGGTCTGCTCGGTTGCGGTCTCCGATACGATCTCGATCTCCGGGCGGCTCCGCAGATCCGAGCGACCTACGAGCACTCCTCCTGGCGACGTGCGAACCGCCACGCCCGCACCGAGAACGCTTGCTGACCGACGACGATGCGGCGGGCAACGAGCCGGCCGATGGTCGCGTACCACAGGTGCCGGTGCCAGCCTAACCGCGCCGGCCGCTCGTACGCTGCTCGCGCACACGCGGGCAGCTCGGCGCTCACCTGCGGATGCGACTGTAGGACGCGGGAGACCACGGCAGCGCACAGCTCGACGGCCTGGCGCTGCTGGCGATGGCGAAAGAACTCACGTGGCCGAGCACTGTGAAAGATCGTCGAGCCGATCAGGTTGCCGAGGCTGACTCCGATCGCCGATCGGTTGACGGGCATCCGATAGTGGGGGGGTACCCCCAGGTCGACGAAGGTCAGCGTCCGGGAGGCTTCGTCATAGAGCATGTTGTCGAAGTGGAAGTCGTAGTAGGGCTCACCGAGTCGCTTGACATAGACCTCGAGTGCCTGAGCCGCTGTGCCGGCGAGACGTTGTCGAAGCTTGGGGTCGAGCCGGCAAGCGCCGAGGAGCTTGGGCAGCGGAAGCCCGACCGCACGGGCCATGCGCAACTGCGGGATCGGCTCCCGAACGAGGTCAAGTGCGTCTGGACAAGTGGCGCCATCCAACGTGCGCAGCGCGAGCGCGAACGCGCGCAAGCGATAGTGCTCCTGACAGGCCAAGCTCCACTGCAGGTCCTCATCGTCGCCGCGGAATGTCTTGGTGACGACATCGCCACCGCGTTCGATCGCGACAATGCAGTCGGATCGAGCCTGGAGCACATGAGCCCGCTTCATCTCGGTAGGTCGAGCCCGTGAACCGATCCGTAGCCCCGTCTCACGTGGGCGAGGATGGCGGCGTCGAGGGCGTCGCCGCGATGAACAGCTCGCGCGCGAGCAGCTCCTTGGGCAGGAGCCGCTCGAGTATTGCGTCGGCACCGGTGACCAGGCGCGCGAGCGACGACTTCCGCGTCTCGTCATAAAGGCGGTGCGGCAGCCGCACGAACCCAGCGCTATCGATGATTTGGGCCCCCACTTGGGTCAACAGTGCTTGCAGCTGCGCGCGCGAGGCACTGTGCCACGGAATCGCGTATGGGCGCGAGATCCGGTTGAGCGAGTTCCGGTTGGGCATGCTGAACACGAGCACGCCACCGGGACGCAGGCGGCCGACGAGGTATCCGACGATCTCCCGCCACCGCTCGTTGTACGTAAGCACCCGGATGGCGGAGATGAAGTCGAAATCGCATTCGATCGGCAACTGCAACTGGTCGATGTCGGCCACAAGCAGCTGTTCGATCCGCGACTGGTCACGCAAGCGCTCGCGGCACACGCTGACCATCTCCTCGGCGAGGTCGATCCCGTAGAACCGCGTGGACTGCGTCACCGAAAGCAGCCCAGCGAGGATCCGGCCGTTTCCGACTCCAACATCGAGCGCGAACCTGGCCGGGGTTCGGCGAAGCTGAGTGGCGATGAACCCCAGCTCTCGTCGGCTGAGCGCACGCTTTGCCGGCGGCTCCCAGGCAGCGCTGTACGAGCGTCCGAGGCTCTGCCAGTGCTGCTTGTTCGCGAGCTGCGCAGTCATCTCGATCTGCGCCGGGATGGTAGCCACAGCTGCGGTGCCGCTCGAGCGGCGAAGCGGCAACCGTACTCGCCAGCACAGCTAACCTCGCCCACGTGGCGAGGATATGCGTGGTGCGCGAGTTCTACTTTCCGCTCGACGGTCGGGTGCGCCGCGAGGTGCTTGCGCTTGCCGGAGCCGGTCATCGGGTCGATGTGATCTGCATGCGCCGAGCAGGCGAGGCGCGACGCGAGCGCGATCGAAACGTGACCATCCTTCGTCTGCCGGTCCGCCGCCGCCGTGGCGGTCTGGGCCAGCAGCTCTACGAGTACGTGGCGTTTGCACTGCTCGCGGCGTTGGTGGTCACCGGACGGTCGCTACGGCGCCCCTACGACCTCGTGCAGGTTAACACGTCGCCAGACTGGCTGGTGTTGAGCGCTGCCGTCGCAAAGCTGCGCGGGACACCAGTGCTGGTCGACCTCGAGGAGTGCATGCCGGAGTTCTTCGCGACTCGGTTTGGCACCGGTGTCAAGCATCCCGGCGTGCGTGTGATGGCGCTGATCGAGCGCGTGGCAGTGCAGCTAGCGGACGCCGCGTTCACCTGCACCGAGCAGATGCGCGAGGCGTTTCTCTCGCGCGGCGCGCCGCCGGCCAAGATCGGGGTAGTCCTCAACAGCGCCGACGAGACGGCGTTTGACCCGAGTCGCTATCGAAGGCAAACCCGTGAGCCCGGGCGATTTACCTTGATCAGCCACGGGACGATCGAGGAGCGCTACGGCCTTGACACCGCGATCCGAGCTGTTGCCGGCCTGCGCGACGAGATCCCCGGGCTGCGGCTGAGGATCTACGGAGAGGGCTCCGACCGCGAACGGCTCGTGGCGCTCGTCGCCGACCTGGAGCTCGTAAACCACGTCGACTTCAGCGACGGGTTCGTGCCGCTCGACGAGCTCGTCGCCGCCATTGCCGCGGCCGATGCCGGCCTGGTCGCCACCAAGCGTGACCCGTTCCGCGACCTCGTCCACTGCGAGAAGATGTACGACTTCATCGCCATGCGCCTTCCCGTCATCTGCTCGCGCACGCGTTCGGTGCTGGCGTACTTCCCCGAGGAGTGCTTCGCCTACTTCGACTCCGACGACGATGTGGACCTCGCCCGCGCGATTCGTGAGCTCCACAACGAACCACAACTCGCAGAGCGACTCGTCGACCGTGCTGCCGCCGTCATCGAGCCGCTGCGCTGGCCGCGGGTGCGGCAGCGGTACCTGGAGCTCGTCGCGTCGCTGATCGGGCGCTAGCCGGGGTGAACAAAGACCGTGTTGGTGGCGGGCGTCGCCTCGGCGCGCAGCTCCCGCAAGCGCCGCTCATATGTGAACGCCTCGTACCCGAGCATCTTCAGCAACGCGCGTGCGCGCGCATCGGGACGCTCGATGAGCAGCACAGGGTGCGAGGCGGCGAGGGTCTTGCGCAGGCCCAGCAGCGAGCGGTATTCGTGGCCCTCGGTGTCGACCTTCACGAAATCGGGTTGCAGCTCGAGCTCGTCGAGCGGGCGCACGGGCACCTGAAGGGAGACGATCTCGAAGTCGGGCTTGGCCATCCGGGCTCCCAGCCGCGCCCGCAGTGCGTCATTTCGCTCGACCGTCTGAGGTGAGCCCAGGGCGGCGTAGGCGCTCAGCGCGACACCTCTATACATCGGGACCTGCAGCGCGCGTGTCGTGGCTGCGTCGCCCGCTGCGCAGATTCGATAGTCGAAGTTATCGATCAGGCGTCCCACATAGGCGAGGTGCTTCGCGAGCAGCGGGTTGGGCTCGATCGACAGGATCGAGTTCTGGTGCCGATAGACCCTGAACGAGAGCGCCGAGATGCCCGTGTAGGCACCGACGTCCAGAAACAGACCGTCGCGGTCGGGAAACATCCCGAACACCGCGTAGTCGGGGTCATGGGGACGTCGCAGCAGAAAGCGAGCCGTGGCATAGGGGCGCCGCGCAAGCTCAAACAGGCGCGGACTCCGCGTCAGCGCGAGCTTCAGCTCATCCGTGGATATCAGCACGAGGGGCCGTCACGGGATCGATGACGTACATGCGGGTGGCCATCTTGCGCGACCACGCTCTCCCAGGGCGGAGCCCGGGCACGCTGCGGACCTCGCGGAAGCGCCCGGTCGCAAGCAGCGCTTCGTCCTCGAGCGCGGTGCGGTAGATCAGCCGCAGCCGGCGAGGGTTGCCATCGACCGAAGCCACCAACCGGTCGACCACCGCGCGGAAGACCGAGCCGCCGAAGGCGTTGTACATGTACACGACGGTCACGTCGTCAGGCAGCTCGTAATCGACGACATCGGCGATGATCAGCTCGATCTCCCGGCAGCGCAGGCGCTCGCGTCGCCGATCGACGTTGGTGCGGGCGATCGCCATCAGTTGCGCTGAGAGCTCGACGCCGATGATGCGATGGAATGGATACGCGGCCGCCTGCAGCAGCACGCGCCCCTTGCCCGATCCCAGATCGAGGAACACGTCGTCGACCGTGACCTCGCCGCGTCGCAGGATCAGCCGCAGGTCGAGCCATCCCGACGGCTCGTAGTCGACCCGATTAGGCGCAGCCAGGCCGAGGCTCGCGAGATCCACGATCCTCGCGGTGTCGACTCCAAGCGGTCGCTCGATCAGCAGGGTGGCGGCGGTGCGACGCAGCTCCTGGAATGCGAGTCGCGCCCATGCGTGGGCACGCGCGAGCGGGCTCACCGGGGTGGGGGTCCAGAAGCGATCGACGTGGCTACTCTGTTGCGCATGGCCGGGCGGTCTCCTTGTGGCAGTGAATCGAACTTATCGGCGCCGACGCGGCGTGGTTCGCGGATGCCGGTGCGGTGAACCCCGCGGGCGGGGCGGAGTCCCTGCGCGGCGTGCGGCTGGACCCGCTCGGCGACGGCCGGTGGGCGAAGTTCGTCTCAGGCCATCCCGACGCGACGATCTTTCACCACCCCGAGTGGCTTGCGTTGATCCAACGCCAGTACCGTTATGAGCTCAGCGCGTGGTGCGTGCTCGAGGCCAGCGGGGCGATCGTCGCCGGGCTTCCGGTGGCCCGGGTCGACAGCTGGCTGACGGGCCGGCGCTTGGTGGCTGTGCCGTTCAGCGACGTCTGCTCGCCGTTGATCGAACCGCGCGAGCCGCGGGCGCCGGCAGCGCTCGCGCAGCTGATCCACGCCGCACAGAGAGAGGCCGGCATTCCGCTCGAGATCCGGGGTCCGACCGCGGGGCTACAGGGCGCGCGCGTGGCGGGGCGCTTCCTGCAGCACCGCCTGAAGCTAGCGGGCGGGGAGGTCACAGAGCTGGCAAAGCCCGCGGCCATGCGTGGCGTTGCGAAGGCCAGGCGCGAAGCGCTTCTCACCGAACGAACGACTGGGGTCGAGGCGCTCGAGGACTTCTACCGATTGCACCTGCGCACCCGGCATCGCCAAGGCGTCCCCACCCAGCCAAAGCGCTTCATCCTGTCGCTGGCGGAGCTGTTTGAGCGAGAATATGGCTTCGTGCTGCTCACCCGGCACCGCGGTCGCGCGATCGCGGCGGCCGTCTTCTTAACCTTCAATCGCCGGATTGTCTACAAGTACGGCGCGTCGGACGAGCGATTCTTGTCTCTGCGGCCAAATAACCTGCTCTTCCACGATGCAATCCGCTGGGGCACCGAGCACGGTATGCGCGAGCTCGACTTTGGACGCACCGACCGAGCCAACGGCGGCCTCGCCTCATTCAAGCGAGGCTGGGGGAGCCACGAAGAGGCCCTCCCCTACAGCTATCTGGGTGCCGATCCGCCACCGGCGATCCGGCGCTCGGATCGGATCCTGCATGCGGTCATCCGAGCGACGCCGCGCTCGACCGGGCGGGCCATCGGCGCGCTTCTGTATCGCCACGCCGGATGAGCGCGCAGCCACCCATGGCGGAGGCATTCCGGCCGGGGGCGCTCGATCCCGCGTTCTTCCTCTACGAGCACTATCGCGATCCGCGCGTCCGAGCACGCGCAACGCAGCTCTACTACCGGGCAAAGCCGCTGCTTCCACGCCGGCTGCAGCTTGACCTGCGACGCGCGTTCGTTCCGGTCCAGCGCCGGCAGGGGTTTCCGGCCTGGCCGATCGAGCCGATCCTGGTTGACCACAATCACGAGCAGCTCCGCGCGCAGCTGCGCCGATCTGGGGCCGAGCGGATCCCATTTGTGGGCCTGTGGCCGGATCGCAAGCGATTTTGCTTCGTTCTGACCCATGACGTCGAGGGGCCCGCTGGGATCGAGAACATCGAGCCCGTGCGGGAGGTCGAGCGCGCTTACGGCTTCGCCTCGGCGTGGAACTTCGTGGCCGAGGAATACTCGATCCCACGTGACTTGTTCGCGCGACTTCGCACAGACGGCTGTGAGGTAGGCCTGCATGGGATCAGGCACGACGACAGCCTGTTTCGCGATCGGCAGCGGTTCGAGACCGCGCTGCCCAAGCTCCACGAGTACCTCGAGCGCTGGGAAGCCGTCGGCTTCCGCTCGCCGTCTACGCATCGCAACTCCGACTGGATGCACGAACTGCCGTGCCTGTATGACAGCTCGTTCCCGGACACCGATCCATTCGAGCCGGTGCCGGGCGGGTGCTGCTCGATCGTCCCGTTCTTCTTCGGTGGGGTGGTCGAGTTGCCGATCACACTCGCCCAGGACCACACACTGTTTGAGATCCTCCGCGAGCGCTCGATCGAGCGTTGGCTCGAGAAGGGCAGATGGATCATCGAGCAGCACGGTTTGATCAACGTGATCACCCATCCGGACTACATGCTCAGCTCCACGCGCCTGGATCGGTATCGCGAACTGCTCGACTTCCTCTCTGGCCGGTCCGACGGCTGGCACGAGCTGCCACGCAACGTCGCGCGCTGGTGGACACAGCGCGCCCAGCTCAGCTGTCCGATCGAGCCCGAGACCGTCCGCATCCCCGGGCCTACGGACTTCGCGGCCAGCGTCAGCTACGCCCGCGAGCAGGGCGATCGGATCGTGTTCGATGTCTGAGGGCCTCGCCAGGGACCATCTGCGCGCGTCAGAAGGGCCTAGCGATCCGGCGTGGGACGCCTTTGTCGTCGCGACGGCAGGCGGTGATGTCCTACAGACGACGCGCTGGGCAGAGGTCAAGCGCGAGGTCGGATGGCGGGCAGCCCGGCTGAGCTTCGAGCGTGACGGGATCGTGCTCGGGGGCTGTCAGCTGCTGTTGCGCGACCTGGCCGTGGGCAGATCGATCGGGTACGTGCCACGCGGCCCACTCGCCAGCCAAGGCGATCGGACCGTGACCGATGCTGTGCTGGAGGCGCTGACCGACTTCGCCCGCCGTCACCACGTTCTCTACCTCAAGGTGCAGCCGCCAGTGAACCGTGAGGACATGGGCGCGACTCTCTTGCGCCACGGGTTCGTGGCCAGCGGCCTAGAGGCCGCGCCGACGGCCACGGTACGGATCGATCTGCGGCCACCCGAAGAGGAGCTGCTCGCGGCGATGCCCGCCAGCCTGCGCCTTCACATTCGCCAGGCGCGACGGCGAGGGGTAACCGTGCGCAGCGGAGGCCCAGCTGATCTCGGCGCGATGGCCGAGCTGATCGCCGCGACCGCCCGACGCCAGGCGGGTTTCGCGGCCTATCCTGCCCGCTATTACGAGCACATGTGGCGGTCGTTCAGCGCCATCGGACAAGCCCGCCTACTGATCGCCGAGCGGGGCGGCGCGGTGCTCGCGTTCGCGCTGCTGATCCTGTTCGGCGAATCCGCGCTGTTCAAGGCCGGCGGCTGGAGCGGGCTGGAGTCGCGCGCCCACCCAAACGAGCTGCTCCACTGGACCGGCATGAGCTGGGCGCGCGAGCACGGCTTTCGCTACTACGACTTCGACGGCATCCACCCCACTGTCGCACGGGCAGCGCAGGAAGGCCGCGTACTTCCTCAGCCAGCCGCCAACCGGGTCCCGCATTTCAAGCTACGCTTCGGCGGCGAGGTGACCTTCTTCGTTCCCGCCTACGACTTCACACCGCAGCGGGTGATGCGGTGGGCCCTGCGCGGCGTGGCACCTCGACTTGGCGGCCGCCGGGCGATTGCGGGGAGGCTGTTGGGGCGGAGCTGACTGATGCTGCGACGCTCATTCAAAGCCACGCTGAAGCCCGTCTATGTGCTCCTGCGGCAGGCGATCACGACGATACTGGAACGGCGAGCTGGGATCGACACGTCCCAGCGGTTCGAGCCCGAGGAGCTGGGGTTCGCGCCAGAGCACCGCAGCGGGTACGCGCCGGCCGGCTGGCTCTTCCTGCGACGCATCCTGCGTAGACGAGAAGTCTCGAGCACCGATGTCTTCCTCGACCTCGGCTCCGGGATGGGACGCGTCGTCTATCAAGCTGCCGCGGGTTATTCATTCGCGCGCGTCATCGGAGTCGAGCTCTCTCCCAAGCTCGACGCAGTCGCCCGGCAGAACATCGAGCGCACCCGTCACCGGCTGCGCTGCCGCAATGTAGAGCTGGTGCTGTCGGACGTGCTCGACTACGAGATACCCGACGAGGTGACGATCGTCTTCCTGAGCAACCCGTTCGGCGGCCCAGTCTTGCAGGCCGTCGTCGACAAGCTCGCCGCGTCGGTCGAGCGACGCCCGCGGCGGTTGCGGCTTCTGTATCTAAATCCGATCGAGGAGCGACGGCTGCTGGCGGCTGGCTTTCGCTTGACCAAAGCTGCACGTGGGATGCGCCCGACGGCCGAGTGGTCCCGCTCGAACAGCATCCGCATGTACGAGCTCGGCCGCCCGCCGTGAGCGCGCTGCGAGGTCTCGATCGCGGCGTGCCGGTTCCGCTTCAGATGCCGATCTTGCTGCTCGCTGGCGGGATCGCACTCACGGCGGGGACGGCGGCTGGTCTGGCACCAGTCCCCGCTCTGGCCGGCGGATTCGCGGCGGCGGTTCTATGTGCAGTCGCCATCCGCCCATCACTCGCCGCGTACATCCTGCTGGGGACCACGCCGCTGCTCGTGGGCATCGACCGCGGCAGGGCGTTGCCCGTCCTGCGCCCGTCCGAGGCGGTCGCCCTGCTGCTGGCCGCCGCCCTCGCACTGCGCTTCGTCATCACCCGTCGGGTGAGTTCCCATGCGCGTGGAGCCGTAGGGCTGACGAGGATTGACGCCGCGATCATTCTCCTTGCGGTGACGTCCTCGGTGCTCCCGCTGACGTGGATGGCCGTGCGCGGACGATCCATCACTCACGAGGACATCCTCTACGCGCTCGTCCTGTGGAAGTTCTACGGCATCTTCCTAATCGTCCGCTTCAGCGTTCGCACCAACCGGCAGGTATCCCGGTCCCTGGTGATCATTCTCGCCGCCTCGGCGCTGGCGGGATGTATCGGCATCCTGCAGTCCCTGGGCGTGGGCGGCGTGAGCGGCTTGCTCGACCGCTACTACTCGCCGCTGGGCCAGGGGGTCCTCACCAGCGGCCGCGCGAGCTCGACCCTGGGTTCGAGCTTCTCGGTCGCCGACGTGATGACCTACTGCCTCGCGATCGCGACGGCCTGGCTCCTCCAAGGTGGTCGTCATCGAGTCGTGCTGTACGCGTTGAGCGTCGTGTGTGTGCTGGCGACGGTGGCATCCGGCGAGTTCTCGGCGCTCATCGGCCTCGCCGTCGCAGCTTTCTCGGTCGGCTTCGTGCTGCGCCGCTTCGGGCGCACGCTGCTCGGGGCCGCGATCGGTGCCGTTGGCGCGATCATCGTGCTGCAGCCCGTGATTCAGGCGCGCCTCGCGGGTCTCGATCCCAACAGCGGGCTGCCGGCCAGCTGGGCCGATCGTCTGAGCAACCTGAGGACGTTCTTCTGGCCTCAGCTGCGCGGTGACTACAACTGGCTGACCGGCGTGCGCCCAACGGCCCAGCTTCCCGACCCAAGCCTCCGGCTGGGATTCGTGTGGATCGAGAGCGGCCACACCTGGCTGCTGTGGACCGGAGGGGTCGCCATGCTGATCGCCTTCTTCGTCTTCCTGGGTGTGGCGATTCCGGCGGTGGCACGGGTCGCCCGCCGCCGCTCGGATGCCGTCGGCGTGGCCGCCGTGGGGAGCTTCACCTCACTGCTGGTGATGGCGGTGCTGATGACCTTCGACCCGCATCTCACCCTGCGGGGTGGCGCAGATCTGAGCTTCTCACTGCTCGCGCTGGCCCTCGTCGACCAGCACCTGAGCACGGACAGAAGGGTGGCCGGGCGGCCTCAGAAGCCTGGCTGAGCCCAGACACGCCCGGTGAGGTCCGCCTGTACGTGCTGCACGTAGGACTGCGCATCGGCATTAGCCCACGGAGAGGGCTCATACCAGGCCCCGATGCTGCTCCACGCCTGTCCTGCCGTATAGCCGGCGCTGCACCAGGAGCAGTAGCCGTCGTAGTAGTAGCGGATGCTCGCGGCGTAGTAGTCGAGGTTGAACGCCGTGGACTGCCAGCGCAGCGGCTCGGTTCCCGCGCTTAGGCTGTCGTCGGCGTGCCAGCGGACCTGCATCACGCCCATCGACTCGTAGACGTCGCTGGTGCCGGCGATCTGTGCCTGCACCGGATACAGGCCGTACCAGGACGAGCTCACGGTCGTGCGGTCGCCGAGCTGGCTCTGGTGCCACCACGACTCCACCGCCATCTGGGCCCTAATCACGTCCTCGGGGATGCCCCACTTGTGGGCGGCCCATTGGATCAGGTCGTCGGTCGAGGGATTACTCAGGCCAGGACGACCAGTGACGTATCGGTACAGGGGGTTGTACCGTGCGGGGGTCTCTCCGTACGCGTCGAGGCTGCTCTGGAAGGCGCCCAGCTGGGCATCGGTCGGTACGTAATCATTGGCAGCGCTGTTGTCGGGCCGGCTCTCGGCCTGGTGGGCGACCAGTGCGGCCGCCGTGGCGTCGGAGAAAGGGACGCTGCCAACGGGCGCCCACGTCGTCTGGGGACCGCCTGAGGCAGGCGGCGGCGGCGAGACACGCTTGTGAGCGGCTGCATCGAAGGCTGGAAGGACAAGAGAGCCGGCAAGGATCATCACGC
>QHBV01000125.1 GCA_003244035.1 Solirubrobacterales bacterium | reverse complement strand
ATGTTGCGCGTGTACTGCTCGTGCCCGGGGGTGTCGGCGATGATGAACTTCCGCCGCGGGCTCTGGAAGTAGCGGTAGGCGACGTCGATCGTGATCCCCTGCTCGCGCTCGGCGCGCAGCCCGTCGGTCAGCAGCGCGAGGTTCAGGTAGCCGTCGCCGCGCCGCTCGGAGGTCTGGGTCACGTGCTCGAGCTGGTCCTCGAGGATCGCCTTGGAGTCGTGCAGCAGCCGGCCGATCAAGGTCGACTTGCCGTCGTCGACCGAGCCGGCAGTCGCGATCCGCAGCAGCTCGCTGGTGCGGGTACGGAGCGCGTAGCCGTTGGTGGCGGCGCC
The DNA here is from genome assembly GCA_003244035.1 of Solirubrobacterales bacterium. Taxonomy (GTDB): domain Bacteria; phylum Actinomycetota; class Thermoleophilia; order Solirubrobacterales; family Solirubrobacteraceae; genus Palsa-465. Next base: position 4,153 of record QHBV01000125.1, on the reverse strand, counting down.
TGGGCTCATCAACGGCACCACGTCAAAAGTATCCTTCACGTTTGCGGTCTTCCATCGCCGCGTCGCTGACGCGATCGTCGGCGCGCGTCTCGCCGCGCTCGGTGATCCGTGTGGCGGCGATCTCCGCGACGACCTCGGGCAGCGTGCTCGCGGTCGACCGCACGGCCCCGGTGCAGGTCATGTCCCCGACCGTGCGGTAGCGGACCGAGGTCTCGAACACCTCCTCGTCACGGGCGAGCTCGACATGGGGGCTGTGGGCGTAGAGCATCCCGTCGCGCTCGAACACCCGGCGATTGTGGGCGTAGTAGATCGAGGGAACCTCCAGCCGCTCGGTGTCAATGTACTGCCACACGTCGAGCTCGGTCCAGTTCGAGATCGGAAACACGCGAACGTGCTCTCCCTTGCGGATGGCGCCGTTGAAGAGCGACCACAGCTCGGGTCGCTGGCGCTTGGGATCCCACTGGCCGAAGTCATCGCGGAAGGAGAACACGCGCTCCTTGGCGCGAGCGCGCTCCTCATCGCGCCGCGCGCCGCCGAATGCCGCGTCGAAGCCGTGGCGCTCGATCGCATCGAGCAGTGTCGTGGTCTGCAGTCGGTTCCGCGATGCCCGCGGCCCCTGTTCCTCGGCGACCCGGCCGTCGTCGATCGAGACCTGGACGCTCGCGACGATCAGGCGCTCGCCGAGCTCGGAGATGATCCGGTCGCGGAACTCGATCACCTCGGCAAAGTTGTGGCCGGTGTCGACGTGCATGATCGGGAAGGGAAAGCGCCCGGGCCTGAACGCCTTCTCCGCCAGCCGCAGCAGCACGAGCGAGTCCTTGCCGCCGCTGAACAGCAGCACCGGACGCTCGAGCTCGGCCGCCACCTCGCGGAAGATGTGGATCGACTCGGCTTCGAGCGTCTCCAGGTGCGAGAGCTCGTAGGTGAATGGATTCATTTGTGGATTCCGCACTCGGTTTTGTGTTCGCCCGCCCAGCGACCCTCGCGACCCTCGCCAGGCTGGGTGCACGGCGCGCAGCCGATCGAGGCATAGCCGCGATCGTGCAGCGGATGGTAGGGGAGGTCGTGCTCATTGATGTAGCGCCACAGGTCCCTCTCGGTCCAGTCGGCGAGCGGGTTGACCTTCCAGACGCCGCGGGCCTCGTCGCGCTCGAGCTTGGCCGCGTCCGCCCGCGTCGGCCCCTGCTCGCGGCGCACGCCGGTTACCCAGGCATCGACTCCCGCCAGCGCGCGCTGCAGCGCATCGACCTTGGCCTCGCCGCAGCAGTGCGCCGCGGTCCACGGCTTGTCCGGGCTGTGCGCGTCGAGCACCTCAACCTGCACGCCGTAGCGCTGCTCGAAGCGCTTCCACGTTGCGAGCGTCTCCGCGAATAGGACGCCGGTGTCGATCGTGAAGACGCGCGCCGCCGGCTCGATCCCGGCAAGCATGTGCAGGAGCACCGACTCCTCCTTCTGGAACGAGCACGCCGTCGTCAGCCGCGGGTGGAAGCGCTCCACGGCGTAGGCGAGGACCTCCTGCGCGGAGGCTGACTCGAGCTCGGTTACGGCGGCGGTCATCGTCGGGCTGCTGATGCTAGACCGCACACTCGCCCTCGCCGCGGATGACCTCGAACGGGGCGTTGCGGCTCCAGTCGACGAAGTAGCTCATGTTCTCGAGATCGAACTCGATCGGCATCGTCAGGTCCTTCACGCGCTCCTCGAAGGCGGCGGCCCCCACCCGCTGGGCGAACGCGCCGAACTCCTCGCCCTCGCCGCGGTCGGACTCGTAGAAGCGGACCCAGCGCTCGACGGCGTCGGGGACGCGCTTGGCCGCCAGCCGCGCCTTCAGCCGCTTGCCGTAGCGCACCTCGCCGCCCTCGTAGGCGCCGCCGATGTGGGGGATGTAAGCGGGGATCGTGTGCTCGCCGACCTTGATCGAGGCGCCGTAGAAGCCGATCCCGGCGATGTGGTGCTGGCCGCAGCCGTTCGGGCAGCCGCTCATCTTGACGTGGATCCTGCGGGTGAGCTCGTCGTCGATCCGCATCTGCGCCAAGCGCTCTGAGATCGCCTGGTTGAGGCCCATCGAGCTCGTGATCCCGAGCTTGCAGGAGTCGGTCCCCGGGCAGCTGACGACGTCGGTGATCTCGTCGGCGCCGGCGCCGGCCAGCTCGAGCGCTGCCAGCGCCCGCCACAGCTCGTATACGGACTCGTTGCGGACCCAGCGCAGGACCAGGTTCTGATGGACCGTGGTGCGGGCGTAGCCGCCAGTGTGCTCGCGCATGATCTGGGCGAGGCCGCGGAGCTGCTCGGGGGTCAGGTCGCCGCGCGTGACCTTGACCTCGACGGTCGAGAAGCCGGGCTGGCGCTGGGGTGCGACGTTTGACTGCGCGAAGCGATTGAACTCGCGATTGTCTCCATTCGGGGTCGGCGGGTCGCTCGGCTTGGCGGGCGCGTGCGCCTGCTCGTCGTGCTCGAACAGGATCCGCTCGATCGAGAAGTCGCGCTCGACGACCCAGTCTCCCTGTAACTCCTCCTCCACCTGCTCGCGGAAGGCATCAATCCCGATCTTGTCGACCAGCACCTTGATCCGCGCCCGGGCACGGTTGACCCGCAGCCACTCCTGGCGGTCGAAGATCCGCATGCACGCCTCGGTCACCTTCAGGTAGTCGCCGTTGTCGAGCTCGACGAACTCGTACAGGGTGGGCGCCGTCCGGGGCATGATCGAGGTACCGCCGCCGACCCGCATCTCGACTCCGCGCACTCCGTCGCGGACGCGCGCGAGGAAGGCGATGTCGTGGATCCGCGTGATCGCGTTGTCCTGGTCTGTGGGCGTGAACGCGGTCTTGACCTTGCGCGGCATCGACTGGGTCGTGGGGTGGCGTACGAAGTAGCGCACGTACGCGCCGGCATACGGAGTGATGTCGAACAGCTCGCCTTCGAGCACGCCCGCTCGCGGATCGCCGGTGACGTTACGCATCGTGTTGCCGCAGCCCTCGCGACTGGAGAGGCCGGTGTCGCCGAGGGCGCGAATCAGCTTGGCCGCGTCGGGGAGCGGGACGTGGTGCATCTGGATGTTCTGGCGCGTGGTGATGTGGCCCTTGCGCAGCGGCACGTACCGATCGATGCCATCGGCGAAGGCGTCGAGCTGCTCGGGGGTGATCCCGCCGAGGGGGAGCTTGACGCGGATCATCTGGCGGTCTGGCTGGCGCTGTCCGTACACCCCCTGCTTGAGGCGGAACTTGATGAAGGTCTCCTCCTCGAGCTCTCGTTGCAGGAAGCGTGTGGACTCGGTGTCGAAGTCGTCGAACTCGCGCTCGAGGATCGGGATCACGTGGCCGGGGACGTTCTCGACCACCTCGGGATGATCGAGCGTTCCGGTACGGGTTGGGGGGCTGTCAAGCGAGGCGGGCTCCATCACGTCCTTCCGGCGCGCGGAATCGAGATACTCCTAATGTACCAAAAGGCGATCGGGATATGATCCTTTTACGCGCCGTGCCTGTCAGACCATCGCCGCCTCCACCAGCTCTGGTTCCGGGTCGGGCTCGGGCTCAGGCGCAGCGTGGTAGTACTTGCCACCCCGGAGCCACGATGCGACCGCCGCGACTACGCAGCATCCGGCGGCGAGGGGTCAGGCCCACGCCGCCGGCTGTTCCGCCCAGCGCGCGACCCCTTCCCGCAGCGCGGCCTGTTGCCACGGATTGCGCTCCGGCTCCGCGGGCGCCGGGCGCGGCGCGGTCTCGCGCATGAAGCGCGCCAGCGCCGAGATGACAGCAGCAGCCTCGAGAGGCGAGGCGCTGGGCGCGACGATCGTCAGCTGGGGGCGACGGTTCACGCGGGCGAGGGTATCGTGGCAAGCCGTGGCTGCGAGTCTGCCTGTCCTGGACTACGACGCCGTGCTCGCGGCGGTTTCGCCGAGCGAAGCGACCCAGCGCGTGCGCAACGGGCTGCTGCGCTTTCACGCCGGCGAGTGGACGATGCCGCCGAAGGTCTACCTCGAGAGCCCGCCGTTCGGGGACTTCCGCGCGATGCCGGCGCGCGGCGCCGGGCTCGCGCTGCTCAAGTGGGTGACGTCGTTTCCGGGCAACCCTGCGCGCGGGCTGCCCACGGTCACGGGCGTGATCTGCCTTTCGGACGCGAGCACGGGGGAGCCGCTGATGCTGCTCGACGCCCGTTC
>QHBV01000124.1 GCA_003244035.1 Solirubrobacterales bacterium | reverse complement strand
CGCCTGGACCCGCAGATCGACCTCATCCACTCCTGGGACCGTGCCGCGGACGCGATCGACGCGCTGCTGGACCGTCGGGTCGCGGGCAAGGCGGTGCTCACCGTTGGCTGAGCCGGGAGCGGGGGGTCACATCGGGGCTCGGCGACCGGTGGAGCGTACGCCTCCGGTACAGCCGCGCAGAGCGGGAAAGCCGTGACCGTTGTTGAGGATTGATTAGGGCATTTCGCATCGCCGGCGCGTTCGCCGTAGATTGTGCGATCTGGGTACCACGACCTCTTGGAGGAGGATCAGTGAAGAGATACGTCAGGCCGTCGAGCGCCATGCTGCTCGCGGTCATCGTTGCACTCGCCGTGGGCGCGTGTGGAGGGTCGTCGAGCTCGTCGAGCTCGTCGGCAGGAGGATCTGGCGCAAGCAGCTCGAGCTCCAGCGGCACCTCGGGCGGGTCTGCGAGCGCCGTCAGCCTGGTGGAGGGCACCTACCCGCAGTCGCTTGACCCGGGTAAGGGCTACACGACACAGGACGCCGAGGTCAACTGGCTGGTGTATACCGGCCTGACCACCTCCAAGCACGTCGCCGGCACCGCCAGCACGACGCTGATTCCCGGCCTGGCGACGGCGCTGCCGACGATCACCGACGGCGGCAAGACCTACACGGCGACGCTGCGCAAGGGCCTGAAGTTCTCCGACGGCACGCCGGTCAAGGCCTCGGACTTCCTGCGCGCCGTCGAGCGGGCGATCAAGATCCCATGGGGCGGCTCGGGGCAGTTCATCACGCCGATCATCGTCGGCGGTACGGCCTACTCGACCGGCAAGGCCAAGACGATCTCCGGCATCACGGCGGATGACGCCACGGGCAAGATCACGATCCACCTGACCAGTGCCTACGGCCCGTTCGACAACGTGCTCGCGCTTCCGGCGATGGGCATGGTCCCGAGCAGCGCTCCCCTCAAGGAGGAGCCGTCCAACCCGCCCCCGGGCGTCGGGCCCTACAAGGCGTCCAACATCGTCGTCAACCAGTCGTTCTCGGTGGTGAAGAACCCCAACTGGACGCCGATTCCCGGTATCCCCTCGGCCCACGTGGACGTGAACGTGAAGGTCTCGTCCAACATCTCGTCCAACGCCCTGTCGGTGCTCAACAACTCCACCGACGTGTTCGACTGGGCGGACACGATCCCCGGCAGCCTGCTGCCGCAGATCCAGGCCAAGGGCCAGGGCCGCTTCCAGCACGTGAACCTGGGCGGCTCGACGTACTACATCTTCATGAACGTGAAGAACAAGCCGTTCAGCAGCCAGCTGGCTCGCGAGGCGGTCGTCACCGGACTCAACCAGAACGCGATGAACCGCCTGAGCTCGGGCACGTTGCTGCCGGGCTGCTACTTCCTGCCGGCCGCGGTGCCCGGCCATCCCACCGCGCCGTGCCCGTACGGCACTCCCGGCAACGGTGACCTGGCCAAGGCCAAGGCGCTGGTCAAGCAGTCGGGGATGGCCGGCACGGCGGTCACCGTCTGGTCGGAGACGCGCGATCCGCGCCAGCAGTGGATGGCCTACTACACGTCGTTCCTCAACCAGATCGGATTCAAGGCGACGCAGAAGGTGCTGGCCGACGCGAACTACTTCACGACGATCGGCACGCTCAAGCTCCATCCCCAGACCGGTTTCGCCGACTGGAATCAGGACTTCGCCAACCCGGTCGACTTCTACCTGCTGGTCGACGGCAAGTCGATCCTGCCCAACCAGAACCAGAACTACGGCGAGACCAACGACCCGACGATCAACTCGGCGATCGCCAAGCTCGGCCAGGTCCCCACGCCGCAGCTGACCTCGATCGCCTCCAAGTGGCAGGCGACTGACGAGTACATGGCCAAGAAGGCCTACGTCGCCGTGTTCGGCTATCAGACGTTCCCGAAGTTCATGTCCTCACGGATGAACTACAACGCCGCGATCTTCAACTCGCTCTACGGGTGGGACTTCACGTCGTTCCAGGTCAAGTAGCACCGCGTCCCGGGCCGGAGCGCTTTGCGCTCCGGCCCATTCGCTCATAAGATCCCGCAATGGCGACCACCTCTGCCCCCGGCACCGAGTTCTCCGAAGGTCTGAGCTCAGGCTTCGTCGACGACGGCGCCGAGATCCAGCCCGGAATCGGCCCGTGGCGGCTGGCCGCGCGGCGGCTGCGCCGCAACAAGGTCGCGCTGTTCTTCGGCGCTCTGTTCCTGGTGATCGTCGTGCTGTGCCTGCTGGCGCCGGTGTACGCGCACGACGTCGCCCACACCACGCTCGCCACCGAGAACATCACCGGCACTGTCAAGGTCGGCGGCCAGACGAAGGACATCGTCAGCCCGACGGGCATTCCGATCGGGCCTACGTGGCATTCCCAGTACTTCTTCGGCGCCGACGGCAACGGTCGTGACACGGCCGTGCGGCTGCTCTACGGCGGGCGCAACTCGCTGGAGGTCGGTGCGGTGGCCACGATCATCACGATGGTGCTGGCGCTGATCCTGGGCACGCTGGCGGGCTATTACCGTGGCTGGTCCGACGGGATCATCAGTCGCGCGCTGGACGTCATCTGGGCGTTTCCGGCGGTGCTCCTCGGAGTCACCCTGGGCACGATGTTCGCGGTGGGCGGCATCGGCCCGATCCACGGGACGTTCCTCCTGCTGCCCGCGTTCGTGATCGGACTCGTCTACATCCCCTACGTGGCCAAGCCGGTGCGCGCTCAGGTGCTGCAGTTGCGCGAGCGGGAGTTCATCGACGCCGCCCGCCAGCAGGGGCTCTCCAACCGGCAGATCATGTTCTCCGAGCTGCTGCCCAACCTGTCCTCGACGATCGTCGTCTTCATCCCGCTGATCCTGGCCAACGCGATCCTGCTGGAGGCCGGCCTCTCGTATCTCGGCGCCGGGGTGCAGCCCCCCAATCCGTCGTGGGGGACGATGATCTCCGACGGCATCGCCACGAT
>QHBV01000123.1 GCA_003244035.1 Solirubrobacterales bacterium | reverse complement strand
GGCCAGTGCCACAGGTAGATGCCATACGAGCGCACCCCCACCCAGCGCAGCGGTGCCCACCCCAGCACGCGGGCCAGCCGGCTGGCCGGGTGCGCGCCGGCGGCCACCACCAGGACGGTGGCCAGCGACAGCGCCACCAGCCCGCCGTGGTAGAGGAACGGCGAGTACTGGTTGGTGCGCCACACCAGGACCACGATCGCCCCCAGGCCGACCGAGCCCAGGCCGTCGATGATCCGCCGCGCTCCCGCGGTGACGGGGCCGGTGAGCGCCCGGCTGGGCCACACCATGGCCAGGGCCGCGCCGACGAGCAGGCCGAACGCTCGCGTGTCGGAGCCGTCGTAGACGCGCGACGGGTCGAGGCTGGGGCGATAGAGCAGCGCCATCTCGATCGCCGAGGCCGCGGCCAGCGCCAGCGTGGCCCCGGCCAGCCGTGGACGGGCCCTGACCGAGCGTCGGCGCTCGCGCACCGTCCAGACGCCGATCAACAACAGCCACGGCCAGACGACGTAGAACTGCTCCTCCACCGCCAGCGACCACAGGTGGTTGAGCGGCGACGGAGGTCCGAACTGGGCGAAGTACGAGACGTGCTGGGAGATCTGCCACCAGTTGTTGACGTAGAGCAGCGCCGAGATGACCTGGCCGCGGACGTCGGCGAGGCGAGAGTGAAAGCCAACGGCGACCCATACCGAGACGACCACCAGCATCAGGTACAGGGCGGGCAGTAGCCGCCGCGCGCGGCGCCCCCAGAACTCGGCCAGCCCCCGGCGGCCGCCGTCCCATTGGCCCAGCAGCAGGTCGGTGATCAGATAGCCGCTGAGGGTGAAGAACATCCCCACGCCCAGCAGACCTCCGGGCGCCCAGCCCAGGCCCAGGTGGTAGGCGACGACCGCGCACACGGCCAGCGCCCGCACCCCGTCCAGCGCCGGCATGTAACGAGCCGAACGCTGAACGGGCTTTGGCACAGTGGCGCGATCGTAGATCAGCCCCGCCGCCGGCCTGCCAGATTTCGTTCACTGCCCCGAGGCAGGGCGGGGCGCGTGTCCGATCAGCTGACGAACCGCACCCCGGACGGCGTCAGCGCACCCAGCGTCCAGCCCACATGCGCAGACTGAGGATGCGCCGGCCGTCAGATTCGCGCACGCCGAAGCACTGCGCGGAGGCGGGCGGATCGGCCAGCAGGCGCTCGATCACGGCGCGAGCGCCAGCGCCGCCCGAGCCGCGGTCCAGCCAATCCTCGAGGTCAAGCTCCAGCCCCACCAGCCCCTCGTCCTCCAGGGTCAGGTGGGCGCCCTCGCCCAGCCGTCGCATCCGGCTGTCAGACAGGCACGCCCAGTGCGTGGGGTCGCGCAGCCGCTCGATCTCCTGCGACCAGGCGGCCGCCTCGCCGTCCGCGTCGGCCAGGTGGTCGGCGACCACCACCGAACCGCCGGACCGGACGATGCGCGCCAGCTCCTCGATCACCCTCACCGGCGCGGGGATGTGGTGCAGCGAGAAACGGGTGATCACGCCGTCGAAGGAGGCATCGGGCAGCTCCAGCGCCGTGACGTCACCGACCTCGAAGGTGACGTTGTCGGCGCCGGCGGCCTGGCCCTCGCGGCGGGCCACCTCGATCATCGCCGGTGTCAGGTCGACGCCGTGCACGCTGGCCACCTCGGAAGCCAGCCGCCGGCTGACGATCCCCGGACCGCAGGCGGCTTCCAGCCATCGCTGGTCCCCGCGCGGGACGGCCAGGCGCATCAGCTCGTTCAGGGCGCGTGGCGAGTGGGCCACCGCGCTGGCGGCGAACGTCTCGGCCTGGCGGGCGAACTCACCGACCATCTGGTCATCGTTCACGACGAGGCAGTATGAGGGCCCATGCCGCGCCGCACCCCCTACGACCGTGAGATCCTCCTGCTGGCGCTGCCCGCCCTGGGGGCGCTGGCCGCCGAGCCCCTGTACCTGCTGGCCGACACGGCGATCGTCGGCCACCTCGGAACGCCTCAGCTGGCGGCACTGGCGCTGGCCAGCACGCTGCTAACGGGGCTGGCCACGTTCTGCAACTTCCTCACCTACGGGGTGACCGCGCAGGTGGCGCGTCTGAGCGGCGCCG
>QHBV01000122.1 GCA_003244035.1 Solirubrobacterales bacterium | reverse complement strand
GCCAGGAACATCATCAAGATGACGGGCAGCAGGATGAACCCGCCGAGGTGGCGGATCTGCGGTGCCTTCCACAGCAGGGCGATGTACGCGACGACGCCGACGAGCCCGGCCACGGATGCGAACTCGTACATGTTGCTCCACGGCACCGCGTCGACCGCGGCGGCGCGGACCGTGATGGAGGCCGCATGCACGAGCGCGCCGAGCACGGTCGCGGCCGGGCGCTCGGCCAGCAGCGCCCAGGCGACCAGCGGGACGAGCACCACCTGGATGTTGGCCAGCACCGTGGCCAGGCCCGCTCCCACGTCGCCGATCGAGTGATGCCAGAGCAACAGGTCGGCCGCGAAGAACACGCCCGCGCCCAGGCCGGCCCGCCGCTCGCGCCAGGAACGCGAGCCGTTGCGTCGATCCTCGCGCCAGGCCAGCAGGCCCAGCAGCGGCAGCGCGTAGACGCAGCGGAAGATCGCCGCTGTCGACGGGGACGCGTGACTGAGGCGCACGAGGATGCTCGAGAAGGCGATCGTGACCGCGCCCAGCAACGCGCACAGGCGCTCGTGGCCCTCCACGGTCATGAGCGCGCGCAGACGCGTCGGTTCGGTCGTCGCGGTGGCCATCACTCTCGTCTATCACGTCGCCCATAGATCGCGCCGGCTACCGGCGGCGAGCGCGACCCTCCGCGGCGGACAGCTGACACGATGCCGACCCTGATGACCGCGGCCACCCAGCGAGACCACATCCGCGAGGAGTGCGAGCGCGTCCTGCGACAGAACTGGCGCCGGGGCGAGCGCGCCGCCGACGGCGTGCCGTTTCACTACACCTGCCCTTCACCCGGCCACTATCCCTGGCAGTGGTACTGGGACTCAGGCTTCGCCGCGATCGCCTGGCGCCATGTCGAGCCCGAGCACTCCGAGCTGGAGTTGCGCTCGCTGCTGGCCGCCCAGCGCTCCGACGGTTTCATCGGCCACACGATCTTCTGGAACGAGCCGCTCTCGGGACCTCGCCGGTACACCTATAACGTGACCGCCGCGGACGCGTCCATGACGGCCAGCATCCAGCCGCCGCTGCTGGCCTGGGCGTGGCGGATCGCTGTTGGGGACCCCCGCGAGGAGCCGCGGATCATGCGCCATCACGAATGGTTGGCCGCCCACCGCGACCTCGACGGCGACGGGCTTCTGTGGATCGTCCAGCCCGACGAGTCCGGACTGGATGCCTCCACCCAGTTCGACGCGATCTGGGGCCACCGCGCGCATGGCCTGGCCGCCTTCGTGCTGCTCGTGCACCGCAACCGCCGGCTGGGCTACGACCTGCGCCGGATCGCTGCCGCGGGCGGCCCGGTCTGCTGCGAGGTGACCACCAACGTGCTCTACAACCTCTCGCGCCTCTCGCTCGGACAATCTTCGTTGACCGAAACGCTGATCGAGCGCACCTACGACGCGCAGCGGGGATTGTTCCTGCCCGCCGCGCGGCCGGCGCCCGCCCGCCGAACGGCGACGACGATCGCGGCCCTGACGCCGCTGGCCCTGCCCGACCTGCCCGAGGAGATCGGACATCGCCTGGTGCGCGAGCACCTGCTCGACCCGGCGCAGTTCTGGAGTGCGGTGCCTCCGCCGTCGGTGTCCCAGGCCGATCCCAGTTTCTCGCTGCGCGACACCGGGCGCATCCACCAGCGCCGCTACTGGCGCGGTCCGACATGGGTCAACACCGCATGGCTGTGCTGGCTGGGCCTCGTGCGCCTCGGCTACGAGCAACAGGCCAACCAGCTGGCCGAGCGGGTGGCCGCCGCGGTCGCCCGCGAGGGGCTGCGCGAGTACTACGAACCCCGGTCCGGATCGGGGATGGGAGCGCGCGACTTCGCCTGGTCGGCGCTCGTGCTGGAGATGCTCGAGAGCGACCGCGAGGCGGCTCGCTCGTCGTTTCTCGAACGTTCAAGTTAGGGCGCTACCTTGGGTGTCATGGATACTGAACGAGATACGGACCTCACCGACGAGCAGTGGCGGGCGCGGCTGACGCCCGAGCAGTACGAGGTGCTGCGCCGGCACGCGACCGAGCGGCCGTTCACCGGCGAGTACGTCAACGTCAAGGACGACGGCATCTATCGGTGCGCCGGATGCGGCGCGGAGCTGTTCTCCTCTGACACCAAGTTCGAATCGGGGACCGGCTGGCCCAGCTTCTATGAGCCGGCGGTCGCCGAGAACGTCGAGGTGCGCTCGGACACCAGCCTCGGGATGCGCCGCACCGAGGTGACGTGCAAGCGCTGCGGCGGGCACCTGGGCCACGTCTTCGACGACGGCCCCCGCCCCACCGGCCAGCGCTACTGCATCAATTCGTGCGCGCTGTCGCTGGACGCCGCCGCCGAGTAGCGCTGATCCGGACCGGCCCCGGCCTGGCCCTGGCCCTACTCGGGCTTCTCGGGCCGGGGGGCGGTCGCGCGCCGCTCGCGCGACCGGAGGAACAGGAAGGCGCCGATCGCCAGGATGACCAGCGCCACCAGGGCGTAGATGCCGAACCTGGTGATCACGTCGGCGGCCGCCGAGCCGGCGAAGTAGCCGACCAGTCCGTAGGTGACGCCCCAGGTGATTCCGCCCAGCGCGTTGTAGAAGAAGAACTGGCGAAAGCGCATCTCGTTGAT
>QHBV01000121.1 GCA_003244035.1 Solirubrobacterales bacterium | reverse complement strand
CCCTCGCTCATGGCTGGACTAGACGCCGGCGCCGGTGCCGGTGCCGGTGCCGGTGCGCGCCGAGCGCCGGCCCTTGGCGATCCTGCGCTGGAAGCGCTCGACGCGCCCGCCGGTATCGACGAGCTTCTGCCGACCGGTGTAGAACGGATGACAGGCCGAGCAGATCTCGACGTGGATCTCTGACTGAGTGGAGCGCGTCATGAACTCGTTGCCACAGGTGCAGCGGACATGAGCCTCGACGTAGTTGGGATGGATTTCGCTCTTCATCGTGTGAACAAGTCTAGAGCACCGATTGCCGGCGTCACGAGCGGGCCGTACGGTCACGCGCAGAGGTCGCGCACGTGACGGTCGTCGAGTTGTTCGCGCGGTTGTAGTCATCGACCTGATCGGTCGGATCGACCGTGACTGTGACCGGCGCGGCGGCGGCGCAAGGTGGTCCCGTGAACGACTCCTGCAGCGTTGCGTGGGCCCCTAGGCGCTGGACGTCAAAGGACTTGACGACGGCGCCGACGGTGAACCGCACCTGGAACCGGCCCGCCTCGGTCGCGCCGCCATTGCCGACCGTCGCCGTGTACAGATTCGATGGCTGGCTGCCGGCGAGCGGCTGGACCTTGACCGCCTGGACCAGCAGATCGGGCCGCAGCTCGGGCTGAGCGCAGGTCTGGCTGACCCGCACTTCGGTCCCGAGCACGCGCCCGCGCCTCCCGGTCCAGCGGAAGGAGACGCGGAACCGGTACACGGCCGGCGCCGCGAGGTCGACCACCTGCTTGTTGAACACCCAGACATCGTCGGGCTGACGCCCGAGCGTCCGATTCGCCGGCGAGATCCACGCGCCCAGGTCGCCCCCCTTGACCGCGCTGACCGGGCCGCCCGGCCGCGGCGCCCTCAGGAGCTGGAAGCGCAACGCCATCTTCCTGGTCCCGACGAGCGGCCGCATCACGGCCGTGGCCGACACTGCCCGCGCGGCCGGGTCGAGCGCGTGCTGGCAGACGATGGTCCTCAGGCGCGCGCGCGGAGGCGATCCGGGCGCAGCCACCGCCACCGTCGAGCACGCACCAAGTGCCACCAGGGTGGTTGCGAGCAGTCGCTTCATGCCCTTTAGAACAACGCGCGAGCGCGGAAGTTTCACGTAATCGTGTACAGCGGCCCATCGCCGCCCTCGGGCGGCGTCAGCCGCCCGCCCTTGGCCGTGATCGCTCCGCACTGGACGCAGTTGGTGTAGTTGACGACGATATCGACGGGACCCTCTGACGGCGCATCGTCGGGGATCTCGTACACCCCCGCCGGGCACATCCACCGCCACGTCTCGGCGATCTCCCGCGGTACCTGCTTGCGAACGCGAATGTGATTGGGCGCGTCGTCGCGGGTCGCGTTGCCCGAGACATATACCGAGGAGAGCTTGTCGAAGGTGTACTTGCCATCAGGCTTGGGGTAATCCTCGCGCTTGCCTGCGACGATCATCGGCGCCTGCGCATCCGGGTGGTTTGCCCAGCGACCGCCGGGAAAGCGGCCCTTGCTGAGGACCATCGCGTTGGTGATCGCGCCGCCGAGGAAGAAGCCCTTGTGAAACGGCTGCTTCATGTTGCGCGAGCGGTAGAGCTCGGTGCCGATCGAGGAGTCCTCAACCCGCTGGTCGTACGCGGAGAAATCGCTTCCGCCGCCTTGCAACTGCTCGAAGATCGTCTCCGCAGCCAGGATGCCCGAGTGGATCGCGTAGTGGATCCCCTTCAGGATCGGCACGTTCACCATCCCTGCACCGTCGCCGCAGATCACGAGCCCGGGCGCGGATGGCCTCGGCATCGCCCAGTAGCCCCCCTCCGGGATCGCCTTCGCCCCCCATCCGACGCGCTTGCCGCCCTCCAAGATCTGGCGGACCAGCTTCGAGGTCTTGAACTGCTGCAGCAGGTCGTGCGGGGACACGGTGGCGTCGGTGTAGTCGAGGCCGACGACGAACCCGATCGAGACCCGGTCCGCACCCATGGGGTAGATCCACGAGCCGCCGAACTCGCGCCACTTGGCGCGGTAGCGCAGGGGCCAGCCGAGCGTGTGCACAACGCGATCGAGCGGTCTTGCCACCTCCCACACCTCCTTGACCCCCAGGGCCCATACCTGGGGCTCGCGGCCGGAGGCCAGCTCAAACTCCTTGATCGCGGCACCGGTGAGGTGACCCCACGTGCCCTCGGCGAGGACCGTCGCCCGCGCGCTCACGTCCGACCCGGGCTCGAAGTTTGAGAGCTCCTCCCCGTCGCGGCTCCTACCCTTGTCGCCCGAGCGCACGCCCCTGACGACTCCGCCTGAGACCAGCAGCCGCTGCGCGCTGGTCTCGGTCAGGAGGAAGGCGCCCGCCTCCTCGGCCCTGGCGGCGAGCCAGCGGGACAGCTCGGCAACGCTGACGACGTGGTTTCCGTGGTTGCGAAACGGCGGCGGCGTGGGCTTCAGCGGCAGCACGCCGCCCCGGCTGAGCATCCAGTAGACGCTCTCCTTCTCGACCGGCCCGTAGGTCGGCCACTCGGAACGATTGAGATCCGGGAACAGCCGCTCGAGGCCCGACGGGCGCATGATCGCGCCGCTGAGGTTGTGCGCGCCGCAGGACTTGCCCTTCTCGATCACCGCCACCGGGACCTCGCCGAGGCGCTCTGCCAGCTTCGGATCACCCTCCAGAAGCTGCAGGAGCCGGACCGCGCAGGCCAGACCGGCGGGCCCGCCGCCGACGATCGCGACCCCGACCTCGATCCGCTCGTCCGCGGAGTCGAGCGTTCGCTTGATGAACTCCTCGGGGGAGGCGACGGGCGGCGGGAACTCGCTCGGAGCGCTGGGAGCGTGCCCGTTCGCGGAGGACATCGCCTACGAGCCCTTGCGTGCCTTGATCGCTTCGGTCAGTTTCGGCAGGATCTTGTTGAGGTCCCCGACGATCCCGAGGTCAGCGAACTCGAAGATCGGCGCGTTCGCGTCTTTGTTGATCGCGACGATGCTCTCCGAGGACTGCATCCCGACCTTGTGCTGAATCGCGCCGGAGATCCCGGCGGCCAGGTACAGCTTCGGCGCGACCGTCTTGCCCGTCTGGCCGATCTGGGCCGCGTACGGGTACCAGCCGGCGTCGACGACGGCCCGCGTAGCGGCGACCGCCGTGTTCGGGCCCAGCGCGGCCGCCAGCGCCTCGGCCAGCTTGAAGCCGTCGGCCTTGCCCAGGCCGCGGCCACCGGCGACGAGGATGTCGGCGCCCTCGATGTCGACGTCCGCGCCGCGCTGCTCGCCGCGCGTGACCATCGTGGCCCGGGTCGACCACGGCGAGTACTCGACGTCGACGTCCACGACCTCCGCGGCACCACCATCGCGCGAGACGACCTCGAATGCGTTGATGCGGCCGATGATGATCCCGAGGCCGCCCCGGTAGCGCGAGACCGAGATCTGCGAATCCTGCAGGATCGGCCGCTCGGCGACGAGCTCTCCGTCCTGTGCGCGGACCGTGGTGACCTCCATCGTCACGCCGGCGTGCCTGCGAGCCGCCAGACCCGCGCCGATCTCGAATCCGAGCAGGCCGCCGCCGAACAGCGCATAGGAGTGGCCGTGCTCGTCGATCACGTTTGCCATCGCGTCGATCACCGGCTGGGCCAGCCCCTCCGGGCCGCGGGCGCGGAACACCTTGCTCGCGCCGTAGGCGCCGAGCGAGCAGCACAGCTCGTCGGTCAGGCTCTCGCCTCCAACCACGACAGCGTGGCATGAACCCCCTACTTCGCGCGCGCGGGCCGCACCCTCGGACACGGCGCCCAACGAGTTCTTGTTGAACGCGCCTTCGTAGTGCAGGACATAAGCGAGTACATCGGCCATCTAGATCAGCTTCCTTTGATCGAGCCAGGCGACGATCTTCTCGACTGTCTCGTTGGTGTCCTCGTCCTCGATGATCTGCCCAGCGGCCTTCGCCGGCGGGTCGTGGAAATCTCCGCACTGCACGCGCGAGCCCTCTTCGCCGACAAGCGAGCGCTCGATCCCGAGATCGGCGAGACCCGCGGTCCGCAGCGGCTTCTTCTTCGCGCCCATGATCGCCTTCAGCGATGGGTACCGGGGCTCGTTGATGGCGTCCCCCACAGAGATCACGGCGGGCATCGTCAGCTGCACGGTGTCGTAGCCGTACTCGGCCTGGCGCTCGCAGCGCAGGCCGTCGCCGTCGACATCCATCTTGATCACCTGGGTGAGTGAGGGCATTTTGAGGTGGTCGGCGAGCACGGCGCCGATCGTGTAGCACTCGCCGTCGTCGGACTGCTGTCCCAGCAGCACCAGGTCGGGCTGCTCGGATTCCAGGGCCTTGGCGAGCGCATAGCCGGTCGCGGCGACGTCGGAGCCGGCGAGTGCATCGTCGGTCAGGTGCAGGGACCGGTCGGCGCCGAGCGAGACCGCCTTGTGCAGGGCGCGGACGGCGGAGCCGGGGCCCATCGTGACGGCGACGATCTCGTCGACCTGCATCACGCCTCCCTCGCGAAGCGCCATCGCCGCCTCGATCGCGTGCGTGTCGTAGGGGTTCAGGTTCTTCTCAGAAGATCGGTCCATCCGCCCCGTCGAGGGATCGATGCGCTTCTCGACGGCGGCGTCCGGGACCTCTTTGACCAGGACGCAGATCTTCAACTATGGCCTCCTTCTCGGAACGAGGCGAGCATGATACCCGGTTGACTGACGAGTCAATCGGCTCGGAACGGGTGCCGGCTATGCCCGCACGGCGCCACGGATGAAGTCGATCGCCTGCTGCGCGGTGGTGCCGGGCGTGAACACCTCGGCGACGCCGAGCGCCTTGAGCTCCTTCACGTCATCGCCGGGGATCGTGCCCCCGACCGTGACGACCACGTCGTCGACGCCCTGCTCCTCCAGCAACGCGACGATCCGTGGGACGAGCGTCATGTGCGCGCCCGAGAGGATCGACAGCCCGACCGCATCGGCGTCCTCCTGGATCACGGTCTCGACGATCTGCTCGGGCGTCTGGTGCAGGCCCGTGTAGATCACCTCCATCCCCGCGTCGCGTAGAGCCCGCGCGATGATCTTGGCGCCGCGGTCGTGGCCGTCGAGCCCGGGCTTGGCGACCACGACACGGATCTTCTTCTCAGGGGAGGCGGCGGCCATCGGCGGGAACGCAGGCACGTAGCGCATGCGCGTGCCGGCGCGTGCGCGTGCGCGTGCGAGCCGGGGATTGTAGGGAAGTCGCAGCTGTCAGGCCGAGTCTGATTCGCCGGTGGCGGCTCAGATGGCATCGAAGCCGCCGCTGGACTGATTGCGGCCGCAACCCTGCTCGTCGCCGGCGGCTCGACCGTGTCGAGGGTCCACGCCAGCAAGCTGGCCTGAGCTCGGACACGCGGATGAGCTCGGGCGCGCGATCGTCCGTGCGTTCGGGCCGGCGGCCTCAGCCGCCGTTCACCTCGACGATCACCGCGTCGCCCTGGCCGCCGCCGGAGCAGATCGCGGCGCACCCGAGGCCGCCGCCACGACGCCGGAGCTCGTACACGAGAGTGCCCAGGATGCGCGCTCCCGAGGCACCGATCGGGTGACCGAGCGCGACCGCGCCACCGTTGACGTTGACGCGGTTGGAGTCGATCCCGAGCATCCGGATCGAGTTCAGCGTCACCGATGCGAACGCCTCGTTGATCTCCCACAGATCGACCTCCTCAACGCCCAGGCCCGCCTTTGCGAGCGCGCTGCGCGCCGCCTTCGCCGGCGTGCGCGCGAGATACGGGAAGTCGTCGGCGACCTGCGCCTGCGCGAGGATCGTCGCCAGCGCCGGCTTGCCGTTGCGCTTGGCCCAGTCCTCCCCGGCGAGCACCAGCGCCCCCCCACCGTCGTTGACGCCCGGGCTGTTACCCGCCGTGTGCGACCCGTCCTTCATGAAGATCGGCGGCAGCTTCGCGAGCGTCTCGAGGCTCGTGTCCCGCCGCGGTCCCTCGTCCACCTCGACCACCGTCTCGCCCTTTCGGGTCGTGATCGTGACCGGCGCGATCTCCTCGGCCAGGCGCCCTTCGTCGGTCGCCTCGAGCGCGAGCTCGTGCGAGCGCAGCGCCCAGCGGTCCATGTCGACCCGGGTGAGCTCGAGCTCGGCGGCGACCTCGCTGGCCTCCTGCGCCATGTGCTTGCCCGAGAACGGGTTCGTGAGCCCGTCATTGATCATCGCGTCGATCGCCTTGGCATCGCCCATGCGAAAGCCGAACCGGGCCTGTGGGAGCAGGTAGGGAGCGTTCGACATCGACTCCATCCCACCGCCGACTCCGACCTCGATGTCGTCCGCACGGATCGCGGCGTCGAGTAGGCCGGCGGCACGGATGCCCGAGGCGCACACCTTGTTGATCGTCTCGGACGGGACCTCCTTCGGGACCCCACCCTTGATCTGGGCCTGGCGCGAGGGGATCTGGCCCTGCCCCGCCTGGATCACCTGGCCCATGACCACGTGCTGCACCTGCGCTGCCGCCACCTCGGCGCGCTCGAGCGCAGCCCTGATCGCGATCCCGCCCAGCTCGGTGGCATCGACGCCGGCGAGTGCGCCCCCGAGCTTGCCGATCGGCGTGCGGGCGGCGGACAGGATGACGGTCTTGGGCATATCAAGAGGCTCCGGGTTCGTTCGCGGGGGCCGGCAATCTTAGGCGCTGGTGTTGCTAGGGTGGCGCTCGTGCGGGTGCAGGCAACGACCGAGAGTCCATACGCCTTACCCGATGTCGACACGATCGTGGTCGGCATATTCGAGGGCGAGCGGGCAGCGCACGATTTTGGCTCCGGAACGCTGCAATCGCTGCTCGATCGCGGCGAGGCGAAGCCGGCGCTGGGGCACTTGGCGGTGGCGCACGCCGACAGCCGGCGGGTGATCCTCGTCGGGCTCGGCGATCGCGAGCGGTTCGACGCCGAGCGCGCACGGGGGGCAGCCGGCATCGCCCACGGCCGCGCGCGCGAGCTCGGCGCCAAGTGCCTGTGCTGGGAGCTGCCACACCACGTTGACGAGACGGTCGCGGCCGGGATCGTGGAGGGCACGCTGCTGCACGCCCGCCGCTTCGATCGCTACAAGGACCGCTCCGGCGAGCCCGATGACGCCGCCGACCGCGGCCCCGAGCTCGAGCGACTGCTGATCAGCGCCCACCACGACGTCTCCGAAGCCGTCCGCACCGCGACGATCATCTGCATGGCACAGAATCGCGCCCGCGACCTCGGCGACACGCCGGCGAACGACCTCCCTCCACAAGCGCTCGCGAGCTACGCGCAGAAGCTGGCCCAGCGCCTGGACGGTCTCACCGTGACGGTGATCGACGAGGATCAGATCCGCGAGGCCGGGATGGGCGCGTTCGCCGCGGTCGCACAGGGCTCGGTGCAGGGGGCGCGGCTGATCCGCCTGGACTATGAGGGCGCGCCGGCGGACACGCCGAGGCTCGC
>QHBV01000120.1 GCA_003244035.1 Solirubrobacterales bacterium | reverse complement strand
CAGCGCGCCTGCTTGATCTCCTCTGGGATCGTCGCCCGCATCTGGTCGAGCAGGTCGTAGATCTCCTCCTTGTCGACGCGCACCTGATCGGTGAGCGGGACCGGCTTGGCGTTGTGGACGAGGTCGTCCAGCTTGTCGATAAGTACCAGGACATCCATTGCAGAACCTCTGTTTCGTCAGCCGCCAAGCCGTTCCTTCAAGGCCCTCGCCACCTCATGGGGGACGAGGTCGTCGATCTCTCCGCCGAATGTGGCGAGCTCTTTGACACCACTCGAACTGAGGAAACTGTACCTGGCCGAGGCGATCAGGTAAACGGACTCGATCTCAGGCGCCTGCCGGCGGTTGAGCTGGTTCATCTCGAGCTCGTATTCGAAGTCCGAGATCGCGCGCAGTCCCTTGACGATTGCCATCGCGCCGCGCCGGCGGGCGAGCTCGACGACCAGGGCGCTGAACGGCTCGACCGTGACGTTCGGAAGCTCGCTCGTGGCGTTCTGCACGAACCGCACGCGCTCCTCCGCGCTGAACAGCGTCTCCCCCTTGCGCCAGGGGAGGCTCACGACCGCGACCAGCACCTCGTCGTACATCGCCGAGGCTCGCCCGATCACGTCCAGATGACCGTTGGTGACCGGGTCGAACGTCCCTGGACAGATGGCGATGCGATTATCGGGGGCCATGGATTCGGATCAGCGTGTCGCCGTAGCGGCGCTGTGCCAGCACCGGCAGATCGAGCTCGAGTGGCGCGCGGCGGTCGCTCTCGACGACGATGCGGGCCGCCGGCGCGAGCACCGGCACCAGCGCCGGCGAAAGCTCGGGGCCGAGCACGTCCGCGAGGCGGTATGGAGGATCGAGGAACACGAGATCGTATTGACGTGCGGCCTGCTGTGCGCGCCCGAGGAACTCCGCCGCTTGCACCCGGTGCACTTGGGCACTGCACCCCACCGCCCGCAGGTTGCGCGCAATCGTCGCGCTCGCCGCGCGCGAGCAGTCCACCAGCGTCGCCTCCGCCGCCCCCCGCGAGAGTGCCTCGATGCCCAGGGCGCCCGAGCCCGCGAACAGGTCGAGCACGCGCGCCTCCTCGACCGATCCGAGGATCGAGAACACGGCTTCGCGCACCCGGTCGGCGGTTGGTCTGGTCTCCAGGCCGACCGGCGCGAGCAGGGTGCGACCGCGGTAGGCCCCGGCGATCACCCTCACTCGGGATCAGTTTATTTATGGCCCCGCTTGCGCGGGGCTGGTCTGGCCTCGGGCGCCGCTACGCCCGGATCGGCGCCACTGCCTCGGCGCCATAGGCCGCTTGCAATGCGTCCGCGAGCAAGGCATGCTCGGGTGCCGTCAGCTCCGGGTCCGCGGATACGAGCAGCTCGGCGTGCATGCGCGCACGCTCGAGCAGCTCCGCATCTCGGGGCAGCTCGGCGACGGCGAACTGGGCGAGGCCGTGCTGACGCGTGCCGACGAGCTCGCCCTCGCCGCGCAGCCGCAGGTCGGCCTCGGCCAGCGCGAAGCCGTCAGATTCGCAGGCGAGCGCCCGCAGGCGAGGGGAGTCCTTGGCCCCGAACAGCAGGCACAGCGATGCATACGCGCCCCGCCCGATCCGCCCGCGCAGCTGGTGCAGCTGCGAGATCCCGTACCGATCCGCATCCTCGACCAGCATCACGGTCGCATTCGGGACATCGATCCCGACCTCGATCACCGAGGTCGCGACGAGCACGTCGGCCTCCCCGGATGAGAACGCGGCCATCGCCGCCTGCTTGGCGGCGGGGCGCATCTGGCCGTGCAGCAGCACCACGCCGAACTCGCGCAGCTCCCCGTCGCGCAGGCGCTCCAGCTCGGCGGTCGCGGCCCGTGCCTGCAGGACCTCCGACTCCTCCACGAGCGCGCACACGACGAACGCCTGACGACCCGCGCGTAGCTCTTCGCGGATCCGCTCATAGGCTCGCGCGCGCTCGCGCTCGGTCGAGCACACAAACGTCTGGACGGGCTCGCGACCTCGCGGAAGCTCGCGCAGGACGGTGAAATCGAGATCGCCATAGCCCGCCAGCGCGAGCGTGCGCGGGATCGGCGTAGCGGTCATGTGCAACACATGCGGACTCTCGCCGCCCGTCCCCTTTGCGTTCAGCGCGGCACGCTGGCGCACGCCGAAGCGGTGCTGCTCGTCGATCACCGCGACGCCGAGGCGCGAGAAGGCGACGGTTTCCTCGATCAACGCGTGGGTGCCGACGATCACCGAGAGCTCGCCGGTGGTGAGCTTTCTGAGCAGGTCCGCCCGCCTGCGCCCGGGGGTGGAGCCGGTGAGCATGCCGACGCGGACGAGCTCTCCGGGCAGCAGCGCCTGAATGGTCGCGAAGTGCTGCTCGGCGAGCGTCTCGGTCGGGGCCATCATCGCCGCCTGGAGATCGTGCTCGACGGCACGCAGCATCGCGTACAGGGCAACCACCGTCTTGCCCGCTCCCACCTCCCCCATCAGCAGGCGCTGCATCGGTCGCGCCTTGGCGATGTCCTCGTCGATGTTCGCCAGCGCGTGGCGCTGATCGCCGGTCAGCGGAAAGGGCAGCAGCTCTGAGAGCCAGCGGGCTGTGAGTGTGCGCGCGGCGTCGAGCACCGGCGCGGCCGCGCGCGCACGGCGCACTCGCCGCCGGCGCAGGAGCGCGAGCTGGGCGAGCAGCAGCTCGTCGAAGGCGAGCCGGCGCCGGCCCAGCTCCTGGTCCCCGTCCCGGTCGGGGAAGTGCGCCGCCGACACGGCGCCCGGACGGTCGGGCAGCCGCCCCCGCGCCCGCATGGCACTTGGAAGCGGCTCGAGCACCTCGGCGATCGCGTCCGCGTACCCGCGCACCAGCGCCAGGATCTGCGTCGAGGAGAGTCCTTCGGTGGCCGGATAGTGCGCGACGGCGTGCGCCCCCGTGCTCGCCTCGCTGGTGGGAGCGTGCCCCTGCACCGCAAACCGGTTGCCCGCGGCGAGCTTGCCATGCAGCACCAGGCGCGTTCCGGGCTGGTAGCGCTTGACCAGCCACGGCTGGTTGAAGAAGGTCGCCTGCATCGTTCCGGTGTCGTCGGCGACGCTCGCCTCGACCAGCGGGCGCATGCCGCGCCGGCGGACCGAGCGCGAGGCAATGCTCCGGACCTGCACCACCACCGTCGCGCTCTCACCGCTCGCCAGCTGGGCGACGGCGCGCGCGTCGCGCTGCTCGCGGGGAAGATGGTCGAGCAGGTCGGCAACCGTCTGCAGGCCGAGCGCGGTGGCCGCCAGCTGGGCCTTGTGGCCCTCCAACGTCAGCGGTGCTCGCAGTCTCGATGGCCGCGGATAGCGAACCGGGGCGCGCTCGAGCTCCTCCGAGGTCAGCGAGCGGGTTGCGGCGAAGGCGAGCAGGGCCATGCTTCGCCCCCGATAATGGCGCGCGCGGCGGTCGTACTCACGCCGGCGGTTGCCCTGCGGTCGCTACTCCGCGCACAGCAGCCACCACCAGCTCGGCTGGCCGCCGTCGGAGAGCTCGAGCTCGGCCCCGACGGGGGCAAGCGCGCGTACGGCCTCGTCGTCGAGCGGGGCCTCGGCGCCGCGCAGGCAGGTGATCAGCTCGGCGTCCAGAGCCAGTCGCGCGAGCACCTCGCGCAGGGTCTCCCCCGGTCTGCCCCAGGCGACGATCTGCTCCTGCAGGAAACCGACCGCATCGCCCTCCCGGAAGCGCCCGTTTGCGTCCTCGCGCGCGGCCGGCGCCACCGCCCCCGTTCGCACCCGTCCAAGCGCCTGCGTCATCGCGGCGGCGTTGGCCGCGGCGCTGCGAGTCGGGTCGAGGCTGACCGCAGCCGCCAGCCCCGCCTGCTGGGAGCGGCTCGGCACCACCTTCACGGCCCTGTCCGACAGCTCGGCGGCGCGCTCGGCCGCCATCAGCACGTTCGGGCTGTTGGGCAGCACCACAACCTCCTCGGCGGCGATCGCGTGGATCGCGGCCAGCAGGTCGTAGGTCGAGGGGTTGAGCGTTCGTCCACCGTCGAGCACCCGGGCGCCGAGGCTTCCAAACAGCGCCCGCATGCCATCCCCCGTAGCCACCGCCAGCGCGCCGCATTGCGCCGGCGCGACCGGCGCGGCGAGACGCTCGTCGCGACGGCGGGCCTGCTCGTGCATGTCGGCGACATCGAGGTGCGAGACAGCGCCGGCGCCGGCGAACAGCGCCGTGGCGCCGTCCGGGTCATCGGTGTGAACGTGCACCTTGAGCGTCGTCGGGTCGCCTACGACCAGCACCGAGTCACCTAGTCGCTCGAGCGCCTCGATGAACGCGCGTGGCCGCAGGTCGCTGCCGATGACCGCAAAGTTGGTGCAGTACCGGTACGTGCTAGAGCTGTGCTGCGGGTGCGTGACGCGGGCCGCGACGTGGTGTTCGAGCGGGAGCGGCTCGGTCCCCCGCAGGGCGCCGACGATCCCCGCGAGCAGCACCGTCAATCCGTAGCCGCCGGCGTCGACGACGCCGGCGTCGCGGAGCACCGGCAGCAGCTCGGGACCGCGCTTGACCGACTGCTGTCCCGCGTCGAGCGCGCCCGCGATCACCTCGGCGATCACCGCGTTCTGCTCGGCGGCGCTCGAGCCCGGGCCCAGTCGGCCGTCGCTCATGTGCGCCAGGTCTGACGCCACGCGATGGGCCATCTCGCGCACGACGGTCAGGATCGTGCCCTCGGCCGGGTCCCTGACCGACCCGTAGCCCTGGTCGGCGGCGCGGGCCAGTGCGGCGCCGATCAGCACGGGGTCGACGAGCTCACCGGGGCGGCTCGCGAGCTCCTCGGCGGCGCCCCTGATCAGCTGCGAGAGGATCACGCCCGAGTTTCCGCGTGCCCCGAGCAGCGCCGCGCGGGCGACCGACGCGACGATCTCGTCGCGGCCGACGTCATCGATCGTCCGCTGGTCGGAGACGGCGGCGAGGCGATCGAGCTCGGCCAGGACCGCGCGCAGGGTCAGCACCATGTTGTCGCCCGTGTCGCCGTCGGCGACCGGGAACACGTTCAGGTCGTTGACCTCCTCGCGGCGAGCCTCGAGCGCGGCGAGGCCGGCCTGGACCACGGCGCGAAAGCGGACGAGACTTGGATCGGACACCGCCCCGCCGGTCAGCGCGCTGGCTTGGGCGGGGGCAATCAGCGAGCCTTGGTGACCTTGCCGGCCTTCAGGCAGCGCGTGCAGACGTACACACGCCGCGGCGTCCCGGCATCGTCGATCCGCACGCGCTGGAGATTCGGATCGAAGCGGCGGTTGGTCGCCACCATCGAATGGCTGCGGCTGTGCCCGAACGACGGGCCCTTGGCGCACACGTGGCAGACCCTCGGCATCGGCGGCGAGTATAGGCGCTGGTGTTCGGCCACCGCCAGGCGGGTACAACATGCCGATGGATTCAGACGCCCGTCCGCGCACCAACGTGCTCCACAACCTGGCGCTGCCGGAGCGCTACGAAGTCGTGCGCCACATCGCCAGCGGCGGGATGGCCTCCGTCTGGTGCGCGCACGATCGCCTGCTCGATCGAGCCGTCGCGATCAAGCTGCTCGCCGACCAGTTCGCGCACGACGAGCAGGCGGTCAAGCGCTTCAAGCGCGAGGCGCGTGCGGCGGCACGACTCTCGGAGCACCCACACGTCGTCACGATCTACGACGTCGGGGACGCGGTTGCGACCGGCGCGGGCAGGGGCGGCGACGCCGACCACGCCGGCGACCGGGCGTTCATCGTGATGGAGTACCTGCCGGGTGGGACGGTCGCCGACGCGCTCAAAGCCGGCCCGGTCGCGCGCAAGCAGGCGCTACGCTGGATCGGGCACGCGGCGGCCGCGCTCGACTACGCCCATCGGCTGGGCGTCATCCATCGCGACATCAAGCCCGCCAACTTCCTACTGGACCGCGAGCGGGGACTGCACGTGGCTGACTTCGGGATCGCTCGTCTCGGCGGCGAGGGGACGATAACGGGGAGTGGCGAGCTGTTCGGAACCTCGGCCTACCTGTCGCCCGAGCAGGCCCTCGGGCGCCGCGCGACCGGCGCGAGCGATCGCTACTCGCTCGCCGTAGCCGCCTACGAGCTGCTCGCCGGCGAGCGCCCATTCACGGCTGAGCACTTCGCGGCCCAAGCGCGGGCGCACATCGAGCAGCCGGTCCCGGCGGCCAGTGGCCGCAACCCGGCGCTGCCGCGGGCGCTCGACGGGGTGCTGGCGCGCGGCCTGGCCAAACGACCGGAGGACCGCTGGCCCACCGCAGGAGCGTTCGTCGATGCCCTCGAGCAGGCGCTCGATCAGACCGAGGCGACGGCGCTCCAGCCGGTTCCGCCTGGAGGCGCGCGAGCCGGGACCCGGAGCATGCCGGCCGCGCGAGTCCCGGCCCCAAGCGCGTCGGGCACGCGAGCCGCGAGCCGCGTCACCCGGTCGCCGCGGCGAGCGCTCCTGCTGGGCGGGCTCGGAGCGCTGGTCGTGGCCGCGCTCGCGGCCGCTCTGGCCACCGGCGCATTTCAGAGCGGGAAGTCCAAGCCGACCACCGCCTCGTCGGCTCACCGGCCACGGGCGACCCCGCGCGCGGTGCCCGCTTCGCGCTCGGGCTCGAGCACCGCTGCGTCGACGCCGGCTGTCTCCACTGCCTCGACGGTGGCCACGCCGGCCTCGACGCCGGCTGCGCCGGCGGACGCCGGTGCGCTTGAAGCCCGGGGCCACCAGCTGCTGGCCGCCGGCGACTACGCCACCGCGATCCCGGTGCTCCGGCAAGCCGTCGCCGCGGCCCCGCCGGCCAGCGTCACCTATGCGTATGCCCTGTACGACCTGGGGCGCTCGCTGCTGCTCTCCGGCGATCCCCAAGGGGCGGTTGCCGTCCTGCAGCAGCGGCTGCGGATTCCCAATCAGACCGACACGGTGCGCCAAACGCTCGCGGCCGCCCAGCGAGCGGCGGCGGGGAGCCAGGGCCACGGGCACAAGTAGGGGCGCACTGAGCAGATGAAGATCGGCATCATCGGCAGCGGCAAGCTCGGCAGCACCCTCGCGCGGCTGTGCGTAGGTCAAGGGCATGTCGTCGCGATCGCCAACACCCGTGGTCCCAATTCGCTGCCCGAGCTCTCTCGTGAGCTCGGCGGCCGGGCCCGCGCGGCCACGGTGACCGAGGTCGCCATCGGCGGGGATGTGATCATCCTCGCGCTCCCGTTCGGCCCCTACCGCAAGCTGCCCGTGGAGCCGTTCCGGCGCAAGCTCGTGATCGACGCCACCAACTACGACCCCGCGCGCGACGGCTCGATCCCCGAGCTCGACGCCGACCGGACCACCTCGACTGAGCTGATCGCCCAGCACCTCGAGGGGGCGCGAGTGGTGAAGGCCTTCAACACCATGCCCTACGAGACCCTCGCGAGCGGTGGCCGGGTCGGCGCGTTGCACGATCAGCGCCTCGCGCTGCCTCTGGCCGGCGATGACCGGGAAGCCAAGCATGCGGTGGCCGAGCTGATCGAGCAGCTGGGGTTCGCAGCAGTGGACAACGGATCGCTCGCCCCCGGAGGCCGTCTCCAGCAACCCGGCTCGAGTGGTGCGCGGTGACAGTGCGACCCGACACGCTGTGGGAGAAGACGGTCGACGAGGGCCAGCAGCGGCTGAACCGGGGCCTGCTCGCGCTGTGCGCCTCCGGCGTGGTGGCCGGTCTCGATGTCGGCGTGGGCATCCTCGCCGCCGATCACGTCACCGGCGCGCTGACCAAGGCCGTCGGCGCCGACTTGGCCCACGAGGCAGGGGCGCTGTTCTTCGGAATCGGCTTCGTGTTCATCGCGATCGGCGGATCGGAGCTCTTCACCGAGAACTTCCTGGTCCCGGTCAGCACCCTCGTCGCCGGGCGAGCCAGCGCCGGGCAGCTCGCGCGCCTGTGGGGAGTCGTAATGCTGTTCAACCTCCTCGGCCTGCTGATCGTCGGCTACCTGCTGTTCGGCACCGGCATGCTCAAAGAGCCCGCCGAGCTCGCAGCCGGCGTGGGGTCCGACACCTACAGCACCCGCGCCTTGGGGCCCTCGCTAGCCAGTGGCTTCATGGCGGGAGCTGTGGTGACGCTGTGGACGTGGCTCGATCTCGCCACCGATTCGAGCACCGCGAGGATCGCGCTCGCCCTGATCACCGGCTTCGTGCTCACCATCGCGAGCCTCAACCACACGATCGTCGCGTTCGGGCAGCTGACCTTCGGCATGTGGGCGGGTACGGCCCACACGACGGTGTGGCAGGTCATCGAGAACACCGCGCTGGCGCTGGTGGCAAACGTCCTCGGAGGCTTGGCGTTCGTCACGATCACGCGCCTGATCCAGGCCCGCGGCGAGCCCGGCGAGGGGGACTCGGCCGGCCGCCATGGGGCCGAAGGCTGAGCTGCTCCTCGACCGCCAGCGAAGCCAGCACCGCCTCGACGGCCTGAGCGCCGGTGTCCCGCTTGGAGCCTCCTGCGACCCGCTCGAGTGCCTGCTCGATCGTGTCGACGGTCAAGACCCCGAACCCGCATGGCACCAGCGTCTCGAGCTGCACCTGCTGGATCCCGCGGGCCACCGCGCCGCAGACGTAGTCGTAGTGGTCGGTCTCGCCCCGGATCACCGCGCCGAGGCACACGACCGCGTCGTAGCGGCCGGACCGGGCGGCGTAGGAGGCGCTCAGCGGCAGCTCGAAGGCGCCGGGGACGTCGAAGCGATCGGCCTCGGTGATGCCGGCGCGCGCCAGCGCACGGCGCGCGCCGGACTCGAGCCGGTCGGCCAGCTCGCCGTAGAAGCGCGCCAC
The DNA here is from genome assembly GCA_003244035.1 of Solirubrobacterales bacterium. Lineage (GTDB taxonomy): Bacteria > Actinomycetota > Thermoleophilia > Solirubrobacterales > Solirubrobacteraceae > Palsa-465. The sequence continues at coordinate 9,008 of QHBV01000120.1, read as the reverse complement.
GCACAGCGCGACGCGCGTCATTCCGCCTCGCGCCGGCGATCCTGCTCCTGCTCGTCGTGGAGCATCTCCTCGTCGAGCGCGAGCCCCTGGTGGTGGAGGGTGTGACCAAGCCGGTCGCGCTTGGTCCGCAGATACGTCTCGTTGTGGGGGTTGGAGAGGTGCTCGATCGGGAGCTGGTCGGTGACCGACAGCCCGTAGCCCGCCAGGCCCGAGATCTTCTTCGGGTTGTTGGTCAGGATGCGGATGCTCGTGAGTCCGAGATCGACCAGGATCTGAGCGCCGATCCCATAGTCGCGCAGGTCGGCGGGTAGGCCGAGGCGGAGGTTGGCATCGACCGTGTCGAGTCCCTCCTCCTGCAGCTTGTAGGCACGGAGCTTGTTCAGCAGGCCGATCCCGCGTCCCTCCTGGCTCAGGTACAGCAGCACGCCCTGGCCCTGGCGCTCGATCATGCTCAGCGCCGACTCGAGCTGCTCGCCGCAGTCACAGCGAAGCGAGTGAAAGACGTCGCCGGTGAGGCACTCGGAGTGCACGCGGACGAGCACGTCCTTGGCGCCGTCGACCTCGCCCTTGACCAGGGCAACATGGTGCTTGTCGTCGACCAGCGAGCGGTAGCCGACGGCGACGAAGTCTCCGAGCTCGGTCGGCAGCCCGGTGGCCACTACGCGCTCGACGAGCTTCTCCGTCCGCCTCCGGTATGCGACCAGGTCGGCGACCGTGACGATCTTCAGCGAATGCGCAGCGCAGTACGGACCCAGATCGGGCACGCGTGCCATCGTTCCGTCGTCGTTCATGATCTCGCAGATCACCCCCGCCGGGATCAGGCCGGCCAGCTTCGCGAGGTCGACGGCCGCTTCCGTCTGGCCGACCCGCTCGAGCACCCCGCCGGCCTTCGCCTTGAGCGGGAACACGTGGCCGGGTTGGACCAGCTCCCGCGGGCTCGTCTTGGGGTCGATCGCGACCTGGATCGTGCGCGCGCGGTCGGCCGCCGAGATCCCGGTGCTGACGCCCGAGCGCGCCTCGATCGAGACTGTGAACGCGGTCTCGAACGCGGACTCGTTCTTGGCCGCCATCAGGTCGAGGCCGAGCTCGTCGCAGCGCTCCGGCGTCAGCGCGAGGCAGATCAGGCCGCCACCCTCCTTGCGCATGAAGTTGACCGCCTCGGGCGTCACGAATTGGGCGGCCATGGTCAGATCGCCCTCGTTCTCGCGGCTCTCGTCGTCGCAGACGACGACCATCTTGCCCTGGCGGATGTCCTCGATCGCCGACTCGATCGTCGCGAACGAGGTATCCGTCGCGCTCATGTCCGCGCCCCGAGCAGCTCTTCCACGTACTTCGCCAGCACATCGACCTCCAGGTTCACTCGCGTCCCGGCCTCGGCCCGCCCGAGGTTCGTGCGCTCCAGCGTCTCGGGCACCAGCGAGACGGTAAACGATTCGTCCTCGCGATCGGCGACCGTCAGCGAAACACCGTCGAGGGCGATCGGGCCCTTGTGGACCACGTAGCGCAGCAGCCGCCGCGGCGCACCGATCCGAAGCCGCCGTGCGAATCCGTCGGCGCTGACCGCGAGCACCGTTCCGACGCCGTCGACGTGCCCCTGGACGATGTGCCCGCCGAGCCGGTCGCTCGCGCGCAGGGGCAGCTCCAGATTGACCTCGGCGCCGGCGGCGACGTCGCCCAGCGAACTGTGCGCCAGGCTCTCGTTCATGACATCTGCGATGAATCCTTCGCCGTCGACCTCCGCCGCAGTCAGGCACACGCCATTGACGGCGATCGAATCTCCACGGCACAGCTGCGCCGCCAGCGGCGAGGCGATCGACAGGCGCGCGCCCGCATCCGACCGCGAGGCCGAGACGACCCGCCCGAGTGCGGCGACAAGCCCTGTGAACACCCCGCTACCACTCCCGCATCCGTGCGGAGATGAGCAGATCGTCTCCGACCCGCTCGCACTCGAGCGCGGTCGCCCGTACGGCGTCCGCGATCGTCTCGACACCCTCGCCCTCGAGCGGGTCGCGGGCCGTGCGCCCGCCCAGCACGAGCGGGGCGATGAACAACCGCAGCTCGTCGATCTCCCTGGCGTCGAGGAACGTTCCCGCCAGGCGCGGACCCCCCTCGAGCAGGATCGAGCCGACCCCCGCGGCACCGAGCTGGGCGAGCGCCGAGCGCACGCGGGCCGGCTCGTTCTCCCCAGGAGCCACGATCACATCCACGCCATGCGCCTCGAGCGCGTCGGTGGCCGCCCTCGGGGCAGCCCGCGAGACCACGATCGTGAGGGGGATCCGGCGAGCGTCGTGGACGAGCCTCGCCTCCAGCGGCAGCCGTGCCAGCGAGTCGAACACGACCCGCCGCGGCTGGCGCACGGCGCCGTCGACGCGCGCGGTCAGCAGCGGATCATCGGCCAGCGCGGTCCCGATCCCGACGGCAACCGCGTCGCATTCCGCGCGCCACTGATGCGCGCGCAGACGGCTGTCCTCGCCGGAGATCCACTTCGAGTCTCCGCCTCGGGTGGCCACCTTGCCGTCGAGCGTCATCGCCGCCTTGAACAGCACCCACGGGCGCCCAGTGCGGGCGAGCTTGCGAAACGGCTGGTTCTGCAGGCGCGCGCGCGCCGCCAGCTCACCGTCGGCGATCACCACCTCGACTCCGTCGTCGCGCAGGATCCCCAGCCCCCGACCGCTGGCGCGCTCGGAAGGATCGTCCGAGCCGACAACCACCCGACCGATCCCGGCCTGACGGATCGCGTCGGTGCATGGAGGCGTCCTGCCGTGGTGGCAGCAGGGCTCGAGCGAGACATACAGCGTCGCGGCGCTCAGGTCGCCCGCCGACGCCACACGGATCGCCTCTACTTCGGCGTGCGCCGCGCCCAGCTCTCGGTGGAAGCCCTCGGCGATCGTCTCGCCGTCGAGCGTGAGCACCGCCCCGACGAGCGGGTTCGGGCTGACCCGGCCCCGTCCCTGCTCGGCGAGCTCGATCGCCCGAGCGAGATGGCGGCGATCGATGTCGGTGGCGATGGGCATCGGCTGCTCCTCACAATACGGCCACCGACCTGCTTGTGGGCGAGTCCGCTCTGAGGAGGCTGGTCGAGAAACAGGACTCCTGGTCCGGTCAAACGCCCAGCCTCCCGGACCAACCCAAACCAAGGGCGCGCATCAGCGCGCCCCTCCTCAAGCGCACTTCCCGCCGGCGAGACGGTAGACGCTCATCTCCGGACCGGGGAGCCGGTATTGGCGTGGGTAGTAGTCGATCGACCAGTCGAAGTTGAACGGCACCGGGTGGGTGCCGGGGGCGAACGGGCTGATGTGGTACATCAGGCGCGCGCGCTGGGCGAGCGCCGCGTAGTAGGCGATCGCGCCGGGAGCGTCCTGGGGGTCGGCGAAAGCGCGACCCGCCTGCAGCGATCCGACCACGATCCAGCAGAAGCCGCCCGAGGCATACTGGTCCAGCAGCGCCGGCCGGAGCGTGCGCTCGTACTGGTCGACGACGACGAAGCGTCGCTTGCCCGCGGGCAGCGACCTGCCCTGGTTGTCGACATCGGACAGCCACGTCGCGTAGCGATACCAGCGCTCGCCGTTCAGCGTCCACGGCAGCGAGGTGCCGATGTCCGCCGCCCAGCTGTCGGAGACCACCGGCTCGATCACCACCTTCGCGCCGGCGGGGACGTGGTCGACCATCCACGCTCGTGTCGCGTTGCGCGTGTCGGGCCGCGAGAGCACCGCGTCATCGTGGATCACCGCCACGCCGCTCTGCGCGAGCATCAGGATCGCGAGCAGCCCTGCCGCGAGCGCCGGCGCCAGGCGCAGGGCGCCCACGAGCCAGCGCGCGAGCTCGATCGCCCCGTACGCGCCCACGATCGCCACGATCGGATAGATCGGCATCAGCCAGCGGCCGAAGAACCGCTGCTGATCGCCCATGAAGACGATGAACGCGATCGGTGCCGGCAGCAGCACCAGCGCCATTGCCAGCCTCCGCCGCGCGAGCAGCAGCGCCGCTCCGCCGAGCGCCGCCAGGGACGGGCCCCAGCCCAGGCCCCAGGTGAACGTCCACAGGTAGTAACCGATGCCGCTGCCGGGGGTTGTCCCCAGCTTGACCGGGTCCTGGCCCGCGGCGAGCGACGCCTGCTGGGACAGGCCCGCCTGAAAGGCGGAGAAGTCCAGCACGGCGTAGGGATTCGCGATCACGAACGCGCCCAGCGCCACCAGCAGCCCGACGGCGACGCCGCGCACGGCGACCCACAGCTCCCCGCGGGCGCTGTGGCACGCAAAGGCGGCGATCAGGCACACCAGGGTGATCCCGCCCGTGTACTTGGTCGCGGCGGCGAGCCCGATTCCCAGGCCGGCGAGCGCGTAATCGCGCAGCCGTCCGCCCCGCATCACCCCCGCCGTGCCGTATAGCGCCAGCGCCACCGGCGCGAGCGTGGGAACGTCGTTGAGCGCGAGATGGCTGTAGAAGATCGGCAGGAACGCGAGCCCGAAGACCGCCGCCGCGAGCAGTCCCACGTCGCGGGAGAAGAGCCGGGCGCCCGCCAGATAGGTCAGCCACACGGCGCCGGTGCCGAGCACCGCCGCCACCACCCGCGCGACCACGTACACCGCCGTTGGGTCCGACACGTACGTGCGTGTCGCCGCGTCCGAGGTCCCGAACCACAGCTCGAAGAGGACGTGCAGCAGGTACGAGTAGGCGGGCGGGTTGTAGAAGTAGCGGGGGTTGTAGTCCCCGGAGAAGAACGCGATCGCTCGCGGGACGAAGTGGGTCGCCTCGTCGACGTTGTAGCTGTAAGGGAGCCCCTGCCTGATCCCCCACAGGCGCAACAGCAGCGTGAGGACCAGCAGCACCGCCAGCGCCGGGCGCTGCCAGGCGTGGCGATCGACATCCGCCGCGGCATCGGCTGGAGTGGGCATCGACGCCGATGGCGCCGGCCCGCTGGCCGGCGCCATCGCCTGCCCGGGGTAGGTGATCGTCGACGCGTTCACGTTTCCACGACGAGTATCCCGCTACCGTGTCATCGACAGCGCTGCTCGACCGACGACATGAAGCTCATCATCCAGATCCCGTGCTTCAACGAGGAAGGTCAGCTTCCCTTGACGCTCAGCCACCTCCCGCGACAGGTCCCCGGGTTCGAGCTGGTGCAGTGGCTGATCATCGACGACGGCTCGACCGACCGAACGATCGAGGTCGCGCGGGCACATGGCGTCGACCACGTCGTGCGCCTGACCAACCACAAGGGCCTGGCGGCGGCGTTCCAAGCGGGTCTCGACGCGGGGCTCAAGCTCGGGGCGGACGTGATCGTCAACACCGACGCCGACAACCAGTACGAGGGCGCCGACGTCACCAAGCTAGTGGCCCCGATCGTGCGCGGGGACGCCGACATGGTCGTCGGCGACCGGCAGGTGAGCCAGGTCGAGCACTTCTCGGGGGCCAAGAAGCAGCTCCAGCGCGTCGGCTCCTGGGTCGTGCGCCAGGCCTCCTCGACCGAGATCCCCGACACCACCTCGGGCTTCCGTGCCTACAACCGCGAAGCGGCGCTGCAGGTGCAGGCCGTCTCGAAGTTCACCTACACGCTCGAGACGATCATCCAGGCCGGCAAGCTGCTGGTGGCGATCGACCACGTCCCGATCCGCACCAACCCCAAGACCCGCGAGTCGCGCCTGTTCCCCTCGACCCCCGCGTACGTGTGGCGCAACGCCCTGTCGATCTTCCGGATCTACTCGCAGTACGAGCCGCTCAAGGTCTTCTGGGGAGGGGCGATGGTGATGGCGCTGGCGGCGCTCGCCGTGTTCATCCGCTTCGTCGTGTACTTCGCCGAGGGCCAGGGGCGGGGCCATGTGCAGTCGCTGATCGCGGGCGCGGTCCTGTTCAACGCGGCGATGCTGCTCGGATCGCTGGGCGTGATCGGCGATCTGCTCGACGCGCAGCGCACGCTCTCGCAGCGAACGTTCGAGCGCGTCCGGCGAATCGAGCTGCAGCTCGGGGTGCAGCCTTCGCATTACGAGCCCGGTGCGTCCCGCGATCAGGCCGAGCGGCAGGCCCTGGGCGTATGACGTCGGCGAGTACGGCCGCCGGGGTCCCCACTGGCAACACCTTCGACAAGTACGGCTCGAGCAACCCGCTCGTGCGTCGCATGATGGCAGCGTTCGAGCGTGCGCTCGACGACCTGCTCGGACAGGCGGCGCCTGCATCGGTGCTCGACGTAGGCTGTGGCGAAGGCGTGCTCACCGCCCGCTGGGCGGAGCGACTGGGGAATGGGCGAGTGGTGGGGGTCGACCTCGAGGACCCCAAGCTGAGGGCGCAATGGGCCCGGCGCGAACGCAGTAACCTCGAGTTTCGCGCGGCGGGGGCCGAGCGCCTGCCGTTCGGCGCGAGCGAATTTGACCTGGTTGCCGCGATCGAAGCGCTCGAGCACATCGAGGGCGCTGAGCGCACGCTGGCGGAGATGACCCGCGTGGCCCGGCGACACCTCTTGGTCTCGGTGCCGCACGAGCCGCTGTGGCGTGCCATGAACCTCGCCAGGGGGGCGTACGTTCGCTCGCTCGGCAACACTCCGGGCCATGTCAACCACTTCTCCAAGCGGACGTTCGTCCGCCTGCTCGCGCGCCACGGAGACGTCGTGCAGGTGCGCTCGCCGTTTCCGTGGACCATGGCGCTCGTACAAGTCGGGGCGCGTGGAAGCTAGGCAGTGGCTGTAGGCATGCCGCCGGGCCCGGGGGCGCCCGCCGAGGCCCCCGCTGGCAGGTCCTACGCGTCGGGCGCCCGGGTGCTGTCGATCGGGATCGCTTCGACCGGCCTGTTCACGTTCGCCTACCTCGCGACCGCCAGCCATGTACTCGACCCGGGCGCGTACGGCCGCGTGTCGCTCTGCTGGGCCGTGATGTTCGTGATCCTGTCGGTGATCTACCGGCCGATCGAGCAGCTGCTCTCGCGCTCGATCGCCGATCGGCGGGCGCGTGGTCTGCCCGGCCACCAGCTGCGCGTTCCGGCGCTGATCCAACTCGGCTTCGCGCTGCTGTTTCTCGTCGCCGCGCTCGCGCTGCGCCGCCAGATCGAGCGGGGGCTTTTCGACGGGTCGAGCTCGCTCTACTGGATCCTGGTGATCGGCGTGCTCGCGTACGCGGCGAGCTACTTCGCGCGCGGCTGGCTGGCCGGCCACCAGCGCTTCGCGCTGTACGGCATGCTCGTGTTCCTCGAGGCGACCTCGCGCTTCCTGCTCGCCCTCGCGGTCGCGGTCGGGATCGGCTCGGGGCAGGGAGCGGTCGGGCTGGGCATGGCGGTGGCGCCGTTCGCGTCGCTGTCGGTGCTCCCGTTCGCGTTCTCGAGGGTCAAGCACCGGGCCCCCGCCGGGCTCCCGGTAGCGGATGCCGCCCTCGAGGGCCCCGCCCACGCCGGCATCGAGGAGGCTTCGACCGACCTGTCGCTGAGGCGCGGCGGCGGGTTTGCGTTCGCAGTGGTGGGGATCATGCTCGCCGAGCAGACGCTGATGAACGCGGCGGTGCTGATCGTCAACCAGAGCTCGGGGCACGCGCTGGCGGGCTTCGTCTTCAACGTGCTGCTGATCGTGCGCGCCCCGCTGCAGCTGTTCCAGGCGATCCAGACGTCGATCCTTCCCCATCTCGCCGGTCTCGAGGCCAACGAGAGCGGCGCCGAGTTTCACCGCGCGATCCGCGTGACCGTGCTCGCGATCACCGCCTTCGCCGGCGCGGTGGCGCTCGGGCTGCTCGCGATCGGCCCGTTCGTGATGACGGCGCTGCTGGGCAACAAGGGCTTTCACTACGATCGCTTCGGACTCGCGGTCGTCGGCCTCGGTATGGGCCTGCACCTCGTCGCGGGCACGCTCAACCAGGCAGCGCTGGCGCGCGGCCGGGCGCGGCTGGCGTCGGCCGGCTGGCTGCTGTCGGCGGCGCTGTTCGTGGTTCTCGTCTTGACGCCGACGATCGGCGCCGTGGTCACCCGCGTCGAGGTCGGCTACTTCCTCGCCACACTGGTGCTGTGCGGACTGCTGTGGGGCGTGTATCGGCGCGGCCCCGCCCCGGTCGTGCTCACCGCGAGCGGCGTGGCGGCGGTGCCGGAGGGGGGACGTGTCTCCTGAGTCGGGGAGCCAGAGCAGCTGCGTGACCCGACCAGGAATCGAGATGCGCGGTCACCGAGCGGCACCCAGCATGACCGTTATGGACACCGGTCGGCCCGTCGACCAGCCCGCTGGTCGATTTCCGGGCTTCCCGTTCGTCTTTGAGCCAACAATCCCGCCGGGTCGACGTGACCCACGACCTCAGGAGTGACCATGACCGACTCTTCCACCCAGGGAATCAAGACCGTGCTGCATCCCGTGTCCGACCTGGCGACCGCCAAGCCCGTGTACGCCGCCCTGCTCGGCGTCCCGCCGCATGCAGACGGGCCCTATTACGTCGGCTTCGAGGCCGAGGGCCAGCACATCGGGCTGGTGCCGGGAGGTGGACCGCAGGGCATGACCTCGCCGGTGGCCTACTGGCACGTGCCCGACATCGAGGCGAAGCTGGCCGAGGTGACCGCCGCGGGGGCCACTCTGAAGGAGCCCGCGCACGACGTCGGTGGCGGCCGCCTAGTGGCCACCGTCACCGACCCCGATGGCAACGTCCTCGGGCTGCTTCAGGACCGATGAGTGCCGCCGTCGCAGAGACGATGAGCATGGCCACGAGGGCGGACACGCCGTCGCCTGCGCCGCACGTTGCCGACAGCCACGAGCTGATCCGCGTGCACGGCGCGCGCGTGAACAACCTCAAGGACGTCAGCATCGAGATCCCAAAGCGCCGGCTGACGGTGTTCACCGGCCTCTCCGGCTCGGGCAGGAGCTCGCTGGTGTTCGGCACGATCGCCGGGGAGTCGCAGCGGCTGATCAACGAGACGTACAGCGCCTTTGTGCAGGGATTCATGCCGACTCTGGCGCGGCCCGAGGTCGACGTACTCGAGGGGCTGACAACCGCGATCATCGTCGATCAGGAGCGGATGGGCGCCAACGCGCGCTCCACGGTCGGCACCGCCAC
>QHBV01000119.1:1150-7191 GCA_003244035.1 Solirubrobacterales bacterium | reverse complement strand
CCCGGCAAGGTCAACCCGGTGATTCCCGAGGTGGTCATGCAGGTGTGCGCGCAGGTGATCGGCAACGACACGGCGATCACGATCGCCGGCTCGCAGGGCAACTTCGAGCTCAATGTCCGCGTGCCGCTGATCGCGCGCAATCTGCTCGAGTCGATCGCCCTGCTGGCGAGCACCGCGACGATCTTCGCCGAGAAGTGCGTCGACGGGATGCAGGCCAACGAGGAGGGGTGCCGCCGCTCGGTCGAGTCGACGCTCGCGGCCGCCACGGCGCTGAACCCTTACATCGGCTACGACAAGGCAACCGAGATCGTCAAGGAGGCCGCCAGCTCGGGCCGGATGCTGCGCGAGGTCGCCGCCGAGCAGGGCGTCGACGAGGAGACCTACGACAAGGCGATGGACCTGCGCAAGATGGCGCGGGGGAACCTGTAGGACTCCGGCTTGGTGGGGTCGGGGTCGAGGTCGAGCGCTGTATACTGCGCTGTATATGGCATCGACCCGTACGCAGGTCTATTTCACCTCCGCACAGCGCAAGCGTCTCGACGATCGTGCCCGCAGGGATCGCACGACGCTGGCGCAGGTGGTTCGGGACGCCGTCGATTCGTATCTCACCGATGAGCCTCTGCGGAGCCGGGACGAGGTGCTGATGGCGACCTACGGCGCTCTGCCTGGTCTCGAGGTTCCGGCTCGCTCCGAGTGGGATCGCGGATATGGCTGAGTACGTCGTAGACACGGACGTGCTGATCGATCACCTTCGCCGGGAGCATGTCTTTGATCCTGGAGAGGACCACGTGTCCTACTCCGTCGTCACGCGTTGCGAGCTGTTCGCTGGGCGTGCGACCGACGAGGATGTCGTCGGAGTTCTGCTCTCGACCCTTCGCGAGCTCGTCGTGGACCGTCCCGTCGCCGAGGCGGCGGGCAGGATCCGACGTCAGACGGGCATCGCGACGCCCGATGCACTGATCGCTGCGACTGCGCTCGAGCACGACCTTCCGCTCATGACCCGCAACCACAGCCACTTCAAGCGCGTGCCGGGGCTCATAGTCTCCGCGCCGAGCTGAGCTCGGAGCCATGCCCGGTCCGCTGCTGGTAGTCGACGCGCCGTTCCTGCTGTACCGCTCGTTCTTCGCGCTGCCGGATTCGATTCGCGGGGTCGACGGGCGACCGATCGGCGCGCTGCTGGGGGCGACGAATCTGCTGCTGCGGGTCGCCGCTGATCGTGCTGCGCGGGCGATCGTGCTGTGCTTCGGCGCGGAAGCGGCCGCCTACCGCGTCGAGCTGTACCCCGCCTACCACGCCGCGCGGCCGGCGGTCCCGGATGCGCTCGCGTGGCAGCTCGAGCAGGCGCCGGATTACTTCTCGGCGTTCGGCTGGAGCAATCAGCAGGCGCCGGCGCTCGAAGCTGATGACCTGCTCGGGTCGCTCGTGTCGGTCGAAGCCGGGGCCGGCGGGCGGGCGCTGATCCTGACCGGGGACCGCGACATGTACCAGTGCGCGGCCGACCGCGTCGGCGTCCTGTTCCTGAAGATGGGTGCGAGCGGGTTCGAGGAGGTCGACGCCGCGGAGGTGCAGCGCCGCTACGGGGTCCCGCCGGCGCTCGTGCCGGACTTCATCGCGCTCCGTGGCGATCCCTCCGACGGGCTGCCCGGTGCCCCAGGAATCGGCGCCAAGACAGCCGCCGACCTGCTCAGGCGCCACGGCTCGCTGCAGCAGGCGATCGCGCGGGCAGGCGGCGAGCGTCCCCGGATCGCTGCCGCACTCATGGGCTGCGCCCAGGAGCTGCTGAAGTTCCGCGAGATCGCGACGCTTCGCACCGTCGCGCTCGACCGCCCCGCCGACCGCCCCACCGACCTCGCCGGCGGGGCGCATGCCGCTCGTCGGTATGGGATGAACCGGCTCGCCGAGCGGCTCGAGCACGCGGAGGGGTTGAGCGATCTCTGAGTGGCCCGCCGCTGGCGTTGTGGAGTGAGTATTCTGGGCTCCGCAGGGCTGCAATCCTGCTCCATTCGCCGACGGGGTCATATGCATGCCGGGACGCTTCGCAGGTCACACGGATGGATGAGTCGGTAGCCGCAGCGCTCGAGGCGGCCGTTGCGGCCGATCCCTCGAACACCGCCCTGCGGGTCCACCTGGCGGCACTGCTGGTCCTCCAGGGTGACGCTCGCCGGGCCCTCGAGCATGCTCAGGCCGCCCTGGCCGTGGCACCAGACGACATCGCGGCGCTGGCGGCTGCTCGCGACGCCGCTCAGGCCTCGGGCGATCCGGCCAAGGCGCGAGCCTATGCGCGTCTGGTCGGCCCGGCCGAGCCCGCCTCTCCGGCTGTTTCGGGCAGGCCGGTGCCCGTTGGCGGCGATGACTCAGACCCGGACGCGCACGACGGCGAGGACGAGGTCGAGGTCGAGCGACCGTGCGTCACGCTCGCCGATGTCGGTGGGCTCGAGGAGGTCAAGGCGCGGTTGGACTCGGCGTTTCTGGCACCGTTGCGCAACCCGGAGCTGCGCCGGTACTACGGTAAGTCGTTGCGGGGCGGTCTGTTGCTGTTCGGCCCGCCGGGTTGCGGCAAGACGTTTCTCGCGCGCGCGGTGGCCGGAGAGCTTGGCGCCCAGTTCTTCGCTGTGGGGCTCAACGACGTGCTCGACATGTGGCTCGGCGAGAGCGAGCGCCGACTGCACGGCCTGTTCGAGCAGGCCCGCCGCGCGGCGCCGTGCGTGCTGTTCCTCGACGAGATCGACGCGCTCGGGCAGAAGCGAGCCCAGCTGCGCCACTCCGCCGGGCGCAATGTCGTCAACCAGCTGCTGGCCGAGCTCGACGGTGCCCTAGCGGACAACGAGGGCGTCTTCGTGCTGGCCGCCACCAACCATCCGTGGGACGTCGACACCGCGCTGCGGCGCCCGGGGCGCCTGGATCGAACGCTCCTCGTCCTGCCACCCGACCAGGCCGCTCGCGCGGCGATCCTCGCGGGAGCGCTCGCCGAGCGCCCGGTCGACGGCGCCGATGTCGCCAAGCTCGCGCGCCAGACCGACGGCTACTCCGGCGCGGATCTCGTGCACCTGGTGGAGGTCGCCTCGGAGCACGCGCTGCAGGAGTCGGTGCGCACCGGAGAGCTCCGCCCGATCACCCAGGCCCACCTCGGCAAGGCCCTCAAGGAGGTGCCACCGTCGACCCGTGCGTGGTTCGCGGTTGCCCACAACTACGCGGTCTACGCCAACGAGGGCGGCCAGTACGACGATCTCCTCGCCTATGTCCGCCAGCACAAGCTCCTGTGAGGGAGCGGGCGCACGGCGGTGACCCAGCGGTCCGCTCGAGGGAGCGCGGGTCGGCGCTGATCGACCTCGGTCGGCCGGCCGACGCGCTGGTCGATCTGCGCAGCGCGATCGCTCATGACCCCGGTGACGCGCACGCGCACTGCTTGATCGCCCTGGCCCATGTGAAGCTCGATCAGCCCCGCGAGGCGCTCGAGGCGGCCAGGGCGGGGGCGGCGCTCGACCCTGAGGACGCCTGGCCACAGCGGCTGATGGCGATCGCCTTGGGCAAGCTCGGCAAGAAGCGCCTGGCGAGGACCGCCGCGCTCGAAGCCTGCCGGCTTGACCCTGAGGAGCCGATGGCGCACATCGTGCTCTCCGGGGCGCTGCAGGAGGCCCGTGACGAAGCCGGGGCGCTCGCCGCCGCCCACCACGCGGTGGAGCTCGACCCCGGCTCGGGGGATGCTCAGCACCAGGTCGGCTTGGTCCTGCTCGCCCACGAGCGCCTCGCCGAGGCCGAGGCGGCGTTCCATGCCGCGCTCGAGCTCAACCCCGAGAACTCCCACGCCCTGAACAACCTCGCCCTTGTGCACCTGCAGATGCAGCGCAGGGGCGAGGCACTCGATGAGCTCGAAACAGCGGCGAGAATCGACCCACGCTCAAAGGCCGTCCGCCAGAACCTGCTGTTGATCGGCGGCGCGCGCATGAAGCGCCGCGCCGCGGTGGTGTTGGGGGGGATCGGCGTGCTCGCTCTCCCAAGCGGCCAAGGCAACGCCACCGTCGGTGCACTCGCGTTGCTTGTGATCGCGGCCGTGCTCGAGTTTCTGCGGTGGAGGAGCCTTCAGGCCCTCGACGTGCCCACGCGGACGCTCGTGCACGACGACGCGCGGGCCAGACGCTTTAACCCGACGCGCTGGGAGTGGAAATGGCTCCTGCAACTGCGCCCCTGGTGGTGGCTGCTGATCCGAGAAGGCGCCAAGCGGATGCCGGCATGGCTCGTTCTCGGCGTAAACCTCGCCGGGCTGGCGCTCGCCGCCGTGGGCCGCAACGGAGGGTGGGTCATCATCATGGCCCTGGGATTGCCGTTCAGCGCGTGGCGCTTTCACCGTGAGTGGCGCCGCAAGCATCCGCCGAAGGGATCGTGGAAACCGCGCGACTCTGCGTGAATCGAGCGATTGGCGGGGCGCGAACAGCCGCTCGGTAGAGCCGTCATCATGCCCGGCGTGCGAGGGAGGACGGCGCTGCTACTGATGTGGGGCCTCGTGGCCGTTGCCATCGCGGTGGTCGCGATCCCGCCCGCAAGTGGGGGAGGGGCAGGCTCGCCCACGCGGGTGGCCGGCGCCGGCGTGCGGTCGCTCTCCGCACGCGGGCCGAGGCTCAGCCCGCCGGCGGCCGTCCCGCTTGCGACTGGCTGGCGCTACGCCCCGGATCCCGGCAATGTCGGCCTGCGCAATCACTGGGAGAGCGCGGCGGGGACCAGGCTCGGCTGGGCGCCCGTCACGATCCCCAACGACTTCAACCCGACGGTTGCCGGCGCCTCCGACCGCCCGGCGGTCGGCTGGTACGAGGTCTCCTTCACCGGCCCGCCGGTGACTCCCGGCCGGTCCTGGAGCGTCTCGTTCGAGAGCGTGCGCCGCAACGCGCAGGTGTGGCTGAACGGCACCGAGATCGGCTCGAGCTCGGACCCCTACGCGCCATTCGCGCTGCCGGCGAGGACGCTGCGCCCAGGCGCCACGAACATCCTGGTCGTACGGGTCGACACCTTCGAGGGGGCCGGCTCGCTGCCCGAGGACTGGTGGAACTGGGGTGGGATCATGGGGCCCGTGACCCTGCAGGGGGTGGGGCGGGTCTCCGCGCAGGGCCTCGGCGTGATGCCCGAGCTCGGCTGTGCGAACCGCTGCGGAGACCTGCTGGTGGAGGCGACGCTGCGGAGCCACTCCGCCGGTGCGCTGCGGCCTGAGCTGCTCGTCAGCGCGACTTCCCCGGACGGGGTCACGTCGACCAGCGTGCGCGCAGCTGGGGCGCTGCCCGCCGGATCCGCACGTCAGGTCAGATTCCGCGTGCCGGTGCGCGGTCCGCTCGCGCTGTGGTCGCCCGCGAGCCCGTCGCTGTACCGAGTCCAGGTGCAGGTTCTCGACGGGCGCAGCGTCGAGCAGGTCGACGCGCTCCGGGTCGGGTTGCGCAGCGTGCGGGTGCGCGGAGGGATCCTGTACCTGAATGGCAGCCGGCTGTGGCTGCACGGTGCCGCGATCCAGGAGGACGTGCAGGGGCGGGGCGCCGCCCTCACCGATAGCGACATCGAGACGATCGTCTCAGAGCTGCGATCGGTGGGCGCGAACGTCACTCGCGCCCACTACCTGCTGAGCCCCCGGCTGCTCGACGCGCTCGACCAGGCCGGGATCATGGTCTGGGAGCAGCCCCCCGTCGACCACGCCGATCCGGCTTTGGCCTCGGCGGCCGGTCGCGCGCGCGCGCTCGCGCTGCTCCGGTCCACGCTCGTCGGAGATCGCAGCCATCCGTCGGTGCTCATCGACTCGATCGGCAACGAGCTCTCGCCGACTCCCGACACGACCCCGGGCACGCGTGCCTACATCGATCAGGCCAGCGCGCTGGCGCGGGCGTTGGACCCCGGCGTTCCGGTCGCGCTGGACACCTACTGCTACCCCGGCTTCCCCGCGCAGCGGAGCTACTCGAAGCTCGACGTGCTCGGGATCTCTGCCTACTTCGGCTGGTACACGGGCCCGCCAGGCCACTCGATCGCCGACTTCGACGGGCTGGCGCCATTTCTGCGTCTAACCCACG
>QHBV01000119.1:0-1068 GCA_003244035.1 Solirubrobacterales bacterium | reverse complement strand
TACGAGTTTCAGAGCGGCTACGTGCGCCGCACCGTGGGCGTGATCGATCGGCTGCCGTTCATGAACGGCGAGATCTACTGGACGTTGCGCGAGTTCGCGGTCAACCCGGGCTGGAACGGAGGCGCGGCGCTCCCGCCGGGCGCGGCCGGCGACGGCCTGCACCACAAGGGTCTGATCGCCTACGACGGCACCGAGAAGCCGGCGTTCGCCCTGGCCGAGCAGCTGCTGGCGGGCACGCCGGCGTGGGCCCGGTGAACGCGCTCACGGTGTGAATTTGACCGTGATCACGTCGCCGTCGGCGACCACGTAGTCCCTGCCCTCGAGGCGCAACGTCCCGCGGTCGCGCGCCCCTGCGTAGCCGCCGGCATCGACGAGCTCCCGCCAGGATACGACCTCGGCGCGCACGAACCCGCGCTGGATGTCCGAGTGGATCATCCCCGCCGCGGCCCAGACGGACATGCCCTGGCGCAGGTGCCAGGATTGGGCGGGCTTGTCTTCTCCGGCGGTGAAGAACGCGACCAGCGAAAGCAGCGAGAACGCCCCGCGGACAACCGTGCGCAGCCCCGACTCGCTCAGTCCGAGCTCCGCTCGCATCGCCGCGGCGTCGTCCGCGTCGAGCTCGGAGAGCTCCGCCTGCAGGCGTGCGGAGACGGCCACGGCGGCGGCGCCCCGGGCCAGGGCGTGTTCGAGAATCGAGGGCGGGACCTGGTCCGTGTCCTCGTCCACGTTGGCCACGAACAGGACGGGCTTGGCCGTCAGCGGCGAGAGCAGTCGGGTCGCGTCGGGTGCATCGGGCGGCGCCGGCACGGCGCTGGCGGGACGGCCGCGCTCCAGGGCATCGATCAGGTCTTCCAGCCACGCAGCCTCGACGATCGCCCGGCGGTCGCCGCTCTTGGCGGTCTTCGCGACGCGCTCGAGGCGGCGCTCGGCCTGCTCGAGGTCGGCGTAGATCAGCTCGGTCTCGATCGTCGCGATGTCGGCGAGCGGGTCGACGCGGCCCTCGGGGTGCACGACGTTCGGGTCCTGGTGGACTCGCACGACGTGCACGATCGCGTCGGTCTCGCGGAT
>QHBV01000118.1:420-4155 GCA_003244035.1 Solirubrobacterales bacterium | reverse complement strand
GCAGCGACTATGGCTCCGGCGCGCGAGGCCCGACTGATCAGGTTGATCCACATCCGAGCCGGAGTGAGTCAAGTTCTGGAAGTGCCGGTTATCTGCTCTTCGGGGGGGTGCGGGGTGAGCAGCCGGTAGGCGCGCAGCCGCCGGTGCAGGGTCGCGCGGCCGATGCCGAGCTGCTTGGCGGCGCGGCTGACGTTGCCGCCCGCGCGCTCCAGCGCCGCGTTGATCGCCTCCCGTTCGATGTCGCGCAGACTGCCCGTCGGCGCGCCCGCACCGTGAGCGGAGCGAACCTCCATCTGCAGCGACTCGAGTCCGATCACCGTCCCGCCTCGCAGGGCGGACGCGTCCAGCGCGTTGTGCAGCTCGCGCACGTTGCCGGGCCACTGCTGCGCGGCCAGCGCCTCGTAGATCTCCGGTCGCAGGACCGGCCGCGTGCCGGTGAGCTGCTCGCGCCCATCGCACCAGTCGTCGATCAGCAGGCGCAGGTCATAGCCGCGGTCGCGCAACGCCGGGACGATCAGCGACACCCGCGCCAGCCGCGAGTACAGCTCCGCGCACGGCGGCTCGACGTCGGAGTTCAAGAGGCTCACCACCCAGACGCCGGGCGTCTGTTCGTGCAGGTCGTCGAGCTGGTCGCACAGCCGCAGCTGGGCCTCGGGGCTGAGCCCGTGCACCCGGCGCAGCACGACCGTCCCTCCGTCGCGGACCGCCGCCAGCCACTCGCGCTCCCACCCCTGCCGCGCGCAGTGCACGAGCGTCAGTGGCCCCTCCCCGCCGATCCGGTGCAGCAGCTCGGCCAGCGACAGCTTGCCGGTCCCCGGCTCGCCGTGGATGGCCACCGTCATCCGCTGCTCGGCGACCTTGGCGGCCTCGCGGAACAGTCGCTGCATGGCCGGGCTGCGGCCGACCAGGGGAGCCCAGTCCGGCGCCGGCGCGCCGGCGGACCCCCCGCGCCCGCTGGCGAGTCGCTCCAGCGAGACGAGCGCGCCCAGCACCTCCTCGCCGGCATGGACGAGCCGGACGTCGGCGTGGGAGCGCCCGCGCGAGAGCTCCAGCTCCTCCATGGTGTCGGCGTCGGCTGAGAGCGCGTGGCGCGCCAACGAGAGCAGCAGCTGCACGTCCTCTCCGGAGGCGCTCTGCAGCATGCGGGCGTTCTGGATCACTGTGTGGCCGGCACGGTCCACACTGAGAAACGCCGTCGGGCGCCCGGCGCGGCTGCGCAGGTAGTGCTCCAGCAGCTCGCGCTCGCGCCCGAACACCTGGTCCTCGAGCAGCCGTTCGACCTCCCGTGCGGCGCGGACGATCAGCGGCCGCGCGAACGTGGCCGAGACGCTGGTGTCGGTGGCCAGTCCCAGCACCCCCAGCGCCTCACGGGTGACCGGGTGGCGCACGATCGCCGCCGTGCAGCTGAAGCCATGCAACGCCTCGATGTAGTGCTCGGCGGCAAAGACGTGCGCCGAGCCGCCCAGCTCCAGCGCCAGGCCGATGCCGTTGGTGCCGGCCATCCGTTCGCTCCACACCCCGCCGGGGACGAGGTTGACGTCGTCGGTGCGCCGCAGCACCTCCGGGCGCCCCGCGCGGTACATCACGACGCCGAAGTCGTCGCAGACCACGACCGCGGCCACCGCATCCTCCAGCTCGGCCGCCAGGTCGTCGGCCAGCCGGGTGGCGGCGGCCATGAACTGCTGGCGGCCCGAAGGGTGGGTGGGGAGCGACTCGAAGCCGCGCAGCGCTGCGGCGTCGACGGGCGCCGCCGCCAGCGCACTCTGCAGCTGCGAGGCGGCCGAGCGTCGCCACGAGGCAGCGATCTCCGGACGGACGTCGGTGTCGATCGTGCCGCCGTCCCGGAAGGCCTCCCAATGCGATCGCAGCGCCGTGCGGGTGGCGGGGGGACTCGGGAAACGACCTCTGTGCTCCATCGCGGTCATCGCGGGGGGGACCTCTCCTCTGACGCCACAGCGTACCCGGGCTGTCAGGGCGATGCGCAATCAGGTTGATAGACACAGGGCATGGAGCTGGGGAGCGGATGATGCGCCGAGCCGCCGGCGCGCGACAATCAGGGCGAACATGTCCTCCACGGTGACGATCAGCTCGCCCGACGGCGAGACCGAGGCCGAGTTCGTGCCTGAGGCCAACATGGTCTGCGGATCGCTGCGCTGGCGCGGCGCCGAGCTGCTCGACGCCGGACGCGGGCTGGAGGCCTATGCGCAGCACGGCAAGACGATGGGCATCCCGCTGCTGTATCCGTGGGCCAACCGGCTGGCGGAGCCGTCCTACCGCGTGGCCGGGGTGGCCGTCGCGCTTCCCGCGCCCGACGGTCTCTACGCACTCGATCCCCACGGGCTGCCGATCCACGGTGCCCTCCCCGGCCGCCTGCGCTGGTCGGTCCAGGCGGGCTCGCCGCCGGATCGCGTAGCGGCCCAGCTGGACTGGAGCGCGCCGGAGCTGATGGAGCTTTTCCCGTTCGAGCACCAGCTGGTGTACGAGGCGGAGCTGTCAGACGGGCGCCTGACCTTGGCCACGACGCTCCAGGCGACCGGATCGCTGCCGGTGCCCGTCTCGTTGGGCTTTCACCCGTACCGGCGGATCCCCGGCTCGTCCCGGGCGGGCTGGCGGGTTTCGCTGGGCGCGGCGGCGCGGCTGGTGCTCGACGAGCGGATGATCCCGACGGGCGAGCGCGAGCCGCTGGCCGAGCGCGAGCGCGCCTTCGTGCTCGGCGAGCAGAGTTGGGACGACGGGCTGGCCGGCCTCGATGCCGGCGAGCCGCGCTTCGCGGTGACCGCCGGGGATAGCACCGTGACCGTCACCTTCCACGAGGGCTTCGGCTATGCGCAGGTGTACGCGCCGCCGGCTCATGACTACATCTGCTTTGAGCCGATGACGGCGCCCACGGACGCGCTTCGCAGTGGCGAGGGGCTGTCGGTGGTGGAGCCCGGCGGCGAGTATCGGACGTGCTGGAGCGTAACCGTCACGCCGTGACGGGAACGGGACTGGCGACGGCCGTAACGGCGCTGGACGGCGGGCGTCACAATTGGACGTCTATCCAGACAGGGCCGGCGCGTCAGCCGGATTCGAGCCCGCATAGAGGAGAACAGATGGACCTGACCTTCAACGAATCCGAGCTCGCGTTCCGCGATGAGCTGCGCGGATGGTTCGCCGACCACGATCCGGGCCGCGAGCCGGAGGGCGACGAGGACGTCCACTACGCCTGGCGGCGGGATTTCCAGCGCCAGCTCGCCGACGACGGCTGGGCGGCGGTGCACTGGCCGGTCGAGTACGGCGGTCGCGGCGCGACCATGACCGAGTCGGCGATCTTCTTCGAGGAGCTGGGCCGCTCCGGGGCGCCGCTGCCGGCCAACGTGCTGGGCCTGCTGCTCGCGGGCCCGACGATCATGACCTACGGCACCCCGGAGCAGAAGGACCGCTACCTCAACCCGATCCTCACCGGCGAGGAGATCTGGTGCCAGGGCTTCTCCGAGCCCGATGCCGGCTCTGATCTGGCCTCCCTCAAGACGCGGGCGGTTCGCGACGGCGACGATTGGGTGATCACCGGTCAGAAGGTGTGGACGAGCGGCGCGCAGTACTCCAAGTGGTGCATGCTGGTGGCCCGCACCGACTCCGAGGTCGCCAAGCACAAGGGGCTGACGTACTTCCTCATGGACATGGACCAGGCGGAGGTCCAGGTGCGACCGCTGCGTCAGATCACCGGCGAGAGCGAGTTCAACGAGCTGTTCATCG
>QHBV01000118.1:0-284 GCA_003244035.1 Solirubrobacterales bacterium | reverse complement strand
GACCCGTTGGTCGCCCAGCGCCTCGGCGATCTGCACCTCAGGGCCGAGGTGCTGCGCCTCACCGCCTACCGGGGATTGACCGCGATCCAGAAGTACGGCCAGCCCGGTCCCGAGGGCTCGCTTACCAAGTGGATGTGGTCAGAGACCAACCAGCTGCTAACGCAGTTCGCTGCCGACCTGCTGGGCCCCGACGCGCTCGTCGCCGGCGGACGCTGGGCCTACGAGCTGCTGCGAGCCCGCGGCAACTCGATCGAGGGGGGCACCACCGAGGTGCTCAAGAACAT
>QHBV01000117.1:442-7381 GCA_003244035.1 Solirubrobacterales bacterium | reverse complement strand
GGCAAACCGAATCCTAGCGCCGCGCCGCGCCTACTCCACGAGGGGGTTGAACAGCAGTCCCGTGGGCACCTTGGGGAAGAAGTAGGTCGACTTCGGGGGCATGCTCTCGCCGGCGGCGGCGACGGCTCGAACCCGCTCGATCGGAGTTGGCGCCATCAAGAAGGCGGCGTCGTACCGGCCGCTTTCAACGAGCTCGAGCGCTTGCGCGGGGTCGCGTGCGTAGCCGAGGCCTTGCAGGTCGTCGATGTCCGCGTCGGTCATTCCCAGGGGACCCTTGAGGATCAGCGACTCGAGCACCGCGGTGTCGAGCCGCCGGTAGGGCTCGGCGTACCCGGCCAGCGCGGCGTCGGCGATCGCGGGGTCCTTCAGGGTGAGTACGAACGGCCGCCCGAAATGCGAGTCGATATAGCCGATCCTGACCTCATCGCCCGTGCTTGACGTGAGCGCCGTCGTGAGCGCGGCGGAATCGGCGAGGGGCTCGAGCTCGAAGTCGCGCCTGATCGCCGCCGCCAGCGTTTCGTGCCGATCTGCCGCCAGCCCGCGCACGAGCCGGTGCGTGGGAAAGACCGTGAGGCCGGGATCCTCGAGCGCGACCAGGCACATCAACACGTAGCGGTGGGCGCCCTCGCCCCCAACCTCGTCGGCGTAGACGCGCGCGGTCTCGTAGCGGTGGTGGCCGTCGGCGATCAGCAACTCGGCGTCGCCCAGCGCCTCCTTCACCGTCGCGATCGCGCGCGGGTCGGCGACGCGCCAGAGCCGGTTCACAGTGCCTTCGTCGTCGGTCGCCTGCGCCCAAGCCGCCTGCTCGGTGAACGGCGCCAGTGCGTCCCACACCGCGCCGGACTCGTCCGAGAACAGCGAGAAGATCGGGGAGAGGTTGGCTTTCGTCGCCCGAGTCAGCCGCAGGCGATCCTCCTTGGGGCCCGGATGCGTTCGCTCATGGGGGCGGATGCGCCCGGCGCCGTAGTCCTCGACGCGCACGCGCGCCAGAAAGCCCCGCCGGGCGCGTCGCCGTCCGTCCGGGCCGGTGTAGTCCTGCTCGAGCGGCCACACCGCGGGCCCGCCATCTGTCACCACGATGCCCCGGGCTCGCCAGTCCTCGAGCGCTCGCGCGGCGTGCGCGTATGGATCGCCATCTCGAGACCGCGGCAGGTCGATGTGGACGACGTTGTACGGCGACCTCGCCTCGAGCTCCGCGCGCTGCGCGGCCTCGATCACGTCATATGGAGGCGCGGTGACGTCCTGGAGACCCCCAGTCCGCTCGAGGTCGTAGTGGAGTGCGCGCAGGGGCTCGATCTCGGCCATCGCGGTGGCGAGGGTACTCGATCGATTGCACACGGAGGGCCTGTAGACTCAGTGGCGGTGCGCGGGGCGTGGCGCAGCCTGGTAGCGCGCGGCCTTTGGGTGGCCGAGGTCCCCGGTTCGAATCCGGGCGCCCCGATCAATCAGCCAGTTGCGCGGGCTACTCGCCGGCCGGGTACATAATCGCACGAGGAGGGCGCCTGCTCGTGCGGTTCGGTCTCGGAAATCCCCGCAGCAGCCGTGAGAAGATCCCGCGCAGCGTGGCTTTTCCGTACGTGTGGGATCCGTCGTACATAGTCAACACGGCGACCGATACGCGCGTGCAGCCGCGGACCAGCAGCGCGACCTGATGATCGAGCAGGCCGGTGCCGTAGCCCCACCCGCCCTTGAAATAGAGCTTCCAGCCCCTGGGTGCGACCTCGCCGATGCCCCATCGCTGCGAGGGCACGACGCTGGCCAGCAGGCGCATCGCGTAGGCGCGGTGGCGACGGGCGATGTAGCCGTCGATGTGGAGGAAGAGCCTGGTCTGGTCACGCGCGGTGATCTGCGTCTCGCCCCAGATCTGGGCCGTCGCGAAGTGGGTCATCCCGACGCGGTTCGCGAGGGCCTGCAATGCGCCATTGCCGACGATGTCGCGCACCTCGGTTGCCGCCGTGTTGTCCGACTCGGTGATCATCGGATGCAGCAGCGAGTGGTCGTAGTCGTTCAGGTTTCGCCTCGCGACCGACGGCTAGTCGAGGTAGGCGACCAGCAGCATCGCCTTGACGACGCTCGCGGACCATTCGACGTGATCGGCGCGATAGCCGTAGAACCCGCGCTGCGTCCGCACCGCGAATGCGATGTCTCCCATCCGATGCCGGCTGTATCCGATCGCGGCGCCCATGTCCGGATGCCAGAGTCGTTGGAGCGGCTTGCCGAAGCCCGGTACCAGGCACGTGCGGGCTGATCCCTGTGCGTCGGCGACGGTCGAGCCCGCCGACCAGATCGAGCCGAGACAGGCGGCGAGGATCAACCACGATGCGAATCGGTTCCAGGGCACCATTACAGTCATTGCACGCCCCCGTAGCTCAGTGGACAGAGCGCCGGACTTCTAATCCGATGGTCGCAGGTTCGAATCCTGCCGGGGGCGTCGCCCAGGCGCCGCTGGTAGATTGCCTCACGCGCGGTGGGCGTAGCTCAGCTGGTAGAGCTCCTGGTTGTGGTCCAGGCGGTCGGGGGTTCGAGTCCCCTCGCTCACCCCTCGTAGAGAGTCGCGATTAGCAGGGGTTTTGCCGCCGTCCATCACTGCTGAGTGCTCGTCCGTCGGCCGTTGTACCACCTCGTTGTACCACTCGGAGGCGAATCGCGGCTATCACTCGTCGGGGACGACGGCGAGTTGCGCTCGCAGCACGGAGCGGGACGCCGCTCACGCGATCGAGATGCACTTACCGTCGCTGAAGCGGACCCGCGTGAGACGGAGTTCGGGGTTTCGTCCGCTCAGTCTCAGCGCCGGCGACGTCCGCTCGCGGGCACCCTCTCGGCCGAGAAGGAGAACTGTCGCGTCCGTGCTGGTCCTCGTCCCAAGCAGGCACGTCGGCCGGCTCGGGCCAGACTTCTGGACTTCCTGGCAGAACAGCACTCTTGCCGGCTCCGGCAGGCAGAGTGCCGCCGTTGCTCGCGAGCGACATTCTCCACGACGTCGGGCCAGGCTTCTGCTTCGATCAGTCGCTCGCTTGCTGGGGGTCGGCAATCCAGCAAACGGAGTCCGCCTCGGCGACTGCTGCTTGCCCTCGCGGAGGAGCAGTTTCGCCGCGCGAACCTCGAGACTGTTCAGTTGCTCAGCATCAGGCCCGCACGCAGGACCCCGACTGCCAAATTGTCGGACGCATCGTGACGTGCTCGATGCGATCGCCGGTGCGGCCTCTCGTTTGGGTGTCCCCTCGGGCGCGGGTCGTTCGTGGTAGGGGTGTAATCGATCGTCCTCTNNTTCGAGTCCCCTCGCTCACCCTTCGCAGAGTCGTTGAGCGAACTGTTGTCGATCGGTCCCGCATACCGCGACGAATCGACATCAGTTCGGGCGCGGGCCGTTCTCAGCTGACCGTCACGGTGCGGCTGTAATCGAAATGGCCCGATCGGAAGTCGAACCACTGCAGCCTGACGCTGCCCGCCGACCGGATCCGGACGTGGACGTAGAGGTAGCCCTCCGAGCTGTTCGCCGTCACCGCCTGCAGCTTGCCCCAGGATCGGGAGCCCCTGCGCCGGAACTGCAGCTCCCCGCGCTGGGGCGCCGCGCGGTTGGCGGGGCGGAGCTGACCCCACACCGTGACGCGAGCTCCATGCCGCGCATTCGGCAGCCAGATCGGGATGCGGAAGGCGGCGTAGGCGGGCTTGGGTGATCCATTCAGGCCGATCAGACCGGTCTGGAAGGTGCGCCAGTAGGAATGGGTCCCGACCGGCGCGAGCTTGTTCGGGCCGTCGTCGACGAGCAGGAACTGCGTGTTGGCCCGGATGCGCGGATCCTTCCAGGTCATGTAGTCACTCTCGTTGATCCAGTTCGCCTGCTCGGCCTGAGTAGTGCCGACGAAGGGATTGGGCGGATTGGTCTTGTAGCCCGCCTCGGTCAGGTACAGCGGCACCGTTCTCCCGTGCAGCTGGCCGTAGCTCCCGACGACCTGGTCCAGGACGCGCTCCAGGGTCGAGATGTTGAAGATGGTGATCCAGGTCCGATCGGGAAACGGGCGGTTCGGCGGCTTGTTGAAGGAGTACGGGTGGTGCGCGAACCCGGTCGTCTTGAACAGGCCCGGGTGCTGCGCCACGAACCGCCCGCGGGTGCCGGATGTGGGGCAGTTGACGTGGACCGCGGCGGCGCCGGTCAGCGGCCGGTAGCGGTTGCTCACGCAATACAGCGCGCGGATGAAGTCCAGGGGGGTCAGGATTCCGTCGTTCGCGATCTCGCCGATCAAAATCGTGTCGCCGGCGTGACCGCTCTTCTGCAGCCCCTGCCACGCGGCGTCGGTCAGCCCGCGGTAGAGCCCCGGCTGCAGCAGCACCCGTTGGCCGTTGCGCCGCGCGCCGTAGTACGGATTCAGCCACGACTTGAAGTTGGGCTCGTTCCAGATCCCCCAGTAGTCGACTCTGGGAAGCGGCGCCATCTGGCCTGGGGCCGGCGGTGGCTGCGCCTGCCCGCCGAGAAGCTTGCTGAGCAGGTTCGCCGGTGGCGGCGGTGGCTGCTGCTGCTGGACCTGGACCCCGAAGTTGCCGCTGTAGCGGCGCCCGACGGCCTGCACGAACTGGCGAAACTCGCTGGTCTTGGGGGCGCGCCCGAGTGGCTCGCCCTGGTTGTTGTCCTGGCCGGGCGGAAGCGCCCACATCGGAGCCGGCGGGGTGAGCTGGAAGTACACCTTCAGCCCCAGCTCGCTCGCGTCACGGACCAGGATGTCATAGCGATCCCAGGCCCCCGGCGGGTAGGCGTTCGGATCCGTCGCGTCGAAGCTCGGGCGCTGGGTCGAGTCGGCATCCGGCGCCACCAGGCTCCAGACCACCGACACCTTGACCCGATCCACTCCCAATGCGGAGATCTTCTCGAGCGTCTGCAACATGTGGGCGGGGGTGGCGTAGATCAGCTGGTTGTCGTCCATCAGGATCGACTGCTGCGCATGCGAAGCGAGCGCGCGCGCCGGCAACCCGCACGCGACCAGCGCGCAGGCGGCGAGAGCTGCCCCCAGGAACCTCCGTCGAACATCCATCGCAAGAGATGGTAGGGACACGCGAGCCGGGGCGCGTCACCACGCCCGAGGGCGCTCCCAGCTCCTGACCCGCTCGCGCAGCGACCCGAGCGCGAACGCGGCGACGTCCACCACGCCCGCCACCAGGAACGCGAGCGGACCGGTGAGCAGGCGACCGGCGAGCGTGGCGAACATCACGCCAAGCTATCGTCTCCCTCGATGACGCCCGTCAAGACCAGCCTCACCGAGCTGCCGCAGTCACGCGTGCGGATCGACGCGGAGGTGCCTCCGGCGGAGGTCGAGAAGCGTGTGCAGCAGGCCGCCAAGCACCTCGGCAGCCAGATGCGGATCCCCGGCTTTCGCAAGGGGAAGGTCCCCCCTCCGGTGGTGCTGCGGCGCCTCGGCCGCGAGACGGTGCTCGACGAGGCGCTTCGCAGCGCGCTCGGGGGCTGGTACGTGGACGCGATCGAGGGCGCCGGGATCGCGCCCATCGGCGATCCCGAGCTCAACCTTGGAGAGCTTCCCGGCGAGGGGCAGCCACTGGCCTTCTCGATCGAGATCGGTGTTCGGCCGCGCGCGAAGCTGAACCAGTACAAGGGCCTGGAGGTCGGCCGGCGCGAACCGCGGGTCGAGGACTCCGAGGTGCAGGCGGAGCTCGAGCGCACGCGTGACCGGGCCGCGACGCTCGAGACCGTGGAACGCCCCGCCGCATCCGACGACTACGTGGTCATCAACTACGTGGGCAGGATCGACGGCGAGCCGTTCGAAGGCGGCGAGGGACGTGACCAGCTGGTCAAGCTCGGCGCCGGGCAGCCGACGCCGGAGTTCGACCAGCAGCTCGTGGGTGCGGCCGCCGGCGATCAGCGCGGGTTCGACGCGACCTTCCCCGACACGTACCCGGGCGAGCTCGGCGGCAAGCTGGCCACCTTCGAGGTCACGGTCAGCGAGGTCAAGGCTAAGCGCCTGGCCGAGCTCGATGACGCCTTCGCCGCCGAAGTGGCCGGGTTCGACACGCTCGCGGAGCTGCGCGAGGACATCGCCACCCGGTTGAGGGAGACCGACGAGCGCAAGGTCGAGCGGGAGTTCGAGCAGGCCGTGCTCGACGCCGCGGTCGCCGAGGCCGAGGTCGCGGTCCCCGACGATCTGGTCCACGCCCGCGCTCACGAGATGGTCGAGCAGATGCTCGGAGCGCTCGAGCGCCAGGGGATCTCCCGCGAGGAGTACGCGCGCATCTCCGGCCAGGATGAGCACGAGCTCGCCCACGAAGCCGAGCCGGAGGCGCAGCTCGCGCTGCGCCGCGAAGCCGTTCTCGCCGCGGTGATCGAGGCGGAGCAGGTCGACCCGAGCGAGGAGGACCTGCTCGAGGCGCTGCTGCCGGCCGCGGACAGCGCCAACACGACCGCCGAGCAGCTGCTCGAGCAGATGCGAGCCGGGGACCGCGTCGAGCGGCTGCGGGAGGAGCTCACAGCTCGCCGTGCACTCGAGCTGCTGGTGCGCGAGGCCAAGCCGATCGGCATCGAGCAGGCACAGGCACGCGAGCAGCTGTGGACCCCGGGCAAGGAGCAGGAGGGCCCGGCCGAGTCCGGGCGGATCTGGACCCCCGGCAGCTAGAGCACCCCGAAGCCCAGCCTCGGCCTGTTGCTACATTCGGCAGGAATCCGGGCGTGCAAGCGAAAAAAGCGAGGACCATGAGCCCTTTGGTACCGATGGTCGTCGAGCAGACCTCCCGTGGGGAGCGCGCGTTCGACATCTACAGCCGCCTGCTGAACGAGCGGATCATCTTCCTGGGTACGCCCGTGGACGACCAGGTCGCGAACCTGATCGTGGCCCAGCTGCTGCACCTCGAGTCCGAGGACCCGGACAAGGACATCTCGATCTACATCAACACGCCGGGTGGCTCGGTCTACGCGGGGCTCGCGATCTACGACACGAT
>QHBV01000117.1:0-410 GCA_003244035.1 Solirubrobacterales bacterium | reverse complement strand
CGATGCAGTTCATCAAGCCCGACATCCAGACGATCTGCGTCGGGATCGCGATGTCGATGGGGGCGCTGCTGCTCTCCGGTGGCGCGGCCGGCAAGCGGATGGCGCTGCCCAACGCCAAGGTCCTGATCCATCAGGTCTCCTCGAGCTTCCAGGGCCAGGCGACCGACATCGAGATCCACGCCAAGGAGATCATCGACGTGCGCCGCAGGCTGGACGAGATCATTGCCCACCACACCGGCCAGGCACTCGAGAAGGTGCGCACCGACACCGAGCGCGACTACTTCATGAGCTCCGAGGAGGCCAAGGAGTACGGGATCATCGACCGCGTGATCTCGCAGCACTGAGGCGCCTCGTATGGCACGCCCCACCGACTCCAACGAACAGCTGCTGTGCAGCTTCTGCGGCAAGTC
>QHBV01000116.1:2913-3228 GCA_003244035.1 Solirubrobacterales bacterium | reverse complement strand
ACATGGAATCGTTCGACTCCCGCGAGGCGGTGCTCGGGCTCGTGCTCGAGCTGCTCTCAGAGGCGGAGTCGAGACCGGGCCCTCCGCCGGGATCGTGCTGCAGGCCTACCTGCGTGACTCGCCGGGGCAGCTCCGCACGCCCTCGAATGGGCGCGCGCACGCAAGCGCGCGCCCCCGTTGCAGGTTCGATTGGTCAAGGGCGCCTACTGGGATCACGAGTTCGTGCAGGCACGGCAGCAAGGCTGGACCCCGCCGGTGTTCGAGCACAAGGCCGACTGCGATCGCAACTTCGAAGCGCTCACGCGTACGCTCCTG
>QHBV01000116.1:0-2867 GCA_003244035.1 Solirubrobacterales bacterium | reverse complement strand
GATCGCCTTCGGCCGGCTCGCCGGCGGCGAGGACCGCGACCTCGAGCTGCAGGTCCTGCGCGGGCTCGGCGACGAGCTCCAGGCCGCGCTGGCCATGCGGGGCTTTCGCGTCCGCGCCTACTGCCCGGTAGGGGACCTGGTCGCGGGCATGGCCTATCTGGTCCGACGGCTGCTCGAGAACACCAGCAACGAGTCCTTCCTGCACGAGCAGGCAAACGGCGTGCCGCTCGAGGAGCTGCTCGCGCCGCCGTGAGCCAGCTGCCTGCGTTCACCAACGAGCCCGTGCTCGAGCTCCGCCGCACCGCCGTCCGGGCACAGCTGTCAGACGCGCTCGCGCGCGTCGCGGGGGAGCTGCCGCTCGCCGTCCCGGTGATCGTCGGCGGAGATCGGAGAGATCCGGCGGCCGGCGCGCTGCAGTCCACCGACCCCGGGGAGCCCGGGCGGATGGTCGCGATGGCGGCCCGTGCCGGCAAGGCCGACCTCGTGGGGGCGATCGCGAGCGCGCGTGACGGTGCTCGCCACTGGGGCGCGGTCGCCG
Source organism: Solirubrobacterales bacterium (assembly GCA_003244035.1). Taxonomy (GTDB): domain Bacteria; phylum Actinomycetota; class Thermoleophilia; order Solirubrobacterales; family Solirubrobacteraceae; genus Palsa-465. The sequence continues at coordinate 2,329 of QHBV01000116.1, read as the reverse complement.
CCGGAGAGCGGGCGCGCGCGCTGATCGCGGCGGCGGCGTGGCTACGTGAGCGGCGCCTGGAGCTGGCGGCGCTTGAAGTCAGGGAGTGCGCCAAGCCCTGGCCCGAGGCCGACGCGGACGTGTGCGAGGCGATCGACTTCCTCNNAGTACTACGCCCGCGGCGCGATCGAGCTCGACGCGGGCAGGGTGCTGGTGCAGGCACCGGGCGAGCGCAACGAGCTGCGCTATGTCGCGCGCGGTGTGGTCGCGGTGATCTCGCCGTGGAACTTCCCGCTGGCGATCCCGTGCGGAATGACCGCCGCCGCGCTGGCCACCGGCAATGCGGTGGTGCTCAAGCCGGCCGAGCAGTCGCCCGGCTGCGCCTACCGGCTCGTGCAGGCGCTGCGCGCCGGCGGCGTACCGCCGGAGGCGATCTCGCTGCTTCCGGGGGAGGGCGAGCTCGGCGCCGCGCTCGCCCGCGACCCGGGCGTGCAGACGGTGGCGTTCACCGGCTCGCTGCCGGTCGGGCTCGAGATCGTCCGCGCCGCCGCCGACACCGGTCCCGGCCAGCTGCACCTGAAGCGCGTGGTCGCCGAGCTCGGTGGCAAGAACTGCGTGATCGTAGACGCCGACGCCGACCTCGACGAAGCCGTGCCCGCGATCGTCTCCTCGGCGTTCGTCTACGCGGGGCAGAAGTGCTCGGCGGCGGCGCGCGTGCTGGTGCACGAGGCGATCGCCGAGAAGTTGATCGAGCGGGTCGCCGGTGCTGTGGGGCTGCTCGTCGTCGGGCAGGCAGCCGAGCTCGGTACGGACGTGCCGGCGCTGATCGAGCGCTCGGCCCAGGAGCGGGTGACGCGCTACCGCGAGCTTGCCGCCGAGCAGGGGCAGATCCGCGCCAGCGGCGACCGCAGTCCCGCCCGCGGCTGGTTCTGCCCCCCCGCGGTCGTCACCGATCTTCCGGCGGACTCGCCGGTGCTGCGCGAGGAGATCTTCGGTCCGCTGCTCGCGATCGAGCAGGTTCGCGACGTCGAGCATGCCTGCGAGCTGGTGGATGAGCTCCCGTTCGGGCTCACCGGCGGCCTGTTCGCCCGTGATCCCGCCACCGTCGCCTACGTCCGCCGGTGCAGCCCGGTGGGCAACCTCTACGTCAACCGTGGGATCACCGGCGCGATGGTCGGCCGCCAGCCGTTCGGCGGCAACCGCCTCTCGGGAACGGGATCCAAGGCAGGCGGTCCCGACTACCTGCTGCAGTTCGTCGAGCCACGGGTGACGTGCGAGAACACGATGCGCCACGGGCTGGTGGCCTGAGGGAGTCAGAACGTCCGCAGCAGCAACTCGTGCAGCCGCCGCTCCCCCGCGAGCTCCGGGTGGAACGCGACCGCGAGCACATTGCCCTGCCTGACCGCGACCGGATGGCCGTCGACACGGGCGAGCACCGACACCGCGTCTGAAAGCTCTCGCAGCCACGGTGCGCGGATGAAGACCGCGTGCACGGGACCTCCATCGATCCCGGCGAGCGTCAGATCGGCTTCGAACGAGCGCAGCTGGCGGCCGAACGCGTTGCGCTGCGCGCGCACGTCGAGCAGTCCGAGATGGTCACCGTCCAGGACGATCATCCCGGCGCACGTGCCCAGCACCGGGGTTCCGGCGGCAACCAGCGCCCGCAGCGGCTCGGCCAGCCCCTCGCGCGCGATCCCGAGCATCATCACGCTCGACTCGCCGCCGGGGATGATCAGCGCGTCGAGGCGCTCGAGCTCGGCCGGCACCCGGACCTCGCGCGGCTGGGCCCCGAGAGAGCGCAGGATCCTCGCGTGTGCCTCGAAGTCGCCCTGCAGCGCGAGCACGCCCACGGTCGGCACCGGATCACCTGGCCGGGGGCGCGCCGGCTGCGCCGGCACCGCTACCAGCCGCGCGGCGCCAGCAGCTGCTCGGCTTCCAGCTTGCCGGTCTCCAGGCTGACCATCGGCCGACCGAGGCCGGTGGACGCCGCGGCGACGCGTGCCGGGTCGCGGTAGTGCGTCGTCGCCTCGACGATCGCACGCGCGCGGCGCTCGGGGTCCTCGGCCTTGAAGATGCCAGAGCCCACGAACACGCCCTCGGCGCCGAGCTGCATCACCAATGCCGCGTCGGCCGGGGTCGCGATTCCGCCGGCGCAGAACAGCACCACCGACAGCCGCCCGTCGGCGGCGAGCCGGCGAACCAGCGCCAGCGGCGCCGCGAGCTCCTTGGCGGCGGTCGCAAGCTCCGCGTCGTCGAGCATCGTAAGCCGGCGGATCTGCCCGCGGATCATCCGCAGATGGCGCACGGCCTCGACGATGTCGCCGGTCCCCGCCTCGCCCTTGGAGCGGAT
>QHBV01000115.1 GCA_003244035.1 Solirubrobacterales bacterium | reverse complement strand
CTACCGAAGTCCTACTAGTGAGCGGAGCCAGCCGGCGGTTCTCGACATGGAATCACTCATTTAGCTCCGAGACTGGCGCGTAGCGGGAACCTCTTGCGGGCGTCCTTCTGCTCCGCGGCGTGTTTGCCAGCCGCCGGTCGGAGGCGTCTCGCAAGACCCGCCCGAATTGATTCCCGATGCAGATCCACATGTCTCACTGGCTCGCTCTGCAGTCATGGAAGCCTGATGGAAGCCTCAGCCGCCGAGATCGTCCCCGCCGAGATCTTGATCCAGCCGCCGAAACCCAGCAACTCCGGCATCCACCGCCAGCCTACCCGCATTCAACGGCGCCTGGCACATCTTTCACGCAGGAGATCGCCGGTTCGAATCCTGCTGGCGGTGTTCGCGAATCGCCCGTAGGTGCACGGATCTAGCCCGGAGCGGCCCGAGGACCGCGTCTCGGGGTCAGTCATGGAAGCGTCACCGACGCGTTTGTGCTCGAGCCGTGTGGTCGCATCGGTCGAACGCCGGAAGCCACCCGCGCCCTGACGCCGTCCTCGGAGTCGTCCTCGTGACGCCCCTCGGGCACGATCAGCCTGTAGAGATCCGATCAGCGGCCGTGGTCGCGACGACCACGCTGACATGGAGCCGCAAGACCGGCCTGGGTCGCGCACGACGATGTCGCACAGACCTCGGTTGGGTCCCCTTCGCGCAGCCAGAAGGGCCGGACTGGACGCATCGATCGCCCGCGCTGCTCACATTCATGCGACGGCCCGCGGTTGGGAAGCGGGCGGAGGTTCCTACAGTAGGCGCAATGACTACAGCCACCGGATACCAGATGCCGTCTGCGGACGGCACGTTTGAGAAGACCACGATCGAGCGGAGGGAGCTCGGCCCGCTCGATGTCCAGCTCGAGATCAAGTATGCGGGGATCTGCCACTCCGACATCCACACCGCCCGCAACGAGTGGGGCAACACCGCCTACCCGGTCGTTCCCGGACACGAGATCGCCGGCGTCGTCACCGCCGTTGGTGACGAGGTCACCCGCCACGAGGTCGGCGACCGAGTCGGGGTCGGCTGCTTCGTGGACTCGTGCGGCACGTGCGCGGCGTGCGGGAAGGGCGAGGAGCAATACTGCGCCGAGGGCGTCGTGCAGACCTACAACTATCCGGTCGGCGATCAGTACACCAAGGGCGGCTACTCGACTCAGATCGTCGTGACTGAGCATTTCGTCGTCTCGATCCCCGAGGGGCTCGGCCTCGATGAAGCCGCCCCGCTGCTCTGCTGTGGCATCACCCTGTACTCGCCGCTTCGCCACTGGAACGTCGGGAAGGGCTCGCGCGTCGCGATCGTCGGGATGGGCGGGCTCGGTCACATCGGCGTCAAGCTCGCCCATGCGATGGGGGCCGAGGTCACAGTGCTCAGCCGGACGCTCAGCAAGCAAGAGGATGGCCTGCAGTTCGGGGCCGACCACTACTACGCGACCTCAGACCCGGAAACGTTCGAGAAGCTCGCGAATAGCTTCGACCTGATCCTCAACACCGTCTCGGTCAACCTCGACCTCGACCGGTACCTGACGCTGCTCGCCGTCGATGGCACCTTCGTCGAGCTCGGCGCCCCCGAGCACCCGCTCCAGATGTCGGCGTTCAGCCTGATTCCCTACCGCCGAGCGGTTGCGGGCTCGCTAGTAGGCGGGTTGCGTGAGACCCAGGAGATGCTCGACTTCTGCGCCGAGCACCACACGCCACCCGAGATCGAGGTGATCTCCGCCGATCAGATCGACGAGGCGTACGACCGTGTCGTTGCCAGCCGCGTGCGCTACCGCTTCGTGATCGACGCCAGCACGATGTAGCCGAGCCTGCGGCCATTGACCGTGAACCTTTCGCCCGGCCGCGATCAATTGGCCGTTGTCGGCCCTGGATCGCGGGCTCCGGGGCTGCAGCACGCCCGCCGGACGCCGCCTTCACGACGAGCCTCGCCGTCTGACCCACTTGTGCCTTGCGACGTACTAAGCTCTGGGCCACTGGCATCGTAGAGCTCGGCCCGCCCAGCAGTTGAGCTCAAAGGTCCCGCTGCGCCGAAAGCCGTTGCGCTCGTACCGAGTAACCAGTGAGGGCGCTCCACCCAAGCGTCGACGCGAAGCTGGTCGCATACACGCTGCCATGCCTCCACGATGGCGCGCTCGACCGGGCGCGTCCCAACTCCATGCCTCGCGTAGCTTCGCGACGTGAGCAGCAACAAGACGTAGGAGCCCAGGCGGTCGGGCGGGGGCACGTACCCACGCGCGGAGCAGACGACCAACGCCCCGACACCTCTGGATTGCCGCAACCGCAAGCGCACCGGGCACGCGCTCGTCACATGCGATGGGACCAGGCCCGAATCGCTGATCCCCGCCTCGAGGTGCTGCACCTCCCAGTCTCGCCGCAGTTGGGCGCGGTCCGGCCCGAGCAGGGACACGGCCCCTCGTCTTACGCGCAGGTGCCCTTCGCCTTTTTGGCCGATCCCTGTTGCTCGCCTAGAACTAGGAGCCCACTGTATTGGCCCGGTCGACCCGCTCGGCGATCGCTGCTTCGCCGGCTGATTTCGCCGGCGAGTATGCAGTCTAAGCAGGCCTGATTACGATCTCCGAGGAACCAATGTCAAGCACTACCTCGTTGCCTGAACCGAAAGTCCTCGTGGACGGACTCGCTTACGTCGAATCGCCGCGCTGGCACGAGGGCCGGCTGTGGTTCGCCCACTGGAGGATGGGCGAGATCGTCGCGGTCGATACCGACGGCAACAGCGAGGTCGTCGGCCACGGGCCTCCGAAGGTCAACGCCGCGGCACCAGGACACAGCCTTGGCTGGTCCATCGACTGGCTACCCGACGGCCGCCTCCTAATGACTGGCAAGGAGCTCGTGCACAGGGAGCTCGACGCCTCGCTGGTCCGGCACGCCGACTTAAGCGACATAGCCAACATCGGTTGGAACGAGATCGTGGTCGACGGCCGCGGGAACGTCTACGTCAACAGCATCCGATTCGGGTTCATCGCTGGAGAGCCCCCGACCTCCGGGATCATCGCGCTCGTTTCTCCGGACGGCTCGGCCCGCAAGGTCGCTGACGACCTTGCGTTCCCAAGCGGCATGGTGATCACCCCGGACAACTCGACGCTGATCATCGCCGAGTCCTTCGCCGGCCACTTGACCGCATTCGACATCGAGGCCGACGGGAGCCTGTCCAACCGTCGTGTCTGGGCCGAGGACCTCGGCCCAGACGGCATCTGCGTGGACGCCGAGAACGCCATCTGGGTCCAGACTTCGGATTCGCCGGAGGGCGCCATTGTCCGGATCCGGGAGGGCGGCGAGGTACTGGAGCGGATCGACCACGACCGCACGATCTTTGCCGCCATGCTCGGCGGAGCAGACCGTACGACGCTGTTCCTGCTGGCGGCCGAGTGGCGCGGAATCGAGCCCGTGGACGAGGGGATCGCGGCCCGTACCGGGCAAGTCCTAATCACCAAGGCGCCCGCGCCCGGCGCCGGATGGCCGTGACACCCGGGGCCCTATAGTCGAATTCGTAGTTACATATACGCGGCTTGCTCGCCGAGCCTAACTGCTATGTCGCGATGCGCCGACAAACCGACTCGACCTGGCCGCATCCTGAGCTGCGCCGATTCCGCTACCAGAGCAAGCCCCGCTCTACTCGTCGCGCGGTACTCTGACGGGCTCGAGCACCCTCTGGTTCGCGCGGAAACCGAGGATGCGTCCATCCAGGTGCTAGCAGATGCTCCGCTAACGATCGGGTCGAAACGGGATAGTCGACGTCGCGACCTGCTGGCTTCTCCATCGTTGCCGTCGGAGCATCCGGGCAGGACTGCCGCTGCGGCCGATTCGGACCCAGAGCAGAAGCCAGGAGCAACCAGAGCCGCCAGCGCCGCCAGTTGCGGCAAGCGGGAGGCCCTTGATGAGATCGCCTGCCGACCAGCCGCACAGCAGCCCCCGGGAGAGAGGATGAATGGTCCTACGCGACCGCTAGCTGCCGGTGCGCTCGCGGTGCTGGCACCCCGGCCAGCAGCAGGGCC
>QHBV01000114.1 GCA_003244035.1 Solirubrobacterales bacterium | reverse complement strand
ACAAAGTCCCCGATCCCCAGTCCCCACGGGCGATCACGCCCGATCTACGTGCCCATCAACTGCGGAACTCGGGCCTCAGGCGCGCCTTGCCGCCCACCATCCTGAGCAGCGGCGTCACCGAGCTCATCACCGCCGAGATGACCGCCGTGAGCGTGCTGAGACAGAGCGCACCGTTCCGCCGGCGCGGTCCGGCTGATCGCTTTTCTTGAGTGGCTGACGCGTGTTCCGCGATCGCGTTGGCGACGAAGAAGTAGCGAGCCGGGATCGCAAACGCTGGACCTCTGCGTCACGACACCGATCACCCGTCACCTGTGCACCGGTGCGCGCCCTGGCGATATGGGCCTCCGCCGCCCTGGCTTTTCCGACCTCACGGCTGTACCCGGGGTCGCTCTGCTCCTCGGTCGTACGCCGATCCCGCGTAGCCGACTCCTCACGCGATCTCGGCCACTTGCGCAACGGACTGACTCTCCCACCGTCAGCTGAGTCCGAGATAGCGCTCGTAGAAGCGCCCGAACTTCTCCAGCACGGTCTGTTTCTTGGCGGCGTGCACGTTGGCCTTCCCGAACCTGGACGTCGGTGGGATCACGGCGGTGATTGCTGTCCCCGTTGACGCGAGCGCGCCATCGCGGAAAGCGCTGTCCATGAACGCGTGCGTGGCGTCGGCGTTCAGCCCTTCCTCTACGATGATCTGGTCGAGGTCCTCGCTGCGTTTGCGGGCGACGAAGTGTTGCCACTCGTCGTCGACCTCGGCATCGACGGTGAGCGAGTCGACGAACTGTTCGATCAGCTCCTTTTTGTTCCGCAGCGAGGGGCTGGCGTCGACGGCCCGGTCGATCGCCGCCCGGATCTCCGTGTCTTGGCCGCTGCCGTGCTCTTCGAGGTACTTCCGGACGAGCATCAGGACGTAGTCGACGTTGACCTCGACCTGTTTGATCAGCTCGATCTCGAATACGACGTCGTCGTTGATCGACTCGCGCTCCGCGTTCGCGTCGCGGCGGAAGTCGGCATACAGGTCGAGGTAGATGCTCTGGTAGTCCTGCAGCTCGCGCTCGGTGAGGATCTCGTTGCCGGCGAACTCGTCGAAGGCAGTCAGGATGTTCCGGAGCCTGAGTATCGCGCCGAGCGTCTTGATGAAGTCCTTCTGCGCGCTCTCGCCGATGATCGGCTCGCCCAGCGGGAAGCTCTCGACCAGCTTGGCGACCTGTTGCTCGTAGGCGTCGTAGTAGTCGCCGTAGGGCTTGAGCAGCACGATTCCGCCGGCGTCCTTGTTCCCGAATAGCGCCAGAGCGTCGGTGGTCGCGTCCTCCAGGTCGCGGAAGGAGACGATGTTGCCGTAGGTCTTGACCGAGTTGAGGATTCGGTTGGTGCGTGAGTAGGCCTGGATCAGGCCGTGCTGGCGCAGGCTCTTGTCGACCCACAGCGTGTTCAGCGTCGTCGCGTCAAAGCCGGTCAACAGCATGTTCACCACGATGACGAGGTCCAGGTCCCGGTTCCTGAGCCGCCGGCACAGGTCCTTGTAGTAGTTCTCGAACTTGTCGGCCGAGGTGTCGAAGCTGGTGCCGAACAGCTCGTTGTAGTCATCGATCGCGGCCCCCATGAACGCGCGTGAGCCGGCGTCCATCTCGGCCGTATCGAACTCCTCCTCAGCCAGCAGCCCCTCCGCCTCGACCTCATTCGGTGCGTAGCTGTAGATCACCGCGACCCTCAGCGGCCGGTACCCCGCATCGTTGACCTGGCGTTCACGCTGGATGTTGTCGAAGAGGTAGTAGTAGCGCTTGGCCGCCTCGATCGACGCCGTCGCCAGGATCGAATTGAACCCCGACACCCGCTCGTCGCCCAGCCGATAGGCGGAGGCCCGTTTAGTCTTCTGGTCGAAGTGGTCCAGAATGTAGTTGACGACCTGCGCGAGCCGCTCCTGGGACAACAACGCGTGCTCAGTGTCGATCGCCGAGACCTGCTTGTCGACCACGCCCTCGGCGGTCTTGATCGTATTGATGTAGTCGATCCGGAAAGGCAGCACGTTGCGGTCGTTGATCGCATCGACGATTGTGTAGGTGTGCAGCCGCTCCCCGAAGGCCTGCTCGGTCGTGCGCAATCCCGGCACACCACTGGACCCGGAGTTGTCGGGGAAGATCGGTGTGCCGGTGAACCCAAGCAGGTGGCAGTTCCGGAACGCCTTGGTGATCGCGACGTGCATGTCGCCGAACTGGCTGCGGTGGCACTCGTCGAAGATCAGCACTACGTGCCGGCTGTAAATCTCGAAGCTTCTGCTGTTTCCGGG
>QHBV01000113.1 GCA_003244035.1 Solirubrobacterales bacterium | reverse complement strand
TACGGACGCCACACGGACAGCGGGCCGATTTCACACTCAGGGAATGGAGAATTCGCAGGTCAGCGGCCATTCCGATAAGCAGGAATGGGCTTCCTGATACCGTCGGCTTCGCCTACGTTGGTTCGAGTCAATCACCTGCCACTACCTGCGAATATGGCCCGTGGCCTGGGCATACCCGGGCTCGCTGGCCGCCTTGGTGTTGTCCCGCTGTGTGTCATGATGTGTCACCGTGAGCCGCTGCGTAGCAGTGGTTAGGGACATATGACGGACGGGATCGGGCCGGAACCGCTTGATTGCCCGGTTGTGATGGTCGTTGGGCCAGGTGACCGACCTGCCGGGTCCGAGGAGAGATTATCGGCGATCCCCCGGCCTGGCTCACGCATTGGGCACGGAATCCGTCGGCGGGCACGGCATCGTCTTGATGCCCGGGCATAGCCATGTTTTCCCGCCTGAGCCGTGCCTGGGGCAGTTGGCACGTCGGCCTGGGTGACGGCGGCCGGCAGCGGCGAATCGCTTCCGGCCGGCCGGGCCCCCGGGTCGACCCTTCCGCTGGCCTGTGCCTGACCTGTCATATACCTGGGGTGGGCCTGGCGGTGTACCTTGCCGGGTTGCCTGGGCGGCGGGAGGTCAATGTCGGTCTCACCTGCGCAGTCCCGGTCGCCCCGCCGCCGATCAGCTGGGCGTGTGCCCGCGGCCCGCGGCGCTGGCGCAGCAGCTCCATCTGCCCAGCGACCTGCGCCACGGTGTGCGGGCCGTCCACCCGTACCCGGTTGGCGTCGCGCGAGTGATAGCACGGCGTGCACGCCAGGTCGCACTTCGGGAAGACGCCGTGGGTGCCCTCACAGCCGACCGCGTGCCGCCCCAGCGTCTGGCCCGGCGTGCGGGCCGTCTGCGGCAGTTCGGCCCAGCGGCGGGCCAGCGCCGCCGCGAACTCCGGATCCACCGGCCGCAGCGCGCGCACCACCGCGCGGAACCGCGCCCAGACCTCCACCACCAGCTCCTCCTCAGGCCGCCTTGCGGCCGCCTCCTGCGTCTGGCCGGCCGCCAGGGACGACCCCTCTCGACAGTGCATCATGCAGGCCCGCGGGCGCTGCCGCGGGTGTCAGCGACATGACACTGCTCGCCCTGCAGGGGCGCGACGGATCACGGCGGCCGCGGTCAGCCGCCGGCCAGGTCGTCGAGGGCGGCTTCGATGGCCCGGTGGAACGTCGGGTAGGCGTAGATCATCTCGTTCAGCCGCCGGACCGGGATCCGCGCGTGCACGGCGAGCGTCAGCATGCTCAGCACCTCGCCCCCGACCGGGCCGGCCGAGGTCGCGCCCACCAGCGTGCCGGCCGCCTGGTCGGCCACCAGCTTGATGAAGCCGTCGTTGCCGGCCTTGTGTATCCACCCCCGCGCCGACGTCGGCACCTGGGCCAGGCCGGTGCGCACGGCCAGGCCCTGCTCCCTGGCCTGGGCCTCGGTGCGGCCGACGGCGCCGATCTCCGGGTCGGTGAAGGTGACCCTGGGCACCGCGTGGTACTCCGCCGGGTGGTGCTCGGTGCCCAGGATGTCGGCGATGATGATGCCCGCGTGATACACGGCCATGTGCGTGAATGCCCCGTGCCCGGCGATGTCGCCGAGCGCCCAGACTCCGGGCCCGGCCCGCATCCGGTCATCGGTCGGCACCGCCCTGAGGTGCTCGTCGATGCCCACGGCACCGGTCCCGATGGCGGCCAGGCTGGTCCGCCGCCCGGTCGCGACCAGCAGTTCCGCCCCCGACAGCCGCTCGCCGCCTGCCAGCGTCACGGTAAACGCCGCGCCGTCGTGGCGGACCTCGCCGGCCGCGACACCGGTGCGGACCCCGATGCCCTGCTCGCCGAAGACCCGGGCCAGCAGCTCGCCCGCCTCCGGCTCCTCGAGCGGGACCAGCTGGCTCATCGCCTCGACGACGGTGACCTGGGCGCCGAACCTGGCGAAGACCTGGGCCAGCTCGACGCCGATCGCGCCGCCGCCGAGCACGATCAGCGACGCGGGTACCTCGGTTGCCCTGATCGCCTCCCGGTTCGTCCAGAACGGCGTCCCGGCCAGGCCGGTGATCGGGGGGACAGCAGGCTCGGTACCGGTCGCGATCACGATCCCGCGCGTGGCCCGCAACACCACGACGTCCGGCTGCGCGCCCGCCTGGCCGCTCCCGGCCGTCGTAACCTGGACCTGGCCTGGCCCGGTGATCCGGCCGGCGCCGCGGAACAGGTGACCGCCCTTGCCGGTGAATCGGTCGGCCGCCACCGTGTCGTCCCAGTCGTCGGTCGCCTCGTCCCTGATCCGCCTGGCGACCGGGCCCCAGTCGGGCTGCACCGACGCCGAGCCCGCCAGGCCGGAGATCCGGCCGGCCTCGGCGAGCAGGTTGGCCGCCCTGATCATCATCTTGGACGGAACGCAGCCGAAATACGGGCATTCGCCCCCGACCAGGCGAGACTCGATGCCGGCCACGGACAGGCCCGCCTCGACGAGCCGGCCGGCTACATCTTCGCCGCCTGGTCCCATCCCGATCACGACGACGTCGAACTCCTGCTCGGCCGCAGTTTCCCCCACCACAGTGCCTCCCTCTCGTGTGTTCACGCCGCTGTCAGAACCGCCTGGTAAGGACTGTCAGAACCGCCTGGTAAGGATAGGCCAAGAACATCAGGGAATTACCCTGTCCGGCTGCCGGTTGGCACAGCCAGTGCCGGACGATGACCGCTATTCGCCTCGGGAGATGGAGAGACAGCTGCCCGCCGACACGACTGCCGCGCAGGTGGCGGACGATTTGCCGATCTCGGAGACCGACGCCGAGCGGCTAGTCAGGGCAATCTGCTTCAAGACCGGGCCGCCCGCGATGATCGGCGCGGAGCTGGAGTGGCTTGTCCGGGATGCGGCGGATCCGCGGCTGACCGTGCCATTCCCCCGCATACGCGAAGTACTGGATGATCTAGAAAAACCGGGCGTTCTGCCCGGCGCTGGCCTGCTGACCCTGGAGCCCGGCGGCCAGGTCGAACTCAGCACCGCTCCAGCGAAAGACCTCAGTGACTGCGTCGCCGTGACGCGCGGTGACCTCGCGGTCCTGCATCAGGCATTCGGCGCCGCCGGCCTCCTCCTCACCGGTCACGGGATCGATCCGGCCCGCAAGCCGTCCCGCGTGCTCGAACTGCCCCGCTACGCCGCCATGGAGGAGTATTTCGACCGGGACGGCATCTGGGGCCGGCTGATGATGTGCAGCACTGCCTCGGTCCAGGTCTGCGTCGACGCCGGCCTGGACGACGACAGCCCGTCTGGCTTCCCGTTCCGGTGGCGGCTGCTGCATGCCCTCGGGCCGGTGCTGGTAGCCATGTTCGCGAACTCGCCGCTGCGGCGGGGCCAGCCGACCGGGTGGAAGTGCACCCGGCAGCTTGTCTGGTCCCGGCTCGATCCCGGG
>QHBV01000112.1:2631-7160 GCA_003244035.1 Solirubrobacterales bacterium | reverse complement strand
GTCCCCCGCGCGGCTAGCGCGCGCGCCTGGCCCGGGGCGGGCGCGGCGGAGGCCGGCGCGGCGGGGGCCGGCGCGCAGGGCAATGGAAGCGGGGACGGCGATGAGGAGGCGGGGCCCATGCCTCCTGTCGAGCAGCGCCGCGTCGATCAGGCAGAGCAGCTCGGGCGCAACGATCCGTGCTGGTGCGGATCGGGCGCCAAGTTCAAGAAGTGTCATGGCGCTTGAGCGCCATCCCACCGGCCGAGCTCGCAGCGCCTGAGCGCTGGTGGAGGGTTCTCCCGATCGCGTCGAGCGGGAGCTCGCGCACCGCGAGCGCCGCCACGACGGGCGCCGCCGGTGGCGCAGGATGTAGCTGCACACGGGTTGGCGCCTTATGAAGGCGCCCGACTCACGATCCCTCGCCGCCTCCAAGCACATCCTCCGGACGGAGCCGGGCCGATTACGTGGCCCGCCGGCCCGCAGGCCGGGTGGGCCAGCACTATGCACATGGTCCGGACGGAACCGCGCTGATCTGGGCCAATCGTGGGCCAATCGTGAACGCGTGCGCCCAGCCATCCAGGCTGCAAGAGAACGTGCATGCGCTCCGCCACCCTGGACGCCCCGATAAAGCCCCGGATCGCCAGCACGCGTGGGACGCTTGGGCGCCAAGCCCCGTCCTGCGACTGTCAAGTGGGAGATACGACGGGAATTAGGTTGCATCGTGGGGGAGAGTGGGTTACTGTTTGCGCCGCATGTGGAACCCGGGTGGCAGGGCTCCTCCCATCCTGCCACCCGGGTCCGACTTTCCCGGTGTAAACCTGACTCGGCGAATGCAACCCCTTGATCTTCCGCGGAACCTTCGAACACGCGCTCGACGCCAAGCACCGGCTCACCGTCCCGGCCAAGTTCCGAGCGGCGCTCTCCGGCGGAGTCGTGCTGGCGGCCTCGCACGAGGTCAGCTCGGGCTCGCCGCGGTCGGTCTCGATCTGGACTCCGGACGGCTACGAAGCGTTCACCACGCAGACTCTCAGCGGCTTGAACCCATCCTCGCCACGGGCACGGGAGCTGGGTCGCTTCTTCTTCAACTCCTCCTTTGACAGCGAGCTCGACTCAGCCAACCGCGTGATGATCCCGCCACCCCTGATGCGTTATGCGGACCTCGACAAGGAGGTCATCGTCACCGGCTCCGGCAAGTGCATCGAGGTCTGGGATCGCAAGCGCTACGACGGCTATCGCGATGACTTCCTGACACGCATCCCCGAGATTGCGGCGAGCCTTGGCGACACTGCTTGACATGACCCAGACGCATACCCCGGTCCTCGCCGGCGAGCTGATCGACCTGATCGATCCGTGTCCCGGGGAGACGGTGATCGACTGCACCGTCGGCGGCGGTGGTCACGCGCGCTTGATCGCGGACCGGATCGGGCCGACGGGCGTGTTGATCGGGATCGATCGCGACCCCGTCGCCGAGGAGCGCTTCGCCGAGCTCGCGGGGGAGGTCACGTGTCACACCCGCTTCATCCGGGCGGACTTCGTCACGGCGCTGGACCAGCTCCGCCGGGAACAGCTGCGAGCCGATCTGATCTACCTCGACCTCGGGATGTCCTCGATGCAGGTGGACACCTGGGCGCGCGGCTTCTCCTACTCCTACGACGCGCCGCTCGACATGCGGATGGACCCCGCGCAGGAGCTGACCGCGCGGGAGATCGTCAATACCTGGGATGAGCGACGGCTGGCGCGCCTGCTGCGAGAGTACGGCGAGGAGCGCTACGCCTCACAGATCGCGCGGGGGATCTCCCGGGCCCGTCGCCGCGAGGAGCTGCGCTGTACCCAGCAGCTGGTGGACGCGGTCAAGGCAGCGGTTCCGGCGCCTGCGCGGTTCGCGGGAGGGCATCCCGCACGCAGGACCTTCCAGGCGCTACGGATCGCAGTCAACGATGAGCTCGCACAGCTCGATGCAGCGCTGCCCGCTGCGTGGGACCTGCTCCGCGTCGGCGGCCGACTGGCGGGAATCTCGTTCCACTCGCTCGAGGACCGGCGCGTGAAGCGCTTTCTGGCAGCGCGGGCACGCGGCTGCGTGTGCCCGCCCGAGTTCCCCGTGTGCGTATGCGGGCACGAACCTGAGGCGGAGCTGTTGACACGGCGCGCGGTGGCACCAACCCCGGGCGAGGTGGCTGCGAACCCGAGGTCGAAGTCAGCGCACCTGCGGGCGGCGCGCAAGCTTCGAGGAGCGGCGCAATGAGGCCGCCGGCGGTCACACCCGCCGGACGGGACGTCACGAACGCCCCCGGAGCGGAGGTGAAAAACCAGCCGGGGACCGCTCGCGCAACCGCCCCGCCGGCTCCCGGTCACCGTCATCGGATCGTCCGCTCTCCGGCGCGCAAGGCGCACCGCCGCGTCTCCGGGCCGCTCACCGGCCCGCCTCGCGCTCGCCCCACGCCGGCCTCGCGGCCCGCGCCGGCGTTGCGCCCCGCGTACGCCTCGCGCGCGAGCGCGTTCGTGCGGGCGCTCCCCGAGCACTCCCTACTGGACCGAATCGTCCGCGGGCGGGCCTGGATCCCGCTGCTCGGCGTGATGCTGACCGGGATCGTGGCGATGCAGGTCGAGGTGCTCAAGCTCGGCACGAGCATCGGGCGCTCGATCGAGCGCGGCAGTGCCCTGCAGAGCCGCAACGAGCTGCTTCGGGCGAGCGTCAGCGCGCTCTCCGACGATCAGCGGATCGAGCGGCTGGCGGCCGGGATGGGGATGACGATGGCCGAACCCGCCGGAATTACGTTCCTCCCCGCCGGCGCCGGGGCCAACGTGCAGCAGGCGATCGCGAACATTCATCGGGGCAACGCCCAAGCGTTCCTGTCCGCAGGGGCGAGCGCGAGCTCCAGCTCGACGCCGCTGTCCTCGCCGAGCGTCAACGCCGCGAGTCCCGTTGGGGCGGGCCCGCCTGCGCAGCTCGCCGCCACCCAGGGCGGCTAGCGGACGGCCGTGGCGAACATCGATCGGCGCATCGGGATCCTGTTCGCGGTGTTCGTGGGCCTGCTTGGCGCCGCGGTGATCCGCGCGACCGACCTCGGCGTAGTGCGAGCGGGCTCGCTGCAGCGGATCGCCGCGACCCAGCAGGTGACAAAGGTGACGGTTCCCGCCTACAGGGGGGCGATCACCGATCGCAACGGGGTGCAGCTCGCAATCAGCCAGTCGGCCGACGACATCGCGGCGGACCCGCATCTGATCAAGGATCCGCTCCGAGTCGCCGGTCAGCTGGCACCGCTGCTCGGCACGCCGCAGGCGACGCTGGCGGCGGCGCTCTCAAAGCAACACACCGGCTTCGTCTACCTCGCGCGTCTCGTGGCCGCCGACCGCGCACAGGCGATCATCCGGCTGCGGATCGACGGGCTCACCGCGATCCCGCAGGTCCGGCGCGTGTATCCGCGGGCGTGGGCCGCGTCGCAGGTCCTCGGCGGCGTCCACGCGAACGGCCACGGCTATAGCGGGATCGAGTACCGCTACGACAACGTGCTACGGGGCACCACCGGGCTGCGCAGGATCGTCAACGACGCGATCGGGCAGCCGATCGCGATCGACGACGTGCGTCCGGCGCAGGCCGGCAGGACCGTACAGCTGACGATCGACTCGCCGCTCCAGGACGAGGTCGAGCAGGTGCTGGCCGGCGTCGGCGCCCAGTACTCCCCCAAGGGCGCGACCGCGATCGCGATGGACCCGAACACCGGTGCGATTCTGGCGCTGGCGAACTGGCCGCGGGTCGATGCCAACGACGTCGCGGGTGCTCCGTCGTACGCGAGCCGGAATCGCGTGGTGGGCTACGGCTACGAGCCCGGCTCGACGTTCAAGGCGGTCACCGTCGCCGGCGCGCTGCAGGACCAGGTCGTCGCCCCGGGCACCGAGCTCGGCGTCCCATCCGTGCTCCAGGTCGCCGATCGGCAGATCCACGACGCTGACAGCCATGGCGACGAGACGCTTTCGGTAGCGCAGATCCTGCAGCGCTCGAGCAACATCGGGGCGGACGAGATCGGGATGAAGCTGGGTCCCCAGCGCTTCGACTACTGGGTGCGCCGCTTCGGGTTCGGGGCTCCGACTTGGGTCGACCTGCCTGGCGAGGAAGCCGGGATCGTGCTGCCCTGGCAGCGGTACTCGGGCTCGTCGATGGGGAACCTCCCGATCGGGCAAGGGGAGCTGGTCACCCCGATCCAGATGGCCGCCGCCTACTCGGCGATCGCCGACGGGGGCGTCCTGCGGCCGCCCCACATCGTGGGGGCGATCGGCGGCAAGGCGGTTCAGGTCCCGCGGGGCCACCGGATCATCTCTCCGACCGCCGCCGCGCAGCTTCGCGACATGCTGCGCGGCGTACTCGCCGACGGGGGCACCGCCTCGGGCGCCGCGATCCCGGGCTATGACCTCGCGGGCAAGACCGGGACCGCGAACGTGGCCGTGAACGGTGCTTACTCGAGCACCGCCTTCTACGCGTCGTTCATCGGGTTCGTGCCCGCCAGCCATCCGCGGCTGCTGGTGGCGGTGGTCGTCGACCAGCCGCAGGGAAC
>QHBV01000112.1:0-2608 GCA_003244035.1 Solirubrobacterales bacterium | reverse complement strand
GTCCCGTACCTCGGGATCTCGCCCAAGTAGGTGCTGGACGCCTCGTGCGGCGGTACTTGGGCACGTGGGGGACCGGGATGCTCGGCCGCGACGAGAGCTCAGCCGCCCAGCCGCCGCCCCAGCGTGGCGAGCCGTTCGTCCCACTGTGCCCCGACGTCTGCCATCCACGAGACGGCCGCGGACAGGGGCGCCGGCGTGACCCGGTAGTGGACCTCGCGCCCGGCGCGCTCGCGATCCACGAGGCCCGCGTCGGCGAGCGCGGTCAGATGCTTGAGCACGGCTTGGCGTGAGACCGGAAGGCCGCCGGCGAGCTCGGTGGCGGTGCTGTCGGGCTGCCGTGCGATCGTCGCCAGCAGGGCGCGCCGGGTCGGGTCGGCGAGCGCGCCGAACACGGGTCCGGCGGGATCTGGTGCCTCACGCACCTCAGGCCGCCACGAGCGCGGGCCCGAGCGATGCTCCGCTGCTGCCGGGCAGCGGCAGGCCGATCAGGTCGAGTCGCTCGAGCGGTCGGGCTTCGACCACTCGCAGGCGCGTGGTGCCGTCTCGCTGACGCTCGAGCGTGAGCTCGACGCGGGTGGCGGGCTCGCCCTGGGCCGCCCACCAGAATGTGAGTCGTCCCGGTGCGCGGGCCGCTTCGACCCAGCCCTGCTTGAACCACTCGGCGGAGCGGAAGCTGGCATCGCCGCCGGACCGAAGGTCGATCTGGACCTCGTCGGCGAGCCAGCCGGGGCCGGTCACCACCTCCCAAACGCGCTCGGGGGTGGCGTCCACCACCAGCTCACGCTCGATCCGGTCGGTCATCACGGCCTCCTTTGGCAAGGCGCAACCGTAGGGTTGCTCGTTGTGTTAGGGTGGTGGGGTGCAACCGCACGGTTACACGGTACCACTAGCCGTAGGACTTCCAAGCCGCTTCCAAGGAGGCCACATGCCACTGATCCCGATGGTCGTCGAGCAGACCCCGCGGGGCGAGCGCTCTTTCGACATCTACTCGCGGCTGCTCAACGACCGTGTCGTGTTCCTCGGAGGGCAGGTCGACGAGGAGTCGGCCAATCTGATCGTCGCGCAGCTCGTCCACCTCGAGTCCGACGACCCCGACAAGGACATCCACCTGTACATCAACTCGCCGGGAGGGTCGATCTACGCCGGTCTCGCGATCTACGACGCGATGCAGTTCATCTGCCCCGACGTGCAGACGATTTGCTACGGAGTCGCGATGTCGATGGGCTCGCTGCTGCTCGCCGGGGGGGCGCCGGGCAAGCGCAGGGCGCTGCCCAACAGCCGGATCCTGATCCACCAGCCCACCGGCGGCTTCGAGGGACAGTCGAGCGACATCGAGATCCACGCCCGCGAGGTGCTGGCGCTGCGCAGCCGGGTCGACGAGCTCTACGCCAAGCACACCGGGCAATCGGTCGAGCGGGTGCACGCCGACATGGACCGCGACCGGTACTTCACGGGTGCCGAGGCAGTCGCCTATGGACTGATCGATCGCGTAATCGAGCGACGCGAGCTGGCTGGCCGGGGGCGCGGCTTCGGGCGGGACTAGCTCACCGTCGGCTGCTACAGCTGATGTGATCAGTCGCCATATGCATCAATTGGCCCCGCGCCCGCTCAGGACGATCGGCAGCGTACGCAGGATCAGTCGCACGTCTTCCCACAGCGACCAGTTGGTCACGTACAGGTAGTCGAGCTTAACCATCTCCTCGAACGGGATCCTGGTCCGCCCGAGGACCTGCCAGTAGCCGGTGATCCCAGGGGTGAGATCGAGGCGGCCACGGGCCCACCCTTCGACGCGGTCGTCCTCTGAGGGGACCAGCGGGCGCGGGCCGACCATACTCATCTGACCATGCAGCACGTTCCACAACTGAGGAAGCTCGTCGATGCTAAGTCGACGCAGGTGACGCCCGATCCGGGTGATGCGCGGGTCGTACTCGAGCATCAGCCAGTTCGGATCGGTGCTGCGCTCGAGCAGTTCCGCGCGGAGCGCATCGGCACCGGCCACCATCGTGCGGAACTTGAACAAGCGGAAGCGCTTGCCGCTCTTGCCCACGCGCTCCTGGCCGAAGAACACAGGTCCGCGCGAGTCGAGCTTGATCAAGATCGCCACGAGCGCCATCAGCGGTGAGGTGAGCACCAGCAGGCCAGCCGCACTGGCGATGTCCAACGCTCGCTTGACCGCGCGCGAGGATCGCGGCAGCCATGGCGGGTTGATGCCCAGCACCGCGACCCCCTCGACGTCGTCGATCTCGACCGCCGGGCCGAGGACATCCGAGAGCTGGGGCAGGACGCTGACCTTGATCGCACGCGCCCGGCAGCGTCGCAGCAGCTCTTCGAGCTCCTGGTCGTCGATGTCGCCTGGGGAGAGCAGCAGGCGCGTGACCCGGTGCTCCGCTACAACCCGCTCCAGCTCGTCGAGCGTGCCGAGCACCGGGAGCTCGTGTGCGGATGCGGCGGTCGGGGGACTGGCGCCGACGAGCGCGCCGATCACCCTCTGCCGGTACTCGGGGTGCGCTGCGAGCTTTGCGACGAGCACGGCGGCCATCGCGTCTGTGCCCACGAGCAGCACCTGCTCGGGGCCGGCAAGCTGGGCGAAGCCGTGACGCACGCCGGA
>QHBV01000111.1 GCA_003244035.1 Solirubrobacterales bacterium | reverse complement strand
GTGGGCCTACCTCGTGTACGCGGGGCTGTGGTGGGAGCCCCTGCGCGGCGACCTCGACGCGTACATGGAGGCGGCCAGCGCGCAGGTGACCGGGACGATCGGGGTGAAGCTGTACAAGGGTTCGGCGCGCGTCGTCACGCGCTCCTCGCCGAATGCGATCTACGATCCCCAGCTGGCGAGCTTCGCCCACTCGGGCGGGCTCTTCTCCCAGCAGGCGGCGCCGGGGTTCATCGAGCTGTTCTCGCTGCAGTCGCGGCTGGCCTGGCGTGTGAGGCAGTCCGGCGACGGGTAGGATCAAACCGTCATGGGTTACAAGCTCCTCGGCTTCACCGTCTGGCAGGGCGGCCAGTGGTACCTGCGCCGGCGCCTGCGTGGGGCTCGCCGCGTTTTCGCGCTCGGCGGGCTGACGGCGGTCGTCGCCGCCGGCGTGCTGGCGGGCAAGCGCGCTCGTAGCGACTGAATTCCTCGCGCCGGCCTCGCGCGGGGCGAGAATGTCCGCCCCGCCACCTATCCTCGGCGACGCCCCGATGAGCTCCGCCTGCTCCCACCTGCACGTCCATTCCGAGTACTCGCTGCTCGACGGAGCGTGCAAGATCGACGCGCTCGCGGCTCGGGCCGCCTCGTTCGGCCAACCCGCGCTGGGGCTCACCGATCACGGCGTGATGAACGGCGCCGTCGAGCTGTACACCGCCTGTCGCAGCCACGGCATCAAGCCGATCCTCGGGTGCGAGGCATACGTCGTCGAGGACCACGCGCAGCGGCGGCCTTCCGCAGATGGCCGCGGCCGGCTCGAGCGCTTCCACCTGACGCTGCTCGCCTCCACGCCGGCCGGCTACCGCAACCTCGTCAAGCTGTCCTCGGCCGGCTTCCTGCATGGCTTCCAGCGCGGCAAGCCGTCGGTCGACCTCGCGCAGATGGCGGCGCACGCCGAGGGCGTGATCGCGCTGACCGGTTGCCTGCAGTCGCGCTTCTGCCAGCACCTGCTCGCGGGGCGGGACGCCCAGGCGCGCGCGCACGCCGGCGAGCTGATCGAGGCGTTCGGCGAGGACAACGTCTACTTCGAGGTGCAGAAGAACGGGCTCGCCGAGCAGGACAAGGTCAACGAGGGGGTCGTGCGGATCGCGGGGGAGCTCCGGCGGCCGCTGGTCGCCACCGCCGACGTCCACTACCTGCGCCGCGAGGACTATCGCCATCATGCCGCCCTGCTGTGCGTGCAGACGAAGTCGACGCTGTCGGCGCCGAAGATCAGCTTCGACACCAACGAGTTCTACCTGAAGAGCTCCGAGGAGATGGCCGGTGCGTTCGCGCAATGGCCGGAGGCGATCGCCTCGACGCTCGAGATCGCCGAGCGCTGCGACGTCGAGCTCGAGCTCGGCCGCCAGCTGATCCCCCGCTACCCGACGCCCGACGGCCTCGGCGAGACCGAGCACCTGCGCGCGCTCGTGGAGCAGGGGCTGCGTGAGCGCTACGGCGACCCGCCGCCGGCCCAGGCGCTGGAGCGGGCACGGTACGAGCTCGGGGTGATCGAGCGAATGGGCTTCAACGCCTACTTCCTGATCGTCTGGGACTTCGTCAAGTTCGCGAAGGACTCGGGGATCGCGGTCGGGCCCGGCCGCGGCTCGGCCGCCGGCTCCATCGTCGCCTACTGCCTCCAGATCACCGACATCGATCCGCTCCGCTACGACCTGCTGTTCGAGCGCTTCCTCAACCCCGAGCGCGTGTCGATGCCGGATATCGACATCGACTTCTCCGTCCGCGGCCGCGAGCGCGTGATCCGCTACGTGACCGAGAAGTACGGGCGTGAGTCGGTCGCGCAGATCGTGACCTTCGGCAGGATGTTCCCGCGCGCGGCCACGCGTGACGCCGCCCGCGTGCTCGGCCACGACTACGGTGCCGGAGACCGGCTCGCGAAGCTGATCCCCGACCCGGTGATGGGCCGTTCGCCGAGCTTTCAGGAGTGCCTGAGGCCCGGACAGCCACTCCGCGCCGAGGTCGACCGCGACCCGATCGCCAAGCAGATCGCCGAGGTCGCCCAGGGGCTGGAGGGGATCGTGCGCAACTCCTCTATCCACGCAGCCGCGGTCGTGATCGCCGACCGCCCGCTGACCGAGATCGTCCCGCTGCAGATCGCCGACGCGGGCACCGACGAGCACGGTGAGCGCGTGTACCGCACAGTCACCCAGTTCTCGATGCGGCCGATCGAGCAGATCGGCCTGCTGAAGATGGACTTCCTCGGCCTGCGCAACCTCGATGTGATCGAGGACGCGCTCGACATCATCGAGCGCTCCAGTGGCGAGCGACCGGACATGGCCACGCTGCCGCTCGACGACGCCAAGACCTACGAGATGATGGCCCGCGGCGATTCGGTCGGCGTGTTCCAGTTCGAGTCCGAGGGGATGCGCGAGACGCTCAAGCGGGTCAGGCCGAGCGAGCTCGAGCACCTGATCGCGCTCAACGCCCTCTACCGCCCCGGCCCGATGGAGCAGATTCCCACCTACACCCGTGGTGCGCGCAATCCGGAGACCGTCTCGTACGCCGACGAGCGGCTGCGCTCGATTCTGCAGCCAACCCACGGCTGCATCGTCTACCAGGAGCAGGCGATGCAGATCGCCAAGGAGATCGCCGGCTTCAGCGGCGCCAAGGCCGACGACCTGCGCAAGGCGATCGCCAAGAAGAACCGTGAGGCGATGGCCAAGCTCAAGCCCGAGTTCTTCGCCGGCGCGCGCGCGTCGGGTACAGCCGAGCAGGTGATCGAACTGCTGTGGACGACCAACGAGCGCTCGGCTGACTATTCGTTCGCCAAGGCACACGCAGCCTGCTACGCGCTGACCGCCTACCGCACCGCGTGGCTGAAGGCCAACCACCCGGCCGAGTACATGGCGGCGCTGATCTCCTCGGTGATGGACACCAAGGACAGGGTGCCGTTCTTCGTCGCCCAGGCCGAGCAGATGGGAATCTCGATCCTGCCGCCCGACGTCAACCTCTCAGACCACGAGTTCGTCGTCGTGGAGGGCAACATCCGCTTCGGGCTCGACGCCGTCAAGGGAGTCGGGTTCGCCGCGGTCGAGGCGATCAAGCGGGCCCGCGGTGAATCGAATCCCGCCCACCCGACCCCCACCAAGCCGTTCCGGGACCTGTGGGACTTCTGCGCCCGGGTCGACAACCGCGCGGTCAACAAAAAGGCAATCGAGGCACTGATCAAGTGCGGAGCCTTTGGCTCGACCGGGGACTCGCGCAAGGGGATGCTGTCGGTGCTCGAGCAGGCGCAGGGCTCGGGCCAGAAGGCCCAGCAGGACGCGTTGATCGGGCAAGGGTCGATCTTCGACCTCGACGCCGGCGGGGGCTTGGACACCGGCTGGGGTCCCGGCGCCGGTGCTGGCGCCGGCGGACTAGCGCTCACCACGCCGAGCCACGCGTCGATTCCGCCAGATGAATTTGACCGGTCGGAGCTGCTCGCGGCTGAGAAGGAGTCGATCGGACTGTTCATCTCAGCGCACCCGCTCAAGGATGTCGGCGCCGCCCTGAGGGCGCGGGCCGACTGCTCGCTGGGTGAGCTCGGCGCTCGCCACGACGGCGACTGGGTCACTGTCGGCGGCATGATCACCCAGACCAAGCGGCTGCGCACCAAGAAGGGCGATCCGATGATGTTCGCGACGCTCGGCGATCTCGACGGGACGGTCGAGGTGCTCGTCTTCGGCAAGGCGCTCGCAGCGCACGAGGATGCCCTGCAGGCCGACTCGATCGTGCTCGTCCGAGGCCGCCTCGACCACCGGGACCGGGAGAAGACCTGCATCGTCGCGCAGGAGGTCGAGCGCTTCGAGCCGACCTTGGAGGAGGTGCGCCACGCCGATGAGCGCGCGGCCAAGCCTATTCGGCCGGCGAGCGAGCTGCGCCTGCGCCTCGACGCCACGCTCCTGCCCGGGTCGGTGCTCGGCGAGCTGAAGGAAGTCCTCGCCGGCTTTCCCGGCGAGTCGGAGGTCGTGATCGAGCTGAGCACATCGGTCGGGCGCCGGCGGCTGCGGCTCGGACCCGAGTTTCGCGTCACTCGCGGCGCCGCGCTGCACGCCGAGCTCGATCAGCTGCTGGGGCACGCGGTACTGACGGCCGGCACCCTCGAAGGCGCGGGCGGGGGCGCGGGCGAGCGCAGCGGAGCGGCGCGGGCGGTCGGGGCAGCGGGGTAGTTGTCGCCCGCGCCCCGGCTTCCGCGTTCGCGTCGGTGACTACCCGCATCATCTACACCGTCCATGACCAAGTGCTCCTCGTGGTCGTCGTCACGCTCGGGCACGGCCGCGACGTGTACGAATTCTGACCCTCTTGGCCCAGGATCCAGCTGGTCAACGAACGTGCAGGTCGACCCCCAGCAGCAGCAGCGGCCACAGGACGATCGCCAGCAGTGCCGAAATCACAGGCTTCAGCGTGTTGATGTTGTTGAAGTAGTGGTGAGCGGCGCCGACCAGCACGCCGATGATCACATAGATGAGGCTGCCGATTCCGCTTCGCATGCGTGACGCTCTCCTCCGGCCGTTCTGGGGGCACTGGCGCGGCGAGCTTATCCGACGGGCCACGGGCGGGCAAGCGGACATTTGTCTATGCGATCACTCTCCCAGCCACGGCTTGCGCCAGCCGCCGAAACCGGCGGTCACGCGCTCGGCCTCCGGCGGTCCCCATGTCCCCGGCGGGTACTGGTGGGCGTCGGGTGGCGCGTCGAGCAGCGGCTGCACGATTCGCCAGCACTCCTCGACGCTGTCCTGCCGGGTGAAGTGGGAGCTGTCGCCGACGAGCACCGCGTGCAGGAGGGTCTCGTAGGGGGTGGCGCCCTCGCCGCCCTCCTTGGAGAACTCCATGTCGAGCTCGATCTCCGCGGGCCCCTGTCGATCGGCGCGATGGGCGTCGAGGATGATCCTGATCCCGGTGCTCGGATCGATCTTGAACACGATCTGGCTCGGCTCGGGGCGCCGGCGGCCGGCCGGGATGAACTGCAGCCGCGGGGGGTGCTTGAAGACCAGGCGCACCTCGGTCAGCTTCACCGGGAGCTGCTTGCCAGTGCGGATGAAGAACGGGACCCCGGCCCAGCGCCAGTTGTCGATCTCGAGCCGGAGCGCGGCGTATGTCTCGGTGCTCGTGTCCGGCGCGACGCCGTCGACCGCGCGGTAGCCGTCGTATTGCCCTCGCACGTAGCGATCTGGCTTGGCTGCGGGCATCGACCGAAAGACCGCGAGCTTGGAGGCCTGGAGCGTGTCCGGGTCGCCACCCGCGGGCGGCTCCATCGCCGCGGCCGCGAGCAGCTGCAGCAGGTGGTTGACCACGACGTCGCGGAGCGCGCCCACCGGATCGTAGAAGTGACCGCGACCCTCGGCTCCCACGCTCTCGGCCATCGTGATCTGCACGTTGCCGACGAAGTTGCGGTTCCAGACGGGCTCGAGCATCGTGTTGGCGAACCGCAGGTACAGGATCTCCTCGAGCCCCATCTTGCCCAGGAAGTGGTCGATCCGGTACAGCTGGGACTCGTCGAGGTGGCGGTGGAGCTCGGCGGCCAGCGCCTGCGCCGAGACCAGGTCGTGGCCGAAGGGCTTCTCGACCATCACGCGGCGGCCGCCGGAGAGCAGCTCGGCGTGCGCCAGCCCGTCGACGACCCGCGGAAACAGCGAGGGGGGGATCTCGAGGTAGAAGGCCGGATTGCGGACGTCGCCCAGCGCCCCCGCCACGCGTTCGTACGTGTGCTGGTCGCCGAAATCGCCGCTGACGTAGCGCAGCCGAGCCGCGAAGCGTGCGAATACGGAGTGGTCGATCTGCTCGCCCGCGGCGCCGATCGCCTCTCGCGCGTGCTCGCGCAGGCGCTCGACGCTCCAGTCCTCGGCTGCGACTCCGATCACCGGGCAGGGGAGCAGCCCGCGCCGCTCGAGTCGGTAGAGCGAGCGGAAAGTCATCTTCCTGGCCAAGTCGCCGGTGATCCCGAACACCACCAGGGCGTCTGCCTCAGCGCTGGTCGTGGTCGCTGCGTCGTGGCTGCTCTTCGTCGCTGCTCGCCCGCGGCTGCTCATCGTCTGCACGCTACAGGTCGCGCCGCGCGAAGCCGACGATCGCGAGGGCGCAGACCGCGATCGTGTAGCAGACCGCCCACACGTCGAGCCCCGGGCCCCCGGCGTGCGATGACCCGAACGGTCCGAGGTTGACCAGCACGCCCGTGAATCCGCGCTGATCGGAGGTCAATGCGTGCAGGGCGGACTGGTAGAGCGCCTCGAACGGCAGCGCCAGCGAGAGGTCGTGGGCGATCGTCTCGACGGTGTTCACGCGCAGCGTCGTGCCGATTGTCGCCAGCAGCCCCCCGAGCAGCCCCGCGCCGAAAACCATGAAGATAGTGATCCCGTTCGCAGTGCTCGACAGGCGCACCGAGCCGAGCAGCGAGAGTGCGACCAGGATCGTGACCGCTCCGGCCAGGGCGAGTCCGGGTCCCGCGATCTGGTCGGGCCAGCGACCGGAGGCGCTGTGCACGATCACGATCACCGCCACGTACAGCGTCACGGCATAGACGGCGCATACGCCCGCCGCGCCGGCCAAGCGACCGAGCAGCAGCTCCGCGCGCCCGAGCGGTCGGACCACCAGCGGCTGCAACAGCCCGCGCTCGGCGTCTCCCCGCACTGCTCCCAGCGTCAGAAACACCGCGAGCACGGTGCCCAGGAACAAGATCGCGAACATCCCCAGCCCGATCAGCGTGACCGCGGCCAGTCCCCGGGTGTCGAGGGTGCCGGTGCTCCGGGGGGGCGGCCCGAAGGAGGAGAGCGCGTGGAAGACCTCTGCGCTCGCGAACGCGAACAGGGCAACGAACAGGAGGCTGAGTACGAGTACGACGAGGAAGACACGCCGCCGAACGCTCTCCTGGAGCACGTGGCGAGCGATCACGAGCGCCGCGGTCATTGCCGCGGCGCCTCCTGGGACCCTGAGACCGCCTCGAGGTAGACATCCTCGAGTGTCGAGCGCAGCACGTGGACCTCGTACACCTCTGCGCCCCCCGCGACGAGCGAGGCCACGATCGCCGGCGCCTGCTCGCGTCCGGCGTCGGGGAAGCGCCGGATCCCGTCGCCCGTGTGGACCGCGACCCCTCCGGCCCGCGTCAGCTCCTCCGGGCGCCCGGCGGCGACGACCTGGCCGCGCGAGAGGATCACCACGCGGTCGCAGACGAGCTCGATCTCGCTGAGCAGGTGCGAGTTGAGCAGGACCGCCGTCCCGCGGGTGCGCAGCTGCTCGAGCAGGGCGCGCACCGCGTGGCGGCCCGCTGGGTCGAGAGCGCTGGTCGGCTCGTCCAGCAGCAACAGCCGCGGGCTCCCGATCAGCGCCTGTGCGATCCCGAGCCGCTGCTGCATGCCCTTGGACATGGCGTCGACCTGACGCCCCGCGGAGTCAGCGAGCCCGACTAGCTCGAGCAGCTCGTCCCGCTCAGCGAGGCCGCCGGCCGAGCCGGCGAGCCGTTGATGGAGCCTGAGCACCTCGCTTGCCGTGCACCATCCAGGGAAGCGAAACAGCTCAGCGAGATAGCCGAGTGACGCGCGGGCGGCGCGGCTGCCGGCCGCGGCGCCACACACGCTGGCGGCGCCGGCGCTCGGGCGCACGAGCCCGCAGGCGATCTTGACCAGCGTCGACTTGCCCGCGCCGTTGGGACCAAGCAGCCCGACGAGCTCGCCGCTCGCCACCGACAGCTCGACGCCATCAAGGGCGGTGATGCTCCCGTAGCGCTTGCACAGGCCCCTGACCTCGAGCGCAGGCTCCGCTCCCGTCGCGGTCACGTTCCCGCGCGCGGCCTGCGAGCCGCGCGCGCTGCGCGGCCCTTCCGACGCAGTCGGCGTGCGAGCGCGACGTCGTCCTGATCCGGCGCGCCTCCGCCGGCGCCGGTCTCCAGCACGCACGGGAGCCCATCGAAGCGCGGCTCGGACAGGAAAGCCGCACAGCTCCGCTCGCCGAGCTCTCCGGTGCCGATGCCCGCGTGGCGATCGCGGTTGGAACCCAGCGGCGTCGCCGAGTCGTTGAGGTGAAGCGAGCCGAGCCGCTCGAGCCCGACCGCGCGATCAAAGCGATCGACGGTCTCGCCGAGACCCTGTGGCGTTCTGATGTCGTAGCCGGAGGCGAGCAGGTGGCAGGAATCCAGGCAGACTCCGAGCCGGGCGCCCGCGCCGGCCGCATCGAGCAGCGCCGCCAGCTCTTCGAACGACCGCCCGAGCGTTCCGCCGGCGCCGGCGGTGTCCTCGAGCTGCAGCTGACAGCGCTCGGACTCCGCCAGCGCCTCGACGATCACCAACCCCGCCCGCGCGATCGCCTCGCCGACATCGCCGGTCTTGGCCGATCCAGGGTGCAGGACCACCCCGGCGGCGCCGATCCCGTCGCCGACCCGCAGCGATTGGATCAGCGACGCGAGCGACTTGCGCCGTATCTCCTTGTCCTCCGAGGCACAGTTGAGCAGGTACACCGCGTGGATCAGCACAGCTCGCAGCGGGCTCTCCTCGATCGCCTGACGAAACGCCGAGAAGTCCTCCGGGCCGTAGGCGGTCGGGCGCCACATCCGCGGCGACTGGTTGAAGATCTGGATCGAGTCGCATCCGCGCTCGACGCCTCGCGCCACGGCGCGAGCGAGGCCGCCGGCCGGAGACACGTGGGCGCCGATTAGCATGGGAGGCGGTCATTCATGCGCGTTCGCTTTGCTCCATCTCCAACGGGGGCGCTCCACATCGGCGGCGCCCGGACGGCCCTGTACAACTGGCTGCTGGCGCACGGGCCGGCCCCCGGCCCGGACGGGAGGGCGGGGACGCTCGTGCTGCGGATCGAAGATACCGATCGCGAGCGATCGACCGCGGAGAATGTCGAGCAGATCCTGGACGCGCTGCGGTGGCTGGCGCTCGACTGGGACGAGGGCCCGATTTTCCAGTCCGAGCGTGCCAACCGCCACGCCGAGGTGCTCGCACAACTGCTGCGCACGGGCCGCGCCTACCACTGCAGCGCGACCGCCGAGGACGTCAAGGCGTTCAAGCAGCGACACGGCGCCTCTCGGGGCTTTCGCGGCGAGCCCGAGGCGCAGGGGGCCGTCCGCCTCCACGTCCCCGACGACGGCGAGACCGTGGTCGACGACGTCATCCGCGGCGAGGCGCGCTTTCCCAACGCGAGCATGGATGACCCCGTGATCGCTCGCGCCGACGGCTCGCCGCTATACAACTTCGCCGTCGCCGTCGACGATCTCGACGCCGGTATCACGCACGTCGTACGCGGCGAGGACCACTTGTCCAACACGCCCAAGCAACTGCTCGTGTTCGAGGCGATCGGGGCCGGCGCGCCGCGATACGCGCACCTGCCGCTGCTGCACGGGCCCGACGGCCGCAAGCTGTCAAAGCGCCACGGTGCCGCCTCCGTGCAGGAGCTGCGCACTGCCGGTTACCTGCCCGAGGCGGTCGCCAACTACCTGGCGCTGCTCGGCGCCGGCTTCTCTGCCGACGAGGAGCACTTCAGCCTCGAGCAGCTCGCGCAGCGCTTCGAGCTGCGGCGGGTCTCCAAGAACCCGGCAGTGTTCGATGAGCGCAAGCTCCGGCACATGAACGGGCGCTGGCTCCGGGAGCTCAGCATGGACGATCTCGTCGACCGCCTGGAGCGGTTCACCGGCCGCAGCGGGCTGCGCGCTGCGGTGGAGATTGCGGCACCCAAGATCCAGACACTCGCGGACTTCTGGCCACTGGTCTCGTTCGTGTTCGACGGCCCGGTTGACGACCCGGCCGCGTTTCAGCGGGTAATCTGCGGGGATCGGGGCGTTGAGAGCCTGGTGGCGGCACGCGCCGCACTTGCGAACACGGACCCGTTCACGGCCGAGCAGGTGGAGGCGTCCCTGCGCGAGCTCATCGAGCGGCGCGGCGGCAAGCCGGCGTCGTTGTTCCAGCCGGTGCGCGTCGCGATCGCGGGGAGCACGGTCTC
This sequence comes from Solirubrobacterales bacterium, assembly GCA_003244035.1. Lineage (GTDB taxonomy): Bacteria > Actinomycetota > Thermoleophilia > Solirubrobacterales > Solirubrobacteraceae > Palsa-465. Next base: position 9,297 of record QHBV01000111.1, on the reverse strand, counting down.
CCCGGGCATCTTCGAAAGCGTCGCGCTGCTCGGGCGAGAGGAGACGCTGGCGCGGATCGACGCGACGCTCGTTCGAGCCGCCGCGGCGCTCGAACGAGCGCGCGAGCCCTAAGCCGACCGCGAGCATCTGCCGATAAGTAGCTATCAGCACGGCGGTCGCTCATCTCGTCGCAGTGAAGGCGCCAACAGCCGTTCCCGGCCCGGCTGGAGAACGCCGTCGCGACCAAGGCCACGGGCGGCGCCTGACCGCCGCGTTCGACGCGCTGGAGTCGTTCCCGGTGCTCGCCGAGTCACGTAATCGCGTGATGGTGATGTTCCAGTCCGGCGATCCCTCGATCGCCGATGTCGTCGCGGCCGTCGAGGCTGACGTCGCGCTCGCCGTGACCGTACTTCGGCTTGCCAACCACATAGAGGGCCCGACCCGGGGACGCGTGGAGAGCGCGGGGGAGGCGGTGCAAGCGCTCTCGCCCCGGGCGGTGCACGCGATCGTCAGCCACGCCCGCACGTTTGACTACTTCGAGCGCACCGCGGTCTGGCAGCGGGCTCCCGAGCGCCTGCGGCTGCACGCGCTCGCCACCCAGCGCGCCGCCGATCGCGTCGGGCGCGAGCTTGGTTACCCGGAGCGTGACCGCCTGATGGTCACGTCCTTACTGCACGATATCGGCAAGCTCGTGCTTGTGCACGCGTATCCCGGGTATCCGGCCCAGACCCACGGGGACGCCCGCACCCCGGAGGAGCGCCTGGCGCGCGAGCGCTGCGAGCTCGGAGTCGATCACGCGGCCGTGGGTGGCGTGCTGGCCCGCCGCTGGGGCCTGCCCAAATCTGTAGCCACGGTGATTGAGCGTCACCATGCGCATGATGCAGAAGGGGAGGCCGCCTTGGTGCGGCTCGCCGACATGCTCGCCCACCACGCGTTCGGCGACGATGTCTCACGTTCGGAGCTGATCGAAGCCGGGCAGAGCGCCGGCCTGCGCCCCGCCCAGCTGCGAGCCGTGATGTATGACCTGCCGCTGTCCGGCGCGAGGACGCGCCCGGCCCGGATAGAGCCGTGTCCGCTGTCGGGGCGCGAGCTCGAGGTGCTGGGTCGCCTCGCGGGCGGGTCCGTGTACAAGCAGATCGCCGGCGAGCTCGGCCTCTCCACCAGCACCGTGCGCACGCACCTGCACAACGTCTATGGCAAGCTCGGCGTGATCGACCGCGCTCAGGCAGTGCTGGTCGCGACCGAACGGGGTTGGATCTAGACACAGCCGGCGTCCGCACGCGCTCGCCGTGCGCCTGCGATGATCGCGGCGCGAGATGATCTCGATCACCACCAAGTCGCCGTATGCGCTGCGCGCGCTGGTGGCGCTGCACCGCCACGGCGATGTCGGGCCGGTGCCGATCGCCGAGCTGGCCAAGCGGGGTGAGATCCCGGTGCAGTTCCTCGAGCAGCTGTTCGCGACGCTGCGCCGCGCTGGAGTGCTGCGCTCACAGCGGGGGGTCAAGGGCGGGTACAGCCTGGCGCGACCGGCGAGCGAGGTGACGGTGCTGGAGCTCGTCGAGCTGCTCGACGGCCCGATCGGACAGGACGCGAGAGGGGTCTTCGCCGCCGCCGCCGCCGCCGCCAGGTTGGTCCTGGCCGATTCAACGGTCGCCGACGTCGCCGAGGCCGAGGCCCGCGCTGCGGGGGCGCCGATGTACCAAATCTGACCGGTGCTGGGAATCCCAACCAATATCGCCGAGCACGTCGGCCGCACTCCGATCGTGCGCCTGGCGCGGATCGCGCCCGAGCCTCACGTGCAGCTGTTCGCCAAGCTCGAGGCGTTCAATCCAGGTGGGAGCGTCAAGGATCGCATCGGTGTCGCGATGATCGAGGCAGCCGAGCGCGACGGGCTGATCGAGCCGGGTGTGAGCACGATCGTGGAAGCGACCAGCGGCAACACCGGGATCGCGCTGGCGTTTGTGTGCGCGGCAAAGGGTTATGAGCTGGTGCTGACGCTGCCACAGGGCATGAGCCGGGAGCGGGAGGGCCTGCTGCGCCTCTACGGCGCTCGGGTCGAGGTAACGGAGTCGCTCGGCGGCATGACCGAAGCCGTCGAGGCTGCTCGCGCGCTGGCGGCGCGCGAGCACGTGTTCCTGCCCGATCAGTTCGCCAACCCGGCCAACCCCGAGATCCACCGCCGCACGACGGCGCCCGAGATCCTCGACGCGCTCGCGGGACGCGTGGACGTGTTCGTCGCGGGGGTGGGCACCGGCGGCACGATCACCGGGGTGGGGGAGATGCTCAAGGAGCACAATCCCCGCTGCCACGTCGTCGCGGTCGAGCCTCGCGGCTCGGCGGTTCTGTCTGGGGGGCGACCGGGTGCACACAAGATCCAGGGCATCGGTGCGGGCTTCGTCCCCGCCGTGCTCAACCGCCAGGTGATCGACGAGGTGATCGCGGTGCAGGACGAGGACGCGATCGAAACCGCCCGCCGGCTGGCGCGCCGCGAAGGGGTCCTGACCGGAATCTCCGGAGGAGCCGCCGTCTGGGCGGCGCTGGAGCTCGCCCGGCGCCAGGATCTCCGTGGTGCCCGGATCGTGACGATCCTGCCGGACTCCGGCGAACGCTACGTCTCGACCCCGTTCTTCGCGCCCTAGCGAAGGGTATGTGTCCGGGCGCGAGGGCCTGGGCCGCCGCAGTCCGCCAGCTACGCTCTAACGATGTTGCGCTTCGCGCTCCTTGCCCGCACCGCTGCAGAGATCAAACGCGACGTGGCCGCCGCGCAGACCCGCGATCCGGCGGCCAGGGGAGTGGGCTCCCCGGAGATCCTCGCCACCTGGCCGGGCGTGCATGCGCTGCTCGCCCATCGCGTCGCGCACGCGCTGCACGGGGTGGGAGTGCCGATTCTGCCGCGGGCGATCGCCGCGGTGGCGCGCGCGCTGACGGGGATCGAGATCCACCCCGCGGCGATCATCGGCGACGGCTTCTTCATCGACCATGGCATGGGCGTGGTGATCGGCGAGACAGCCCAGATCGGCTCCGACGTCACGCTGTATCAGGGCGTGACGCTGGGAGGGACGGGCTTCGCCACGGGAAAGCGCCATCCCACCGTGGAGGACAACGTCACGATCGGCTCCGGCGCGAAGCTGCTGGGACCGATCACCGTCGGACACGGCTCCAAGGTCGGCGCCAACAGCGTCGTCATCCACGACGTGCCACCAAACTCCACGGTCGTCGGCAACCCAGGCCACCCGGTCCGGGTCGAGGGCCGGCGACCGGAGGGCCCGGACGTGGACTGGGTCCACCTGCCCGACCCGATCGCCGACGCGATCAAGGCGCTCGCCGCCCGGATCGCGACACTCGAGCGGGCCGCCGGCACAACCGGCAACGGAGCGGGGCCCGAGCTGGGCTCGGAATACGATCTCGGGGAGGCGGGACTCGGACCGGGCCGGGCGGTTGGACCGAGTCCGGCGGGGGGCTGAGCTGAGCGCTACCGCTCGTCCTGGCCGTGCGTGGAGGCGGCGGGCAGCGGTTGGGGCGAGCCTTGCGCCTCGGGGATGTTTCGTCTTGCCCGCACCAGGTACAACGGGCGGCCCTTGACCTCATCGTAGATCCGGCCGACGTACTCGCCGATGATCCCGATCGAGATCAGCTGGATTCCGCCGAGCAGCAGCATGATGATCGTGATCGCTCCGAACCCGGGGAGATAGGACCCGAGGATGCGAAGCACGATCACGACCGGGATCGCGACGAACGCGAGTGTCGAGATCAGGAACCCCAGGAGCGTCGCGAGCTGGAGCGGGCGGTGTGAGAACGACGAGATCGCGTCGAGCGAGAAACGCAGCATCTTCGGGATCGTGTACTTGGTCTCGCCGGCGTACCGCGGGTCCCGGCGGTATGGCACCGCCGCCTGGGTGTAGCCGACCCACACGGTCATCCCGCGCAGGAACCGATTGCGCTCACGCATCGACAGCAGTGCGCTCAGGGCGCGACGGTCGAGCAGTCGGAAATCGCCGGAGTTGTGGTCGAGCTCGACCTGGGCGAGCTTGTCGAACAGCGTGTAGAACCAGCGTGCGGTGGCGAGCTTGAAGCGCGACTCGCCCTCACGCTGCTCGCGGACCGCGTACACCACATCGCAGCCCGCCCCCCAGTGGTCGAGCATCCGCGGGATCAACTCGGGCGGATCCTGGAGGTCGGCATCCAGCATCACCACCGCATCTCCGCAGGCATGGTCAAGGCCGGCTGTGAGCGCCGTCTGATGGCCGAAGTTCCGGGACAGATAGACGATCCGAACGCGGGGGTCGGCCTCCGCGAGCCGGTCCAGTGCCGCCGCCGAACCGTCATTCGAGCCGTCGTCGACCAGCACCAGCTCGAACCGCAGGCCATCGAGCGCACCGCAGACGCGCGCATAGAACTGATCGATCGTGGCTTCCTCGTTGTACACGGGCGCCACCACGCTGAGCAGCCCCAGGCTCCGCGGCCCCTGTTCGTGGCTGGGCTGCACGCTCATGGGGTCATGGTACGACGGAGGGAACCCAGTGCCGCCACGGTTAACCGCGGTGGGGAAGGTATCCGAGTAGTTGGATCCCCTGGATGACGCAAGTCATCACGATCGCCGTACGCCACAGGCGTCGGTCGGTGCCGAGCGCAGCCAGCGGCAGCAGCCACGCCACGTACCACGGAAGCGTCGAGCTCGCGGTGATCAACAGCGCCACCGTCGCCCACCCGGCGCCGTCGATCCAGTCCATCTCCCCGCGCCAGACGCGCCGGAGCAGCCACGCGAGCACGCCTGCGAAGATTGCCGCCAGCCCGATGCTGGTGAGATGCCCGAGGGTTCCAAGTCCGAGCCGGGTGGTGATGAGCCCCGGGATACTGTGCCAGTCGCCTTCGCCCTGGACCTTCTGAAGCGTTCCCAGCAAGTGCATCGGCCCCGTCCCGAAGATCGCCAGCGAGAGGGCGCAGACGCCAGCGGCGCCGGCGCCGGCGCCGATCAGGACCGAGCGTCGGCGGTCGCGAGCGCCAAGGCCGCTGCCGGCGGCGAGCGCAAAGGGCAGGAGCAGCCCGGCGGTCAGCTTGATGCCGGCCGCGATCACGAGCAGCGCGCCGCCGGTGCGCCGGCGCTGTGCAAGCAGGGCATAAAGGCCGGCCGCGATCGCGGCGAGCATCCACAGGTCGTTGTGCCCACCGCCCACGCCGTAGACGACCAGCAGGGGATTGAGTCCCACGAGCGCCGCGGCCTTCACGGGGTTCAGGCCGCGCAGACGCGCCGCGCCCGACACCAGCGCCACGGTGGCGAGGCTCGCAAGCGCCGCGATCGCCTTGTAGGAGAACGCGCTGGCGGCGATCGAAAGCGGCGCCAGCAGGTAGCTGAGCGCGGTGAAGATCGGCCCGTAGGCGGTCGGCGTGGCCACCCACTTTGCGCCGATAAATGGAGATAGCGGATCGGGCCCCAGCACGTGCGGGCCCTGCAGATATGGGTTCGTCCCCAATAGAGCCCACATCCGCGCGTAGGCCTGGTAGCTGAAGGCGTCGGTCGACAGCAGCGGCGGCGCGAGCAGCATCAGCGCATGGAGCGTGGCAATCGTGATCAGGACTGTCCGCGGGGACAGCCGGTCCGCGGCACGTACGGCGAGTACGTAGGAGCCGAGCATCAGCACCAGCACGAGGATCAGGCCGCCGCCGCTGAGACCGACGCCGGCACCGCCGAGCGGGCCCGCAAGCCAGTCGGGAACGGGGCGGACGGACTCCGGCAGCAGCAGATCGGTGTGCGCGGCCGAGACCGAGATCACGCAGGCAGCGAGCAGCAGGCCACCCAGGCCGGCGAGGCCGGCCCGGGTGCGCGAGGCGGTGGCACGCGGGGCCGTCGCGCGGAGCGCCGTGCGTGCCCCAAGATGAAGCGCGCCGCCACGCTCGAACGGGCCGCCGGGCTCGAAGGCGCCCTGGGGCGTGGCGCCCTGCGGCGTGGCGCCGAGGGGACCGGGAGCGCTCATCTAGCTGGAGGATGCCCGTCCGGTGGGCGGTTGCGGTGTTGGCAACGTTGGGATCACGTTAGGTCTGCGCAGGTACTCGCCCCGCGCTCTGGCGAGCGGCGCGCGCGACCGCCGCGGCTGCGCTGCGGCGCAGCCGCGGCACCAGCCAGATCGCCTCAAACGCGATCCGCGTCGACATCTTGCTCGAGCCTGCGCTCCGGTCGCGGAACACGATCGGGATCTCTCGCACCTGAAATCCGGCCAGGATCGCGCGGTAGGTGAGCTCGATCTGAAACACGTACCCCTCGGCGCGCACGCTCTGCAGGTCGATCGAGGTGAGCACCGCGCGACGGATGCACTTGAAGCCGCCAGTCAGGTCGCGGATGTCGACCCCGAGGATCGCCCGCGCGTAGACACCGCCCCCACGACTGACCAGCCGGCGCAGCAGCCCCCAGTCGCGCACCCCGCCGCCGCGGACGTAGCGCGAGCCGAGCACGACGTCGGCCTCCTTGGCGGCGTGCAGCAGATCTCCCAGATAGCGTGGATCGTGAGAGAAGTCCGCGTCCATCTCGATCACGAGCTCGGCGCCACCGGCGAGCGCGCGTGCGAAGCCGGCGAGATAGGCGTGGCCCAGGCCGGCCTTGCACTCACGGTGCAGCACCTCGACGACCTCCAGCTCACGCGCGAGCGAGTCGGCGATTGCTCCGGTGCCGTCAGGCGAGCTGTCGTCGACCACCAGGATCCGATGCCGCCCGCGCGCCACGCGGCGCAGCTCCGCAGCCGCCGCCCGGACGATCCGTTCGACGTTGTCGGCCTCGTTGTACGTCGGGATCACTACCCAAACCGGTGCTTGCATGGCTCCGGGAGGGTAGTGGGAGGCAGAGTCGGCATCATCTCCTCGGATGCCGGGCAAGCGCCAACCGATCGACCCGCTCTATCGCCGCCGGCGCGCGCTCGCGCTGGTGACGCTCGTGGGCGTAGCTCTGGTCGTGGTCATCGCCGCCGGCGTCGGCGGGAGCACGATCGCTCACCACGCGAGAACCGAGCCGCTTGGCTTCTTCGGCCGGATCAAGTCGCTCGCGGGGAACGGCTCCGGGTCGTTCGCGATCGCCGAGCGCGCGAGTGAGAACGCCGCGATCGACCGCACGCTCGCCTACACCCCCTATGTCCGCGTGGCTGGCTCGCAGCACCGAGAGATCGCGCTCACCTTCGATGACGGCCCGGGACCGTACACACCACAGATCCTCGCGGTGCTCCATCGGGCCGACGTGCCCGCCACGTTCTTCGAGGTCGGGGTACTCGAGCAGTACTTCCACGCCTCGACATCGAAGATCGTCGCCGATGGCTATCCGATCGGCGATCACACGCAGACCCACGCGCCGATGTCGAAACTCTCGGCGGCCGACCAACAGGGCCAGCTGCTCGAGCAGAGCTCATTGATCGGCGACTACGGCGCGCCGTTCCCGCGCCTGTTCCGTCCCCCGTACGGCCTGTGGAACGACACCACGCTCGCGCTGCTGCGCAAGTACAGGATGTTGATGGTCCTATGGACGGTGGACACCGGCGACTACCGCCGCCCTGGCACCCAGGCGATCGTGCACGCTGCGATTGCGAGCGCGCGGCCGGGCGCGATCGTCCTGATGCACGACGCCGGTGGCGATCGTTCGCAGACGGTGGCCGCGCTGCCGGAGATCATCGCCGCGCTGCGCGCGCGCCGCTACCAGCTGGTGACCGTTCCCAGGCTGCTGCTCGACAACCCGGCGCCCGCCAACCAGCAGATCTCGGCGCTGGTCGGTTCGGGCGGGTAGTCGCGGGTGGGCTCGGGCGGGCAGTCCCGGCGGCCTAGCGCCGCACGTATGCGACCCGGTTCCAGCTCGGCTCCGGGGCGAGCTCGATTTGCTCTCCGTCGCGGTCGGGCTGGATGTAGACGAACGCGCTTGCATCTTCGTCGAAGGAGACGTCCAGCTCGCCCTCCTTGACGCGCTGGTCGAGCCATGCGCCCCGGAAGATCAACCGCCGCAGCCAGTGCACGAGCGACCGGTCGGACGGACCGACGAGCTCGGGCCAGCAGTCGTTGACGTGCTCTCCCAGGGCCGAGGCGGGGTCGGTGACCTCGCCGTTGACGACGAGGTTGATCAGATCCTCGGCCTCGTTCTCCGCGACGGCCCCACCGAGGAATCCGAGCTTGCGCGCAGCCTGCTCGCAGCGCTCGCGAAAATCGCGTTCGTTGAACGTGAACCTCAGCTCGCCGTATTCGAGCACGAAGTCCTCGCCGGAGCTGTAGTTCCCGCGTCGGTGCATAAGCGCGTCGCGATCATATTTCGGATTCCTGCCCAGCCCACTGGCTGAACGCGATGTTGCAGGCAGCCGGCGGCTTGGGTCGCCGGCGGGCGTAGCTCTTGCGGTCGCCGGGGGCGAATTATCGCCGCTGTGGGCTCTGAAGGACATGAACTCTGGCCCCGCCACGATTCTGGTTGTCGAAGACCACCACACGACACGGAGGTTCCTCGCGGACAACCTCTCGGCCGACGGCTATGAGGTGCTCGAATCCGCATGTGTCGCTGAAGCCCAGTGTCTGATCTCAACCCGGTTCCCCGATCTGGCGATCGTCGATTTGGGCCTGCCCGACGGTGATGGGCTCGAGCTGCTGTGCCACGTGCGCGAGGCCGACCGCATCGCCGGCAGCGTCGATCCAGACCTTCCGCTGCTCGTGCTCTCCGGACGCTGCGGGGAGCTCGATCGGCTCCGAGGGTTCGAGCGTGGTTGCGACGACTTCATGAGCAAGCCATTCAGCTATCCCGAGCTTCACGCGAGGATCGCGGCGCTGCTGCGACGCAACGCCAGGAGGCCGAGATCGGGACGAATGCGCGTCGGTTCGCTGGAGGTCGACCCGCTGGCACGTCAGGCATGGCTGGCGGGCGAGCCACTGGTGCTATCGAAGAAGGAGTTCGCGCTCCTGCGCGCGCTCGCCGCAGAGCCCACTCGCGTGTTCACCCGGGAGGAGCTTCTGCGCGGCGTGTGGGGCTTTCGCGCGATGGGCACGACGCGGACGCTCGACTCGCACGCGTCCCGCCTGCGCAAGAAGCTGAGCGGCGGCGGAGCGCGGTTCGTGGTCAATGTCTGGGGCGTCGGGTATCGACTTGTAGATGGGGCTCTGGGGCAGTGACGCTGCTCAGTGCCGGTGGCTGGCTGGTGGCTGGCATCGGGGCGGCGCTCGGCCTGCTCGCGTGGTGCTCACGGTCCGCCCGGCGTGAGACCGTTGCCCGGGCGAGCCATGAGCTGCGGGGACCCCTGACCGCGGCGCGGCTGGGGGTGGCCCCCCCCCCCCCCCGGCGGCGGCGGGCGCCGCCGCGGGTGCCTGGGGCG
>QHBV01000110.1:2670-5703 GCA_003244035.1 Solirubrobacterales bacterium | reverse complement strand
GGAATGGTGCTCCTGAGCGCTCGGCCGTTCCGGGTCGGGGAGCGAGTGCGGTTTCAGGCCGGGGCAGTGGGCGGTACCACGGAGGGGGTCGTGAGCTCGCTCGGCCTGCTCTACACGACCCTGACGCGCGGCGCCGACCAGATCATGATCCCCAATAACGTCGTCCTGGCAGCGGTCGTGATGCCGCTCAGGGAACCCGACTCCGTCGACGTCAAGGTGCGACTGACTTCCGGGGTGAGACCCAGCCAGGTGCAGGCGATCCTCGACAACGAGATCGGCACGCCGACGAGTTCCAAGGCCGTCCTGCTCGAGGAGGTCGATGGTGACGACGTCGTGGTCCGGGTGCAGGCCACCCCGGAGCTTGCCAACGACGGCTCCCGGCTCGCCGATGAGATCATGGCTGCGCTGTCCTCGGTGACCGGCGAGCACGCGATCGCCGCCGCCGCCGACCGCCGCTGACCGAACCCGGCGAGCACGGCGCGCCCTGTGAACGCTCAGCGCTGAGAGCGTTGGGCCTCGGCGATCCGGGCGGCGATCCGGTCAGATCCGAGCAGGCGGCTGCCCAGCGCTGCCGGCGCGGGAGCGATCGAACCGAACGCCGCTCCCAGTCGCAGGCTGAGGGGCGCGACGTGGAGCTCGGCCGGGTTGCGCTCGATCGCCCGGATCACGGCGGCGGCGACCTCCGCGGGCGAGCGCGTCCCGACCCCGGGTGGAAGCGCCATACCGACGTCGGCGTACATGCCGGCGTCGCGGATGAAGCCCGGAACGACCAGCGATACACCGACGCCCGATCGGCGCAGGTCCTGGCGGATCCCCAGCGCGAAGCCGCGCAGGCCGAACTTGGTCGCCGAGTACAGCGACGAGGCGGGGGAGGCGACCTGGCTCGAGAGCGAGGAGATGAACACCATCTGACCACTGCCCCGGGCGGCCATCATCGGCGCCAGGCGGTGCGACAGGGCGATCGGGGCGCGCAGGTTGACGTCGAGCATGCGATCGATCTGATCGCCCTCCAGCTCACCGATCTCGCCACTGGCCGGCAGGCCCGCATTGGCCACGAGCACGTCGACACCGGCGCCCACGGCCTCGGCGGCCAGACGCTCCACGTCGGCTCGCAGCGCCAGGTCGGCGACCAGCGCCACCGCCCCGAGCTCCCGCGCCAACTCCTCCAGGACGTCGCCCCGGCGACCGGTGAGCAGCAGCCGCGCGCCCCGCGCGCTCAGAGCGCGCGCGATCGCCTGGCCGATGCCCCCGCTGGCGCCGGTGAGCAGCACGGTGGCAGCGGCGAGCGCGATTGGAGGGCGCCTGGGCACGGCGGCCAGGCTACTGCGGGAACACCGCCACCGTGGCGGTGAATGCGTGCAGGAAGCTGCGCCCGCCGACGGGCCCGATCTCCCCGGCGGCGAAGAACCCCGCCGCCGGCGCCCCCCCGAGCACGTCCCGGATCATCGTGGCGTCGTGATCACCGGCGCCGAACATCGACTGCCCGCGACCGTTGCAGGAGAAGACGAGGGCGCCGGCCGGGCGCTGCGAGCCGCTGGCCTCTGCACGCAGCCCCAGCGCCCGGCGCAGGTCGTCGTCGGCCGACCGGGCGTCGCGGGCGTGCAGGCGCACCACCTGCCCCGGCTGGACGTTGGTCCCCACGGCTACCGCCCCGGTGTCGGCGTCGGCACCGAGCACGCCCCGGACCAGGAAGTCACCCTGCTCGTAGTCAGGCTTGCCGCCGTCGATGACGATCCCGATGAGCAGCCCTGACGCCACCAGCGCCCGCTGGGCGATCGGCAGCTCCGAGATCACCTCCTCGATTGACTGGACCGCCGGCTTGCCGGCCAGCTCGAGGATGACGTTGCCGTCGGCGGCCGTGATCGTCATCTCACGGCCGACCGGCGCGGCGCCCTGGGAGACGCACGGCAGCATCTCGACCCCGTCCAGGCACACGCCGACGGCACCGTCCTCGCAGACGGTCTGATCGAGGAACAGCGCGCCCGTTCCGCCGAGCGTGCGCGCACTGGAGACGCCGCCGAGCACCGGCACGCCCGGGGTGTCGCGGGCCAGGCCCTCCAGAACCGCATCGGTGGGAAAGGTGTACGGATCGGAGAGCAGGATCAGGGCAGCATCGACGCTCGGTTCGGGCAGCCCCTCCAGCACGCCTCCGTCATCCACCTCGGTCACGGTGGCGTGAAAGGACCGGGCCGAGCCCCCGCCCAGTGAGGCCGCCCAGACCGCCACCGCCGTGCCGGTCTCGTGCTCGCGGCCCTCGCCGAGCACGCCGCCGGCGCCGCAGCCGATCAGCGCCTCGGGCGCCAGGGCGGCGTGCACCCCCCGCAGCGTGGTCTCGGGGGCGGCCAGATGGGCGCCCGCGGCGAACACCACCGCCAGATCGGCCGGCTGGCCATCCAGGGCGTCGGCCGCCGCCCGGGCGGCCTCGATCGCTCCCGCCAACGGGTCGCTGGCGGTGGAGATTCCGGCCCCGGCTCTCACCCCAGCACCACGCTTGCAAGCATCTGGTCACGATACTGCGCCGATGGCCGCTGCCGAGGTGATCGCGCTGTTCGGTCCCACCGGGGTGGGCAAGACCGACGTGGCGATCGCTCTCGCCGAGCGTCTGCGAGGCGCGGGCGAGGACCCGGCCGCGGTCTCCGCCGACGCGCTGCAGGTCTACGCCGGGCTGTCGATCCTCACCGGCGCGGCGGACGTTCGCCAGCGGGCAGAGCTGGAGCATCGGCTGCTGGCCTTTCTGCCCGTCGATGCCACGTTCAGTGCCGGCCAATACGCTGAGCTCGCCCACGCCGAGATCGACGAGCTGGTGGCGACCGGCCGGCGGCCGATCGTGGTCGGCGGGACGGGGCTGTACGTGCGCGCGGCGCTCACCGAGCTGAGCCTGCGCCCTCCGCCGGCGCAGGGGGTCCGCGAGCGCTGGATCGCCGAGCTTCAGGCGCGCGGTCCCCAGGCCCTGCACGCGATCCTGGCCACGCGCGCCCCCTGGGCGGCGGCCGAGATCGCGCCCACCGACCGCCAGCGGATCGTGCGCGCGCT
>QHBV01000110.1:1239-2625 GCA_003244035.1 Solirubrobacterales bacterium | reverse complement strand
TGGACCGACGCCACCCGCCGCCCCACGCTGCTCGTCGGCCTCACGATGGGACGCGAGGCCCTGTACGAGCGCATCGACGCCCGCGTGGACGCGATGCTGGCCGCCGGAGTGCTCGACGAGGTGCGCCGCGCCCATGCCGCCGGCGCATCGACCAACGCGCGCAAGGCGCTGGGCTTCGACGAGCTGCTGGCCGGCGACGTGGAGGCGATGAAGCGCCGGACGCGCAATTACGCCCGTCGCCAGCTCACGTGGATGCGCAAGCTGGCCGGCGCCCACGTGATCGACGTGACGGGCCGTCCGCCCGGCGACGCGGCCAGCGAGATCGCCGCCCGCTGGTCGGCGAGCTGACGCGGCGAGACCGCCTCAGAACGCCGCCACGAACGGGTACATCAGCACCACGGCGACCACCACGCTCACCGCCCACAGCCCGATCCCCATCCGCAGCCACTTCTGACGCCGTCGCCAGCCGATCGAGATCAGGTAGGTGACCGCCACGTAGATGCCCGGCATCACGACCACCATGTAGTAGAGGTAGCTGGTGCGGCTGTCCACTGCGCTCTGCAGCTCGTAGGGCAGCCACGTCCCGACGAACCAGGCGGCGCCCAGGATCGCCAGTTGGACGTCGCCCAGCGTGCGCACGGGAGCTCCGGTGCTGGCGACGGCCCGTCGGCGGGAGCCCGACCGGTAGATCCCGAACAGCACGCCGGGGATCGCCAGTAGCAGGATCGGGGGGCTCACCACTCCGAGGAACGCCGACACGGGATGGATCGCGTACAGCCCCTGTCCGGGCAGCGAGGGGTTGATCCGCAGGTAGGTGATCGGCTTGAGGTCCACCAGCCACTGCCAGGGGTAGGAGGCGATTCCCTGCGGGCCGTGGGGGCTGGTCAGGTTCGCGGCGTAGCTGACCATGTGCCAGAGGTGGTCAAACGGGCCGCCGGTGATGAGGCTGGCCTCGCTGTCGGCATATGGCTTGGCGATCACGCCCATGAGGCCGAGCAGGCCGACGAACAGGCCGATGCTGACGAACGCCGTGGCCGCCAAACGCGTCAACCCGGGCCGCCAATGCCAGTCCACGGGCGGGTCGGGATCGCGGCGGGCCACGAACCAGCGAGCGAGCTCCACCAGCCCCAGGACGATCAGCGCGTAGGGCGCCACCTCCTTGAGGCAGTCGGCGGCGGCCAGCGTCACCCCGGCGGCCACCCACCAGCCGCGCAGGTACAGCGCCACGCCCCAGATCATTCCCGCCACCGCGTAGATGTCCAACGTTCCGATCCGTCCGTGGACGAGCAGCAGGTTGTCGCAGGCCATGAGCCCCGCCGCTCCCACCGCCGACCAGCGCCCGCCGCCGGCGGCGCGCACGAGCGCGAACATCCCCAGGATCGCCAG
>QHBV01000110.1:0-1185 GCA_003244035.1 Solirubrobacterales bacterium | reverse complement strand
CCCTGGGGGTGCTCGGCGTTGGGATCGGTGCCCAGCGGCGAGGCGGCGTAGTGCGAGCCGGAGGGGGGATGGATGCCGGCGATCACCCGCGCGGCGTTGACGTAGTAGGCCTCGTCGAAGACCAGCGTGTGCTGGGCGGCCTGCGTGCACGGCGACATGCACGGCTGACCGAGCAGCAGGCCGCGCGCCGCCAGCGACAGCACCGACACCAGAGCAAGCGCAAGCAGCGGCGTGGACGCCGAGAGGCGGATGCGCCGAACCATGACGGGGCGACGGTACACATACACTCACCGCCGCGTGGACTTCGAGAAGTGGCAAGCGTTGGGCAACGACTACCTGATCGTGGAGGCCGAGCAGCTCGGCTTCGAGCTGACACCCGCCCGCATCCGCGCCCTGTGCGCCGGGCACACGGGCGTGTTCGCCGACGGGATCCTGCTGCTGTCGGCGCCCGACGAGCCGGGGTTCGTCGCCCGGCTGCGGATCTTCAACCCCGACGGCTCGGAGGCAGAGCTGTCGGGCAACGGGGCCCGCGAGGCGGTGCTCTACCTGCGCCGCCACGGCTGGTCAGATCACAACGAGTTCTCGATCCAGACCGCCGCCGGGGAGATCCGTCCCACGATCACCTCGCCGACCACTGCCCGGCTGGACATCGGCCGGGTGCGCACCCAGAGCACCGACTACCCCCAGGGCCCGCCCGACGGCCAGTCTCGCCTGACCGCCGGCGGCAGCCCCTGGTCCTTTCAGCACGTCCAGGTGGGAAACCCCCAGTGCGCCATCCGGGTCGCCGACCAGGCGACCCTGCAGGCCCTCGACCTGCCGGCGATCGGGCCCGCGATCGAGTCCCACGAGCTGTTTCCGCAGCGCACCAACGTCTCGTGGTATGCGCCGCTCGCCGCCGATCGGATCCGAGTCCGGATCTTCGAGCGCGGCGTGGGGGAGACCTCGGCCAGCGGGACGGGCGCCACGGGAGCGGCGGTCGCCCACGTCCTGCAGGGCGGGGACTCGCCGGTGACCGTCGTGCTCGACGGCGGCGAGCTGGAGGTCGAGGTCTCCGATGACCTCCACGTTAATCTCAGCGGCTGGGCGGTGCCGGTCTTCTCCGGCACGCTGGCCGACGACTTCATCAAGGAGCTGCATGCGACCGAGTAAGCGCCTCGAGCACATCCCGCCGTACCTGTTCGCCGA
>QHBV01000109.1 GCA_003244035.1 Solirubrobacterales bacterium | reverse complement strand
GCCGGATGACCGCGGCCGCCGACGGGGGTGCCGTCGGCGTGCACGGCGCCGAGCGCCTCGCACGCGTCCTCGACGATCGGCAGTCCCAGCCGCTCGAGCGCGGGGATGTCGGCGGGGTAGCCGAAGATGTGCACCGGCAAGAGCGCCGCAGTCCGGTCGGTCACGGCGGCCGCGGCCGCGCCAGGGTCCAGGTTCAAGGTGACGGGATCGATGTCGGCGAACACCGGCCGCGCGCGCTCGTAGAGGGCGACATTCGCGCTGGCGACGAACGAGAACGGGCTCGTGACGACCTCGGCGCCGTCGCTCACGCCGGCCGCCCGCAGCGCCAGGTGCAGGCCCGCGGTCCCGCTCGAGACGGCGCTCGCGAACGGAGCGCCGACCCGCGCCGCGAAGGTCCGTTCGAATTCATCGAGCCGCGGGCCGAGCGACAGGACGCCGGAGCGCAGCACCTCGAGCACGCGCGCCTCCTCCTCCCCGCCCAGGACCGGGCGGGCGAGAGGAATCGGGTCGGTCACGACCTCGGGGCTCACGACCCCGGCGTGGGCGCGGTGGCGGTGGTGGCGCTCCGACGGGAAACCTGCATGCCGTACTCGAGCGAGTCCACCAGCGCCTCCCAGGAAGCCTCGATCACATTCTCCGAGACGCCGATCGACCCCCACGTCTCGTCGCCGTCGGAGGAGTCGAGCAGTACCCGGGTGACCGCGCCGGTGCCCTTGGCCTCGTCGAGGATCCGGACCTTGAAATTGACCAGATCGATCGCCGCCAGGTGCGGGTGAATCTCGATCAGCGCGTCGCGCAGGGCACGGTCGAGCGCGTTGACTGGGCCGTTGCCCTCCGCGGTGCGCACGTAGCGCTCGCCGTCGACCCAGATCTTGATCGTCGCCTCGGTCTCAACGCGACCGTCGGCGCGCTGCTCGACGATCGCGCGCCAGGACTCGAGGCGGAACAGCGACTCGTACTCGCCGGTCTGCTTTCGCAGCAGCAGCTCGAACGAGCCATCGGCGGCCTCGAAGTGATAGCCGCGGTGCTCGAGCTCCTTGACGCGGGCTACGACTCGTGCGGCATCGGCGTCGTCGAGCGTGATCCCCGCGTCCCGCGCGCGCGCGTGGACCGTGCCCTTGCCCGACAGCTCGGAGATCAAGAGCTCGCGGCGGTTGCCCAGCGCCGCTGGGTCGACGTGCTCGAAGGTCGCCGGGTCCGCGCTCACGCCGGCGACGTGCATCCCGCCCTTGTGCGCGAACGCGTTACGCCCCACGTATGGCTGGTCGGGGTTTGGGGGGAAGTTGAGCAGCTCGTCGAGGAAATGCGCCACCGGCGTCAGCGACCGCAGCTGCGCTTCGGTCAGGCAGCGATAGCCGAGCTTGAGCTGGAGGTTGGGGATGATCGTGACGAGGTTGGCGTTCCCGCACCGCTCGCCGTAGCCGTTGATCGTCCCCTGCACGTGCACCGCTCCGCACTGGACCGCGGCGAGCGTGTTCGCCACCCCGCAGCCGGCGTCGTCGTGGCAGTGGATTCCGGGCGCCGTGCCCGATCCGGCGAGCGCGCGGACGACCTCGGCCATCACCGACGCCAGGCGATCGGGAAGCGTACCGCCACGGGTGTCGCAGCATGCCACCGTCTCGGCGCCGGCCTCCCCAGCCACGCGCAGGCACTGCAGCGCGTACTCGGGGTCGTCGGCGAAGCCATCGAAGAAGTGCTCGGCGTCGTAGACGACTCGCTTGCCCTCGCCGACCAGGAACGCGACCGAGTCGGCGATCATCCGCAGGTTCTCCGCGCGATCGACCCTGAGCACCTTCTCGAGCTGCAGCGCCCAGGTCTTGCCCACGAGCGTGCACACGGGGGCAAAGCACTCCGCGAGCACGCGCAGCGCCGGATCCTCGGAGGCGACGCGGACTCCGCGCCGTCGCGTCATCCCGAACGCGGCCACGGAGGCGTGCTCGAGTGGCTCGGAGGCGAGCAGCTCGAACAGCTCCAACTCCTTGGGGTTGGAGCTCGGGAACCCGGCCTCGATCAGGTCGATCCCGAGCTCGTCGAGGCGGTGGGCGACGCGCAGCTTCTCCTGGGCGGATAGGGACATCCCCTCGCCCTGCATCCCGTCACGAAGAGTCGTGTCGTACAGCTCAATTGCGGTCATCTTGCGATCTCCTGGTGGTTGTGAAGGCGAAAATAACCGGGAGGGCGCGCGCAGGCGCGCGCCCTCCCGGTTAAATTCGCTCCACGGATCGCGCCGGCGCGATCACGGCTGGGCCGATCCGGTCATCCGGACCGTGTGCCCGGCCGGGACCTCGACGAGATCGAGCCAGTTGGCGTAACGCTGGTCGCGGCCGTGCAGCGCGTCGTCGTACACCCGCTGGATCTGGCGCGTGATCGGGCCAGGGCCGCCGCCACCGATCGCGTGGTCATCGATCTCCCGCACCGGCACGAGCTCCGCCGCCGTACCGGATAGGAACACCTCTTCGGCCAGGTACAGCTCCGCCCGCGCCAGGTCGCGTTCGACGACCTCGAAGCCGAGATCACGGGCGATCTGGACGATCGACTTGCGGCAGATGCCGTCGAGAATTCCGGCCGTCTGCGGCGGCGTCACGATCTGGCCGTCACGGACCGCGTACACGTTCTCGCCCGTGCCCTCGCACACGAACCCGCGCGAGTCGAGCAGGATCGCCTCCTCGTAACCGGCCTTGGACGCTTCGATCTTCGCCAGCGCGCTGTTGAGGTACTGCCCGGACGCCTTTGCGTGCGGGATCAACGAGTCGTGCCCAATCCGCCGCCAGCTCGAGATCTTCGCCCGAATGCCGCGCTTCTTGCCCTCCTCGCCGAGATACGCACCCCACACCCACGCGGCGATCGCCACCTCGACGGGGGCGTCCAGCGGATAGAGCCCCATCTGACCGTAGCCGCGGAAGGCAAGCGGGCGGATGTAGCACTCGCGTAGGTCGTTGGCGACGATCAGCTCGTGGGTCGCCGCGCGCAGCTCGGCAAGCGTGTACGGGATCGGCATGTAGTAGAGCTCGGCCGACTTGAACAGACGGTCGAGGTGATCGCGGTGGCGGAAGATCGCCGGCCCGCGCGAGGTCTCGTAGGCGCGCTCTCCCTCGAACACCCCGGTGCCGTAGTGCAGTCCGTGCGTGAGCACGTGGACCTTGGCGTCCTCCCAGGCGACGAGCTCCCCGTTCTGCCAGATGAAGTCCGCTGGTTCCACTTCCATTTCGCTCCTTACAGGTGTTGCAGGACTGCCTGGGTGGCCTCCGCCGTGCTCGCGCCGCCTCCCAGGTCCGGGGTGCGCAGCCCCTCGGCCAGCGCCCGGTCGACGGCCGATTCTATCGCCGCCGCCTGCGCTTCCATCGCGAGGCCGTGGCGCAGCATCATCGCCGCGGAGAGCAGCATCGCGAGCGGGTTGGCCGCGCCGGTGCCGGCGATATCGGGCGCGGACCCGTGTACGGGCTCGAACACGCCCGGGGTGGGGGGCTCGCCGACGCCCCGGGGCTCGCCCGCGCTGCCGCCGCCGGCCAGCGACGCGCTCGGGAGCATCCCGATCGACCCGGTCAGCATCGCCGCCTCATCCGAAAGGATGTCGCCGAACATGTTCTCGGTCAGGATCACGTCGAAGTGGCGGGGAGCCGCGATCAGCCGCATCGCGGCGTTGTCGACCAGCAGGTGCTCGAGCTCGACATTGGGGAACTCGGCGCCGTGCAGCTCGTGGACCACCTCCCGCCACAACCGCGAGGTCTCGAGCACGTTGGCCTTGTCGACGCTCGTGACCCGGCTGCGGGCCGCGCCGAACGCGACCCGCGCGATCCGCTCGATCTCCGCGCGCGTGTACACGCACGTGTCCGAGGCTTCATCGTGGGTGCGGGTCTTGGCACCGAAGTAGATCCCGCCGGTCAGCTCGCGCACGACCACCAGGTCCGTGCGCTCGATCAGCTCGCGCTTGAGCGGGCTCGCGTCGTACAGCGCCGGCACCGGCCTGACCGGGCGCAGATTGGCGAACAGCCCGAGCCCCCGGCGCAGCGCCAGCAGGCCCTGCTCGGGGCGGGGCCTGCCCGGATCCGTGGTGTCCCACTTCGGTCCGCCGACCGCCGCCAGCAGGATCGCGTCGGAGCCGCGGCATGCATCGAGGGTCTCGTCGGTGAGCGGCGTGCCGTGGGCATCGATGCAGGCGCCGCCGAAGACGTGCTGCTCGAACTCGAGCTCCCCGGGCGCAACCGCGTCCAGGACCTCAACGGCGGGACCGACGATCTCAGGCCCGATGCCGTCGCCGGGGAGGAGGATGATCTTCACCGCCATCGTGCGCCGGACGGTATCCGCTCGAGCCGTGCCGGCGGCCCGTCCCTACCAGAGATCGTTACCCGTGAGGACGTAGATGAACGGCACGAGCGGCACGATCGACGCGATCGCCCAAGTGAGCTTCGCGATCAGCCCGATGTCGCTGCGGAAGAGCAGGTTGATCCAGATCAGCACCACCGCGATGGGGTGCAGGATGCAGCAGATGATCTCCAGGATCTTCTTCATGTCTCTTCTCCTCGAAGGCTTCCTTTGATTTTACGGGGTCACTACGCCGGCCGGCGGCGCCCCCATGCGAGCAGCTCCGCGAGCTGCGTGGGGCTGATATTGCCGCCGCTGCAGATAAGCGCTATTCGCTTGCCGGCGAGGCGTTCGCGCAGGGCCATCGCCGCGGCCAGCGGCGCCGCTCCGGCAGGCTCCACGAGGTTGCGGGTGACCTCGATCATCTGCAGGGTGGCCGCCCGCAGCGCGTCGTCGGAGACCAGGACGAAGTCTTCGAGCCTGTCCCACAGGATCTCTTGGGTGAGTGCGCAGGCGCTCCGCGTCGCGATCCCCTCGGCGAAGGTGCCCATCTCGTCCTCCAGCAGCGCGCGCGCCTTCCACGAGCGGTAGGCGGCCGGCGCGGCCGCGGACTGCACCGCGATCACCTCCGTGTCGGGGCTCAGCGCCCCGGCGACGATGCACGCGCCGGCGGCCCCGCTGCCGCCGCCGAGCGGCACGATGATGGCTTCGACCTCGGGCTCGTCCTCGAGGATCTCGAAGGCGGCGGTCGCCACGCCGGCGACCAGCAACGGTTCGTTGCCGTGATCGATGTATCGGGCGCGGCGTTCGGCGGCGTCCACGACACACCGCGCGCGCGCTTCGTCGAAGTCCGCGCCGTGCTCGATCACCTCGGCGCCCCAGGCTCGGATCGCGGCGAGCTTGACCGGGTTGGCGCCACGTGGGACGTAGATGGTGGCGGGAACGTCGAACAGGTTTGCGGCGAGGGCGATCGACTGCCCATGATTACCGGTCGAGGCGGCAAATACGCCGCTCTGGCGCTCGGACCTGCTCAGCCTCGAGACCAGATTGATCCCGCCGCGGATCTTGAACGCACCGATCGGCAGGTGATTCTCGTGCTTGACGAACACCTCGGCGCCCACGAGCAGATCGAGCAGCGGATAGCGATAGAGGGGCGTTGGGCGCAGGTGCGCCTTGATTGCGCGGCGCGCGTCGAGCACGTCGCTGATCGCCGGTGCCCGATGGCTCACAGCGCCCATCATGACGGCAGCGTGATGAGTTTGTGGTCATGATGGCGCATAACTCGTCACCCTCCGTGGGCGCTTCTACCCTCTGATCGCTTCCATGTTGAGGCGCACGTACTCGAGCACCAGCGGGTCGCCGGTGCGATTGAGGACGCGGTCGATGAACGGACCGCGCAGAGCCTCGGGAAGCGGGTCGAGATGGCGCACGAGGCACACGGTCTGGACGAACGCGCGAGCGTCAGCCGGCATGACGGACTTGGGCTCGAGCCAGCATGAGACCTCGGTGAATCCCGCGCGCCCCAGCCGAGCCGCCGTCTCGATGTCGGTCGCGTAGTTCCACGGCCTCCGCCAACCCACGAAGCGGGGCTGGAATGGCTCCTCGCGAGCGACCGAGTCCGCCGCCGCTCGAAACGCGTCGATATTGCCGCGCCCGCCGCATTGGGCCATCAGCCGGCCTCCCGGCCTGATCGCCCGGTGCAGCGCGGCGAACAGCGCGTCGTGGTCTCCGATCCAGTGAAAGGTGGCGTTCGAGAAGGCCACGTCGACCGGCTCGGGCAGCTCGAGCTCGACCAGGTCCTGGCACAGCACAGTCGCGCGATCGCCAAGCGTGGATTGTGCGTGGGCCACCATCGAGGGTGCGACGTCGACCGCGTACACGCGCCCCTCGGGCACGCGCTCGGCCAGCAGGGCGGTCGCGCGACCCGAGCCGCAGCCGGCGTCGAGCACGACCTCGTCGCCGCTCAGGTCGAGCCGGCCGAGCTGCTCCCGCGCCCACTGCAGCTGGGGGTCGGAGATGCGGTCGTAGCTCGCGGCATCCCAGTCGCGGGAGCTCATGACGCCGGCGCCCATGCCGCCATCACCGCGAAGCGCCAGGACTTCAGCACGCAGTCGACCTCGGCGAAGCCCGCCTTCCGCAGCCAGCGCAGCTGCGAATCGACATCGGCACAATCGTCGTTCGCCATCCGCTCGCGCGCATCCGAAAGCTCCTCGGCGGTCGCCCCGAGCGCCCGGCATTGCCTGACCCAGACCCTGTCGTAGACGTCTGTCAGCGAACGCGATGGGCCTGCCACCTGCTCGGCGTTGACGAACGCTCCGCCTGGGCGAAGGCGCGCGAGAGCCCTTGCGAACAGATCCCGCTTGGCGCCATCGTCGAGGTGGTGGATCGCCAGCGCGGAGACGATCGCATCGAATGGCCCAGCCGGCAGGCAATCCCGCATGTCGCCGAGGTGAAGCTCGCTCAGAGCCGGGCCAAGCCGGGCCTGGGCCCTGGCCAGCATCTCCTCGGACCCATCGAGCAGCACGAGCTTCGCGTACGGATGGGCGGCAAGGATCCCGGCGCTCAGCAGCCCGGTTCCGGCGCCGAGGTCGAGCACGCGCTCGATCGGGCCGGGACCGAGGCTGAGCGTGTCCACGACGGCTCCGTAGAAGTCGTCGAAAGCAGGGATCAGCCGGCGCCGCGACGCGTCGTAGTCGCGGGCATAGCGAGAGAAGAGGGCGGTTGCGCTGGGCCCTGTCACAGCGCCGTCGTGACTGGTCCAGCCCGCTCGCGCTCGCGCTCGTAGGCGTCGATCGTTTCGCCCTGCGCCAGCGTCAGCGCGATCTCGTCGAGGCCGTTCAGCAAACGGTGCTTGATCTCGGGGTCGATCTCGAAATGCGCCGAGCCTCGCTGCCAGCGCACCTCCTGCGCGTCGAGGTCGACCTCTGCCTCACCGAGCCGAGCGATTTCCTGGCAATCCGAAGCGCTCAGCTCGACGGGTAGCAGCCCGATCTTCGTACAGTTCGAATAGAAGATGTCAGCGAAGCTCGGGGCTAGGATGGCCCGGAAGCCGTAGTCCTCGAGCGCCCACGGTGCGTGCTCCCGGCTCGAGCCGCACCCGAAGTTGCGGCCCGCGACGAGGATCGGGTTGGGGGGCAGCTCCCACCCCGGCTGCTTGGCCCAGTCGTAGAACAGGAACTCCCCGAAGCCCGTGCGCTGCACGCGCTTGAGGAACTGCTTGGGGATGATCTGGTCGGTGTCGACATCATCGCGCTCGAGCACCGACACCGGACCGGTGATCGTCTGTATCGGCCTCATCGTCGTGCTCCTTGCGGCGCCGATGCACCCTTCCACTCCCGGATGTCGACAAAGTGGCCCGCGAGGGCGGCGGCTGCTGCCATCTGCGGAGACACGAGGTGCGTCCGCCCACTCCTGCCCTGCCTTCCCTCGAAGTTGCGGTTCGAGGTCGACGCGCACCGCTCCTCGGGCTGGAGGATGTCCGGATTCATCCCCAGGCACATCGAGCAGCCTGCCCCGCGCCAGTCGAACCCGGCGCGCGTGAATACTTCGTCGAGGCCCTCGCGCTCTGCCTGCGCCTTGACCTGCGCGGACCCGGGGACCACCATCGCGTAGACGCCATCGGCCACGCGGCGCCCCTCCGCTACCGACGCGGCCGCGCGCAGGTCCCCGATCCGCGAGTTCGTGCACGAGCCGATGAACACCCGATCGAGCGCTATGTCTTCGACCGGCGTGCCCGGGCGCAGGTCCATGTACTGCAGCGCCCGCTCGTCCTGCTCCGAGCGCGGCTCAGGCACGGCATCGCCGACGCCGACGACCATCCCGGGTGTCGTTCCCCAGGTCACCATCGGGCTGATCGCCGCCGCGTCCACCGTCACCTCTCGGTCGAATGACGCGCCTGGGTCGGTCGGCAGCGAGCGCCACTCGACCGGCAGCTCCGATGGCGCCCCCGGGCGTCCGAGCACCCATTCGAACGTCGTCTCGTCGGGCGCGATCATCCCGGCCCGGCCGCCGGCCTCAATCGTCATGTTGCAGACGGTCATCCGGCCTTCCATCGACAGCGCCTCGATCGCCGGCCCCCCGTACTCGACCGCGTGCCCGACCGCGCCGGCCACGCCGATCTGCCCGATCGTCGCGAGGATCAGGTCCTTGGCGGTGACGCCGAAGCCGATTGACCCTTCGTATCGGATCCGCATCGAGCGCGGCTTGGACTGACCCAGGCACTGGGTCGCCAGCACGTGCTCCACCTCGCTCGTGCCGATCCCGAATGCCAGGGCTCCAAATGCTCCATGGGTGGCGGTGTGGGAGTCGCCGCAGACGATCGTCATCCCGGGCTGGGTGACGCCGAGCTCGGGGCCGATCACGTGCACGATCCCCTGATGCTCCGATCCGAGCGAGTACACCGGGATGCCGAACTCCTCGCAGTTGCCCTCGAGCGTCTGCACCTGCACGCGCGAGAGCGAGTCCTTGATCCGCGCCGCGACCGGCGTGCCGTCGGTGGGGACGTTGTGGTCGGCGGTGGCGACCGTCCGGTCGGGCCGCCGAACCGTGCGCCCGGCGAGGCGCAGTCCATCGAACGCCTGGGGGCTCGTGACCTCGTGGACGAGATGCAGGTCGATGTACAGCAGCCCGGGCGCGACCTCGTGCGCGTCCCAGATCTTGTCGAACATTGTCTTCGGTTTGGTCATCTCTCAGCTCCTTCGCAGGCCCGCGCTGACAACAGCCAGCAACACGGCCGGATTGGGTCCGGGATTTTCGAAGTAGTGGGGAAGGTCGGCGTCGAACGTGACGCAGTCGCCGGCGGACAGCCGGTGGCGCTGCCCGTCGCACACCAGCACGACCGAGCCCGACTGGACCAGCGCGGTCTCGCGGCTGCCGGGCTCGTGCATCGGCGGATCACCCGGTCCGCCCGTGACCGCCCCCGACGCCAGTGAGTGCAGCGAGAGCTCGGCCCGCTGGCCGGGCAGCGGCGGCGTCAGGATTTGGTACCGGTGCCCGCTAGTCCCTCCGGGTCCCTTGCGACGCTCCGAGGCCCGCACCACGCTCACGGCTCCGTGCTCGTCGAGGCGGAGCAGCTGCGAGAGGCGCAGCTCGAGCCCGTGCGCGATCCGTGTCGCGACCGTCAAGGTCGGGCTGGTCTCGCCGCGCTCGACCTGCGAGAGCATCGGCGCACTCACCCCCGAGCGCTCGGCCAAGTCCCGCAGCGACAGGTTCATCGCCTCGCGCAGGGCACGGACGCGGGGGCCGAGGGGATCGAGCCCGGCAAAGGAGGCCGCAATAGCTGACATACGAGCGTATGTTATCACGTACGACTGGGGCAGCCTACGCATACCCGGCCACGTGGTGGTTGCATACTGGGTCCGTGGAGTCGTTGCTCGACCGGGCCTTGGACCTGGAGGATCTCTATGCCACGCCCGACGACGGCAACCGCTACGAGATCCTGGATGGCGCCTTGGTGACGAGCCCCCCGCCCGGCTCAGCCCATCAGATCGTCGCCGCTGAGTTGGCCGCCCTGCTCGGGGAAGGGGCACGATCCAGAGGGCTTCGCGCCTTGTTCGCTCCGCTGGCCTGGCGCATCGGCCCGGGTCAGGTGCCCGAGCCCGACTTGATGGTGCTGACCCCCGAGGCCATCGGTCCGCGGGCCATCGAGCGCCCTCCGCTATTGGTCGTCGAGATCCTCTCGCCGAGCGGGAGGGGCCGCGACCTCTCCGAAAAGCGCCTTATCTACGCCGCTGGGCGGGCCGCGTGGTATTGGATCGTAGATCCTGAGGAACCCAGTCTCGCGGTGCTGCGCTTGGCCGGAGACGTCTACGAGGAGGAAGCCCGGGTCATCGACTCGCAGGCCTACGAGACCGAGGAACCATTCCCGGTTCGCGTGGTGCCGGTCGAGCTGCTGCGCTGACCGATCGGCTCGAGAGACCTACTCGGCCTGGTCGACGTCCAGCCCGCCTCCCAGCCATTCAAGGGTTGAAAGTCGTGCTGTCCGACGGCGTCGACGCGGTTCGTGGCGAAGCTGAACCCGGCCGGGTCGCACAGGTAGCCTGATCTGATGCTCTCGCCACCCGACGTGCTCGTGCTCGGCGGCGGGGGCGTGCTCGGGGAAGCGTGGATGACGGGCGTGTTGGCGGGAATCGAGGATGCGACCGGCTTTGACCTGCGCCGGTGCGAGTCCTTCGTCGGCACCTCGGCCGGATCGATTCTCGCCGCCCACCTGGTCGCAGGCAATGCGCCAGGCAGGCCCCCGGCGACGACGACCGCCGAGATCGACGCCCCGACGTCACAGCCGGCAGGCGCCCTGCAAGCGGCCCTGCTCGGGGCCGTCAGGCACGCGGGGGCGTGGGCGCTCGGCGCGGGCTCGCCGTTTGCGTCGCTGGCGCTCGGCATCACCTCGCCCGGCGGTGCGGTCATGCGCGCCGCCGTGCTGCGCCGCCTTCCGCCGCCGCGGGACACGCTCGACGACCTGCGCGAGCACGTCGAGCGCTCGGGCGCTCGCTTCGACGGGCGGCTGCGAGTTGTCGCCGTCGACCGTCACAGCGGCCGGCGGATCGTGTTCGGCAGGCCAGGAGCGCCGGATGCCACGGTCGGTGAGGCGGTGCAGGCCTCGTGCGCGGTTCCATGGCTGTTCGCGCCCGTGCGAATCGAGGGACGAGAGTACGTCGACGGCGGCGTGTGGAGCCCGACCAACCTCGACACCGCCCCCGCCGGCCGTGACACGCACGTCCTGTGCCTAAATCCGGCCGTGAGCATCACCGGCAGCCATACGCTGCGCGAGGTCGCGCGCGACCTCGCGCGCTCGGCGGCGTCGCTCGAGTCGCTGGTGCTGCGCCGCCGCGGCGCCGCCGTCCGATTGGTGGCGCCAAGCATGGAAAGCGCAGCGGCGATGGGGTCGGACTTCATGAGCCGCGAGCCCCGGGTACGGGTGCTCGCGGCCGGCTATAGACAGGGAGTCGCCCTCGCTACGGAGCGGTGAGCGCCTCCGACGCCGCCTGTCGCGTCGCGGCTTCGGCCTCGGCAGCGACGCCGCGCCGGCGCACGGCGCTCGAGAGCGCGCGAACGTAAGCCCGTCCGGCCGCCTCGAGGATGTCCGTGGAGACGCCCTGACCGGAGCCCACCACCGGCTGCGCCGGCAGTGCCACGCCCCTGCGCGCACCCGGCGGCGTCGTCCCACGGAGCTCGAGCACGACGGAGGTCTCCCCGAGCGCGTCCTGGCCACCGGTCACCGCGTCGACACGGAACTCGCGCAGGCGCGCATCGAGGCCGGTCGCCGTGTTGATCGCCCTGAAGATCGCATCGACCGGCCCGTCTCCCGTGAACGACCCGACCAGCTCATTGCCATCCGGACCGCGGATCCCGACGGTCGCGTGCGGCGGGCGGCGCGAGGACGCCTCCACGTCGAACCACTCGAGCGCATAGCCGACGATCTCCTCCCGCAGCTCGTCGGTCAAGAGCGCCTCGAGGTCCATCGCCGTGACGTGCTTCTTCTTGTCGGCGATCTCCT
>QHBV01000108.1 GCA_003244035.1 Solirubrobacterales bacterium | reverse complement strand
AGCCCCCGGCGCGCTTGCCCGCGCCCTCCCTGAGGCCCACGCTCTCGATCAACT
Organism: Solirubrobacterales bacterium; assembly: GCA_003244035.1. Classification (GTDB taxonomy): domain Bacteria; phylum Actinomycetota; class Thermoleophilia; order Solirubrobacterales; family Solirubrobacteraceae; genus Palsa-465. The sequence goes on along the minus strand of QHBV01000108.1, from coordinate 2,339 downwards.
CGTCCACCCGCCGGCGGCCGATGCCGTGTGTCTGCGCGAGCGCGAGCAGGTGATTGCGGGCCGAGCGCCCGGTGTGGACCGAGCGCGCCTCCAGCAGCGCGCCGGCCTCGTGCAGCGGCGAATCGTGGTCGCGATACGGCTTGCCGTTGACCAGCGTGCGACCCGCGTTAGGAGCATCGAGGCCCAGGATCAACCGCATCGTCGTCGACTTGCCCGACCCGTTCGGCCCCAGGAAGCCGGTCACGATGCCGGGACGCACCTCGAAGGTGAGGTCGCTCACGGCGACCTTCTCTCCGTAGCGCTTGGTGACGTTGGTCACCTCGATCATGCGGGCAGCAAACCAATCCTTCCTGAATCTCCCCTAACGGGAGCCCTACGGACGCGTGTATATATTGAAAATCTCATGCGCATGCTGCACGCATCACGCCGCACGGTGATCGCCGTGAGCCTATACGTCACGGCCTCGGCGGCGCTGGTCGTGGTCTTCGGAGTCCCCTACCAGCGTGACATCCTCGCCGTGTGGCTGCTGCTCGGCCTGCTGTGCTTCTCGCTCGCGGACCTGCGCGGCTACGCCCGCGGGGTCATGCTGGAATGGCTGCCGTTCATCGCGATCCTGATCGCGTACGACTCGCTGCGCGGCACCGCCGGGCACCTGTTCGCCGTCCACTACCTGCCCCAGCTGCAGGTCGACACGGCCCTGTTCGGCGGCACCACTCCCACGGTCGCGCTGCAGCACTGGCTGTGGCACGGGCACGTCGTCTGGTACGACCTGGTCTTCTGGTCGGTGTACCTGACCCACTTCTTCGTTACGCCGGTGCTGGCGACGATCCTCTGGAAGGTCGATCGTCAGCGCTTCCGCACCTTCGCGGTGCTCGTCGCGACGCTCTCGTTCGCGGGGCTGATCACCTACGCGCTGTATCCGGCGGCGCCGCCGTGGATGGCGAGCCAGGCGCACCTGATCGCGCCGGTCGCCCGCGTGATTCCCGCGGTCTGGCACAGCCTCAGTCTGCACTCCGCGGGATCGCTGATCGAAAACGGCTACCAGTACGCCAACAACGTCGCGGCCGTGCCCTCGTTGCACACCGCGTTCGCGCTGCTGATCGCGATCACGCTGTGGCCACGCAAGCGCAAGTGGCTGCGCCCACTCGTGGCGCTGTACCCGCTGGCGATGGCGCTCGCGCTGATCTACACGGGCGAGCACTACTTCTCCGACGTAGCACTCGGCTGGATCTACGCGATCGTCGCCGTGCTCGCCGGACGCGCGCTGATGCGGTGGTGGAGCTCACGCCAATCGCAGGCTGGTCGGCCGGTGCCGGCCCGCAAGCCGGCACCGGCCCCAGAGGCAACCTCGCCCGAGCCGGCATATGCCGAGGCGTCGGGCGGCGCCTGAACGGCCGGGCCCCGCCGTTCGCGCGCCGCTAGAGTCTCGGCGGGCCGATGTTCTCGAAGATCCTGATCGCCAATCGTGGCGAGATCGCGGTGCGGATCATGCGCGCGTGCGAAGAGCTCGGGATCGCGACCGTCGCGGTCTACTCGGAGCTGGACCGCGACGCCCGGCACACCCGGCGCGGCCACGAGGCGTTCCTGCTCGGACCGGGTCCCGCGAGCGAGAGCTACCTGTCGATCGAGAGGCTGCTCGAAGCCGTGCGGCGCTCGGGCGCCGAGGCCGTCCATCCCGGCTACGGGTTCCTGGCCGAGAACGCCGCGTTCGCCGCGGCGCTGGCCGAGCGGCAGATCGCGTTCATCGGCCCGCCCGCCTCGGCAATCGAAGCGATGGGCTCGAAGACCCGCGCGCGCAAGCTGATGGCCGCCGCCGGCGTTCCGATCGTGCCCGGCACGACCGAGCCCGTCGCGAGCGTGGAGGACGCGCGCAAGCTGATCGAGGAGGAGATCGGCTACCCGGTCGCGGTCAAGGCGGTCGGCGGAGGCGGCGGCAAGGGCTTCCGGGTGGCGCTCGGCGACGACGAGCTCAGCGGCGCATTCGAGGGCGCCGCGCGCGAGGGCGAGAAGTTCTTCGCCGATTCGACTGTATACCTCGAGCGATACCTGCCGGATCCGCGGCACGTCGAAGTCCAGGTGCTGGCCGACACGCACGGCCGCGTGATCCACCTCGGCGAGCGTGACTGCTCGCTGCAGCGCCGCCACCAGAAGCTGATCGAGGAGGCGCCGGCGCCGGCGGTCGACGAGCGGCTCCGAGCCCGGATCGGGAAGATCGCCACCGACGCCGCTGCGGCCGTCGGCTATACGGGCGCTGGGACGATCGAGGGGCTGCTCCAGAACGGGGAGTACTTCTTCCTGGAGATGAACACTCGCGTGCAGGTCGAGCACTGCGTGACCGA
>QHBV01000107.1 GCA_003244035.1 Solirubrobacterales bacterium | reverse complement strand
AGGGCAACATCTGCCGCTGCACCGGGTATGAGAACATCGTCAAGGCCGTGCAGCGCGCGGCTCAGGCGGCCGGCTCAGTTCAGGAGGTGGCGTCATGACCGGGGTTCCGGCGCCCGAAGCGGTCGTCGAGACGGTCGGGCACGAGCTGGGCCGCTGGACGGGAAAGAGCGTGCCCCGCAAAGAGGACCGCCGGCTGCTCAAGGGCCAGGGCCAGTTCGTGGACGACGCGTGGATGTTCCGCCAGGGCTATGTCCACTTCCTTCGCTCTCCGTACGGCCACGCCCACATCCTCTCGATCGACACCTCCAAAGCCGATGCGATGCCCGGTGTGTTCGCGACCATGACCGGCGCCGAGATGGCCGAGATATGCGAGCCGTTCTTCCGCATTGCCCCCGATCCGGCCGCGCGGATCGAAGAGTATCCGCTGGCGCTCAAAGCACGCTTTCAGGGCGACGCGGTTGCCGTCGTGATGGCCGAGACACGTGAGCTGGCCCGCGACGCGGCGGCGATGATCGAGGTCGAATACGAACCGCTCCCGGCGGTCGTCGACGCCGTCGAGGCAGCCGACCCGCGCAGCCCGATGCTGCATGAGGAGGTCGGCTCGAACCTGGCGTGGCACGGCCTGTTCGACTACGGCGACATCGACTGGGCGCTGGAGCACTGCGACCACGTTGTGCACATCGACCGCCTGCACTTCCACCGCTTCTCCTCGACACCGCTGGAGTGCCAGGGCGCGCTGGTCAACTGGGACCCCGGCACCGACCAGATCGAGATCCTCTCGAACATCCAGTTCCCGATGTTCGCCACCCAGGTGATGGGCCCGTCGCTGGGCGTCGGCCAGGACCAACTCCTGTGGCGCTACCAGGACAGCGGGGGCGGGTTCGGCAACAAGATCGCGATGTACCCCCAGATCGCGGCGCTGGCGCTGATCTCACGCAAGGCCGGCCGCCCCGCGAAGTGGACCGAGTATCGCTCCGAGAGCATGCTCTCGTGCGGGATGGGCAACGAACGCACGTTCCTCGACATCGAGGTGCCGGTGATGTCCGACGGCACGATCCTCGGCTTCAGGTTGCGCGCGTTCGACGACGCCGGCGCCTATCTGCACTATGAGCCGCTCGGGGCCGTGATCTGGTCACAGGTCGTTCCCGGCTGCTACCGCTTCAAGCATGTCCGGGTCGACTACACCGAGACGATGACCAACAAGTGCCCCACCGTCCCCAACCGCGGCTATTCTCGCCTCCAGCACCTGTGGATGGTCGAGCGCATCGTCGACACGGTCGCTCGCGAGCTGGACTTCGACCCGATCGCGCTGCGCAAGCTCAACTACGTGCAGCCCGACGAGTATCCCTACGAGACGCCCAACGGCTGCGTCTACGATTCCGGCGACCTTCCGCAGACTCTGGACAAGGCGCTGGCGCTGATCGACTATCCGAAAGCGCTCGAGCTCCAGGCCAGGGTCGCGCAGGATCAGACCACCAAGCGGATCGGGATCGGGATCGGCTCGACGCTTGACTCCGGGACCAACAACTTCGGCCAGGCCCGGATCATCACCCCCGACCTGCCGTTCTCGGGCAACGGCGAGGCCGCGACGGTGAAGCTGGATCTGTACGGCGAGGTCTACTGCACGCTGGGGACCAGTCCGACCGGCCAGGGGCACGAGACGACGGCCGCGCAGGTGATCGCCGACGTGCTCAACATGAGCCCCGCGGACGTCCGCGTGAACACCGGCTTCAACAAGGAGCACGGCGCCTACGTTGGCTTCTCGGGCACGTACGCGAGCCAGTTCGCCGTCACCGGCATCAATGCCGCGATCGGCGCGGCCCGCAAGCTCAGGGCCGAGATCTTCAAGGTCGCGGCGGGGGCCCTGCAGTGCGAGGAGTCCGACATCGAGTTCGAGGCCGGCATGGCCTCCTACCATGGCGACGCCGAGCGCGCGATCCCGCTGATCGGGATCGCCAACCTCGTGTACACCAACAACGCCGTGCTGGCACCCGAGATCGTCGACTCGGTCAGCCTGAACTGCCGCTATGTCTACCGGCCGCCGTTCTCACTCCCCGACCCCGAGACCAAGACCGGCAACCTGACGCTCACCTACGCAGCGCAGATCCACGCGTGCGTAATCGAGCTCGACGAGGAGACCGGTGAGGTCCGGCTGCTCGACTACGCCGCGGTCGACGACTGCGGCAGCCGGATCAATCCCCAGATCATCGAGGGGCAGGTCCACGGCGCCACCGCCCACGGGATCGGCGCCGCGCTGCATGAGGCGTTTCACTACTCCTCCGAGGGGCAGCTGCTGAACGCGAGCTTCTACGACTACCACGCCGCGACCGCGCTGGACATCCCCACGATCAAGACCGACTTCGTCGAGTCTCCCTCCCCGTTCAGCCCCAACGGGGCCAAGGGGATGGGCGAAGGCGGCGGCGCGCCGCTGGCCACGATCTGCAGCGCGATCCAGGACGCTCTCGGCCCGGGCGCAACCCTCGTGACCGACACCCACAACCCCTCGGAGCGCGTGTGGCGGCTGCTGAGGACGAATGGCGAGCGCGGTGTCGCGGTGATCTCGCGATGAACGCCCAGGGCAGCGCCACGATCGACGCCCCGCGCGAGCAGGTCTACGCGCAGTTGAGCGATCCCAAGCGGCTCGAGCCGCTGCTCCCGTCCGTTCAATCGCTCGACGAGCTCGGCGACGGGCGGTTCGCAGTCCGGGTCGTCCCTCAGACGGCGTTGGGCGCCACCCCGCTGTTCCTCGAGCTCTCGATCGGTGAGCAGCGCGAGCCCGAGCACGTCCGGATCGAGGGCAGCGGGGACGGGGGCGAGTTCCGCACCACGTTCGAGGTCAAGCTCGACTTCGCCGAGCACGGTTCGGGCACCGAGGTGAGCTGGGAGGCTCAGGCGCGGTTCAACGGCATCCTCAGCTCGCTCGGTCAGCGGATCCTGCCCGCGATTCTCGCCTCGCAGATCGACGCCGTGCTGCACGCCGCGGCGACCTCGCCAGCCTGAGCCGCGGCGTCCGGCCCGGAGCTCACCGGCCCAGGTAAGCGCGCCGCAGATCCTCTGACTGGAGCAGCTCTGACGCCGGCCCGGAGAGGACGATCTCCCCGGTCGAGAGGACGTAGCCGCGATCGGCGATCGACAGGGCCATGGTCGCGTTCTGCTCCACCATCAGCACGGCGACACCGGACTCGTGGACCTCCTTGATGATGCGGAAGTTCTGCTGCACGAGGGCGGGCGAGAGCCCCATCGACGGCTCGTCCATCAGCAGCAGCCGCGGGCGCGACATCAATGCCCGCCCCATCGCCACCATCTGCTGCTC
>QHBV01000106.1 GCA_003244035.1 Solirubrobacterales bacterium | reverse complement strand
TTCGGCTTCGCCTCGATGCTGGTCAAGATCCTCACCGACTACGGCCCCAAGGCGACCGTGGTGGTCTGGGACGCGGGCTCCAGCGGGCGCAAGGAGGTCTACTCCGAGTACAAGGCGCAGCGCTCCAGCCGACCCGACCTGCTGCGCGAGCAGTGGCCGCACCTGGAGCCGCTGGTCGATGCGTTCGGCTATCGCAACCTGAAGGTCGACGGCTACGAGGCCGACGACGTGATCGCGTCGATCGCCGAGCAGGCCAAGACCCAGGATCCGCCGATCGCGGTGATGGTCGTCACCGGGGATCGGGACGCCTACCAGCTGGTCGACGACCAGGTCTCGATCATGACCACCTCGCGGGGGATCACCGACACGCGCGTGTACGACCGCGAGGGCGTCATCGACCGCTACGGCATCCCCCCGGAGCTGGTGCCGGACTTCATCGGGCTCAAGGGCGACACCTCGGACAACATCCCGGGCGTTCCCGGGATCGGCGACAAGACCGCCGCCGATCTGTTGCAGCGCTTCGGCTCGCTGGAGACCGTCCTGGACTCGATCGACGAGATCTCCGGCGCCAAGCGTAAGCAGAACCTGACCGAGCATTCCGAGGACGCCCGTCTCTCCAAGCATCTGGCGACCGCCAAGCGCGACATCCCGCTCAATGGCCTGGACGTCGCCGAGTTCGTGTCCGAGCCCCCCGATCGCTCGCGGCTGCGCGACGTGTTCCGCGAGTTCGAGCTGCGCGATCCGCTGCGGCGGCTCGAGGAGGCGCTGGGGTCGGCCGAGGCGGCGGCGCCGGCACCGGTCACCGAGCGCGCCCTGTTTGCCAGACCGCGCGAGGGCACGTTGACCGACGTGGCGCGGATCGTCGCCGACGCCGAGGTGGCGCTGGCCATCCGCACCCCCGACACTCCCGAGGGGGCGCTGTTCGGCGACAACCAGCAGTGGCGGTTCGGGGTCTATGCGGACAGCACCGAGGAGCTCGTAATCGGGCAATGCGCCCGGCCCGAGGAACTGGTGGCCGCCGTCGCCGCCCGGCCCGTGATCGCCCACGACGCCAAGTCGCTGGGCCAGGTGCCGTCCCATCTGGTGCACGACACCGAGGTTGCCGCCTACCTGCTGGAGCCGGCTCGTCGCGCCTATCCCTTCCGCGAGCTGTGCGAGGAGCGCGGCCTGGCCACGGACGTGGAGGACGGCGCGGGCGCCGACGCGCGGCTGATGCAGGCGCTCGCCGCCTGGCAGCGCGAGGAGGTGCGCGGGCGCGGCCTCACCGATCTGCTGATGGAGGTTGAGCTGCCGATTGTGCGCATCCTGCGCGAGATGGAGCAGGCGGGGGTCAAGCTCAACACGGAGGGCCTGCACGCGATCTCGGAGCGCGTGAAGACCGAGGCCGACGAGCTGGAGCGACAGATCTTCGAGCTGGCGGGGGTGCAGTTCACGCTGGGTTCACCCCGGCAGCTGGAGGAGGTGCTGTTCGGAAAGCTCGGCCTGTCGCGCAAGCGCCGCGGCAAGACCGGCTACTCCACCGATGCTCGGGTGCTGCAGGCGATCCGCTCCGAGCACGAGATCATCCCCAGGATCGAGCGCTGGCGGGAGCTGACCAAGCTCGCCCAGACCTATCTCGACGCGCTGCCGCTGCTGGTCGACCCAGGGTCGCGCCTGCACACCACATTCAACCAGACGGCGGCCACGACCGGCCGGCTGTCGTCGAACAACCCCAACCTCCAGAACATCCCGATCCGGACCCCGCTGGGCCGCGAGATCCGGGCCTGCATCATCGCCGAGCCGGGCCACCTGCTGGTCTCTGCCGACTACTCCCAGGTGGAACTGCGGCTGCTGGCCCACATCGCCTCAGAGAACGTGCTCAAGGAGATCTTCGGTCGAGGCGAGGACGTGCATACGGCCACCGCCTGCCGGGTGTTCGGCGTCGAGCCCGAGCAGATCGACCCCGCTATGCGCTCCAAGTCCAAGATGATCAACTACGGGATCGTCTACGGGCTGTCGGCCTACGG
>QHBV01000105.1 GCA_003244035.1 Solirubrobacterales bacterium | reverse complement strand
TACTGCGAGATCGGCGGCAACCCGTCGGTCCGCAAGGCGTGCGGGCTGGCCAAGCTCGTGTTGGGAAAGGCCGGCGTCGACCGGATCGCGGTGATGATGTCGATCGTCTCCAACACGCGCGTGGACATCGTCGCGCGCGGGGTGATCAAGGCGTGCGTAGAGCTCGGCTACGACCCCGCCGAGAAGATCGCGATCTTTCGCATCCCGGGTGCGTGGGAGGAGGAGGGCTTCAAGATCCTGCGGCGCTACGGGGTCGACTACGCCGACCGCTCGGTGTCGCTGCACGAGGCGGCGCGACGGGCGGTGGAGAAGATCCAGGGGGGCGCCGCGTGAACGGCCCCGGGGCGGGAGCCTGATGTCGATCCTGATCGACTCCGAGACGACCTTCATCGTCCAGGGCATCACCGGCCGCGAGGCCGTGAACTTGACGCGCGAGTGCCTCGACTACGGCACGGGCGCGAAGATCGTCGCCGGCGTGACCCCGGGGCGGCGCGGGCGCGAGGTCCACGGCGTACCGGTGTTCGACACGGTCGCGCAGGCGGTGGAGCACCACGGCGGCCCGATCGAGGGCTCGGTGGTGACGGTCCCCCCCGCGTTCACCAAGGATGCCGTGTTCGAGGCGCTCGAGCACGGGGTCGAGTTGGTGGTGATCGTGACCGAGCGGATCCCGCGCCGAGACGTCGCGGAGATGGTCGAGCTCGCGTCGGAGCGCGGGGCGCGGATCATCGGGCCCAACTGCCTCGGGATGATCGTCCCGGACGTGATCAAGATGGGTGGGATCGGCGGCCCGGCGCGCGACGCCGGCAAGTCCTACGCGCCGGGCCCGGTAGGGGTGATCTCGCGCAGCGGAGGGATGACCACGGAGATGTCCTCGACACTGACCGCCGCGGGGCTCGGACAGTCCACAGCGGTGTCGATCGGCGGCGACGCGATCATCGGCTCGAGCTACGCCGAGCTGATGCCGCTGTTCGAAGCCGATTCCGACACGCAGGCGATCGTGATCTACACCGAGCCGGGAGGGCGGATGGAGGCCGAGCTCGCGAAGTGGGTGACAGAGCACGACTCTCGGCTTCCGATCGTCGCGTTCATGGCCGGTCGGTTCATGGACGAGATGCCGGGGATGAGCTTCGGGCACGCCGGCACGATCGTCGAGGGCATCCAGGACACCGCGAGCGAGAAGATCGCGCGCCTGGCCGAGGCGGGAATCGTCGTCGCGGAGGAGATCTCCCAGATCCCGGCGATCGTGCGAGAGCGCCTGTCCGCGGCGGGGGTCTGATGGCCGGCCTGTTCATCGACGTAGCAGTCGACGAGTCGGTCGCCGGCGACCGCGAGCTCGCGCGCAAGCTCGCCGAGGTCTGCCCGGTCGACATCTTCGCCGAAGTCGACGGTCGGGTGGCGATCGTCCAGGAGAACCTCGACGAATGCGTCCTGTGCGAGCTGTGCATGAACGCCTCGCCACCGGGGACGGTGCGGGTGCTCAAGCTCTACGACGGCGGCGCCGTGCTGGGGGCCCCAGCTGCAGACAGTTGAGCTGACGCTCGCCGGCGGGGTCGCGTGGATCGTGCTCAACCGGCCCGCCGCGCTCAACGCCTGGGACCGCCGGCTCGGCGAGGAGATGCTGACCGCGCTCGACCGGGCGGCCGGGGATCCAGAGGTCCGCGCGATCGTCATGACCGGCGCCGGGCGCGCCTTCTCCGCGGGCGCCGACCTGAGGGCCGGCGGCGAGCTCGGCGCCGGCGGCAGGCCGGATCTCCTGACCAGCCTGCGCTCGGTCGGCAACCCGCTGATCCTGCGTGTGCGGACGGTGCCCAAGCCGGTGATCGCGGCGGTCAACGGCCCAGCCGTCGGGATCGGGTGCTCGCTGGCGCTGGCGTGCGACCTGGTCGTGGCCGCCGAGTCGGCGTACTTCCTGCTCGGCTTCGTGGGGCTCGGGCTCGGGCTCGATGGCGGCGCGTCGATGACGCTGCCGACCCGGATCGGCCATGCGCGGGCGTTCGAGATGGCCTGCCTGGGCGAGCGGGTCTCCGCCGCGCAGGCGCTCGCCTGGGGCCTGGTCAACAGGGTCGTCGCCGATGCCGAGCTGCGGTCCGCGGTCGACGCGCTCGCGGTGCGGATCGCGGCCGGCCCGCCGGGCTCCTACGCGAGCATCAAGCGCACGCTCAACGAGCACATGTATGCACGGCTCGAGCAGCTCCTCGAGCTCGAGGCCGTGCTCCAGCAGGAGCGGGCGGAGTCCGCGGACTTCGCCGAGGGCGTGCTCGCGTTCATGCAGAAGCGCGAGCCGCGGTTCAAGGGTGAGTAGGCTGTCCGCGGCGCGACGATGAACCTGGCGAGCATCCTCACGAGATCCGCGGAGCGCGACGGCCAGCAGGTGGCGGTCAAGCTCGATGACGTCGAGCTCTCGTACGCCATGCTCGACGGAGCGAGCACCCACATCGCTGGGCTGCTCGAAGACCACGGCGTATCCCGAGGCGACCGCGTCGGGATCATGCTGCCCAACGTCCCATACTTTCCCGTCTGCTACTTCGGGGCCCTGCGCGCGGGAGCGATCGTGGTGCCGATGAACGTGCTGCTCAAGCGCCGCGAGGTGGCCTTCTATCTGCGCGACTCCGGGGCCAAGCTGCTGTTTGCCTGGCACGACTTCGGCGAGGATGCGCAGGCGGCGGCTCGGGACGCCGGCGCGGAGTGCGTGCTGGTCACCCCTGGTGAGTTCGAGCCGATCGTGGGCGCGGCCACGCCGCGCGTGGCCCTGGCCGACACCGAGGAGGGCGACACGGCGGTGATTCTCTACACCTCGGGCACGACCGGGACACCCAAGGGCGCCGAGCTGACCCACGCCAACCTCGCCCGCAACGCCGAGATCGCCCGCGGCCTGTTCGGGCTGGGCGCCGAAGCCGTGACGCTCGGGGCGCTGCCGCTGTTTCACTCCTTCGGCCAGACCTGCGCGATGAACGCGACGATCTCGGTGGCCGGATGCCTCACGCTGCTGCCGCGCTTCGAGCCGGCCAAGGCCCTCGAGATCATCCAGCGCGACCGCGTCAACGTGTTCGAGGGCGTGCCGACGATGTACTCGGCGATGCTCAACCTCGCCGACCCCGGCGCCTACGACACCTCGACGCTCAAGGTCTGCGCCTCCGGCGGCGCGGCGCTCCCGGTCGAGCTGATGCGCGGCTTCGAAGCGGCGTTCGACTGCAAGATCCTCGAGGGCTACGGCCTCTCGGAGACCTCACCGGTCGCCTCGTTCAACCACCCCGACCGCGAGCGCAAGGCCGGGTCGATCGGCACCCCGGTCGAGGGCGTCGAGATGAAGGTGGTC
>QHBV01000104.1:20959-23154 GCA_003244035.1 Solirubrobacterales bacterium | reverse complement strand
ATCGCCCAGTGGCTGGAGATGATCGACGACCCCGAGCAGAAGATCGCCCGCCCGCGCCAGATCTACACCGGGCCGCGCGGGCTGGACTACGTGCCGATCCAGCAGCGCTGAGGGACCGGGTGGACCGGCGGGGTGACGAGCGATGCCGTGGAAGCTGACGGTCCGCACCGGCCCGCGCGTGCAGCGCACGCACTTCGGGCAGCTGGGCGAGGCCCTCGACGCGCTCGAGGCCCGCGCCCGCGAGCTTGCCCGCGCCGCGCCCAAGCAGGCGGTCGACGCCGGGTACAAGCGCTTTGAGCCAGTCCAGCGGGTCGCGGCACGGATCGAGCTCGCCGGCCCCGAGCGCCTGATCCCGAGCGTGCGCGCGGGGGTCGATGTGCGCGGCGACGGCTCCACGGAGGCGTATCTCGGCCGCGTCAAGCGCCAGGTCGTGGAGCAGCGCAAGGGCGAGACCCCCTACCGCGCGCTCCGCCGCGAGCTGAAGCCGCGCTGACCGACGACGGGGTCACCTCCGGCTGAGCTGCCTCGCGAGTGTCCCATCGCCGAGGACGAGGGTCGCCCCGTTGTGCCGCAACCACCCCGCATGCTCGCGGTAGTCCGGGCAGCGCGCCGCGAGCAGCGCCCAGAACCGCGGCGAGTGATCCATCACCTCCAGGTGACAGACTTCGTGCAGGACCACGTAGTCGAGCACCGGCTCGGGCGCCAGCAGCAGCCGCCAGTTGAAGCTCATCCTCCCCGCCTGCGAGCAGCTCGCCCAGCGCGTGCGCTGAGAGCGGATCGTCAGCCCGAAGTACGCCGTGCCGGCCAAGCTGCAGGCCCGGTCGAGCCGCCCCGCGATCTCGCGACGGGCCTCCCGGCGATACCACCGTTCCAGCGCCGGCCTGCACCGGTCGTCGGCGGGCACCAACAGGTCAGTCCCGCGCCGGCGCACATGCGCACGATCCCCCTGGGGCACGAGCACCAGCGGCTCGCCCAGAAACGGGACGGTGTCGCCGCGCGCGGCGACCGCGGCGCGGGCCCCAGCGACCTCCCGCATGCGCCGGGCAATCCATGGCCGCAGCTCGAAGACCACGGCCGCGGCCTCCCGCTCGGCGGCACGGGCACCACGTCGAAACGCCGCGGCGGGCAGCACGACCTCGACGCCGCGCCCCGGGTCCACCGTGACCCGGGCACGCCTGGCACGCTCGGAGCGGCGGACACTGTAGGCGATCGCGTCCACAGCGCGACAGGGTACGGTCCGCGCCGGCCGCGCCCGCGCTCCGTGGCGGTCACGGTACGGTCCATGGCGGTCGCGGCCGTACCCAGGAGGCCGCGAGCGCAAGCTGCCCATGCCCGCAATCCCAGAGCTGCCAGATCCGCTGAGCGACGGTCTTCTCGCCCTGCGCTTCGCCGGCGAGCGCGACATCCCCGAGATCCTGATCGCCTACCAGGACGACCCGCGGCTACACCTGCACCTGGGTGAGGAGCGCCCCCCGAGCGGCGCGCAGTTGGGCCGGCGCGCGGAGCACGCGGACGCCGAACGCGAGGCCGGTAGACACGCCACGCTGACGATCCTCGCGCCGGGCTCCGAGGACTGCCGGGGCCAGCTCGACGTCCACCATATCGACTGGGACCACGCCCGCGCCAGCCTGGGGATCTGGGTCGCGCCACAGGCCCGCAACCAGGGTCTGGCGACGCACGCCCTGCGTCTCGCCGCGCGCTGGCTGTTCGACGGCTGCGCGCTCGCGCGCTTGCAACTGCTGACCGAGCCCGACAACCAAGCCATGACCCACGCCGCCTCGAGCGCCGGCTTCGTGCACGAGGGCGTGCTCCGCGAATACGGGCGCGAGCGCGGCCGGCGGATCGACCTCGCGATCATGTCACTGCTTCCGCGGGACCTGACCCGATGACCCCGAGGCGGCGCTGGCGCGTGAAGCTTCCCGCCGGCGTGCGCTCCCCATTTCAGGTCTACGTCAACGGCGTGCGCCAGGAGCTCGGGGCCGACTACCAGATCTCGGCCGGCGAGCTGCTGTTCGAGCGCGAGCTCGTCAGCCACAAGCTTGGCCCGCGGGCGTGGCTGCTGGGCTTCTGGGGAATCGGGACCTACAAGCGCAACGACGAGGTCGACGTCAGCTACGAGGTCGGGGGACAGCCGCGGCTCGCCCACGCACTCGAGATCATCCCGCCGCTCTGACCACCTCGCGGGGCACCCACGG
>QHBV01000104.1:20800-20937 GCA_003244035.1 Solirubrobacterales bacterium | reverse complement strand
TGGATTCCCGGAGCGCCGCGGGCGAGCAGCTCCGCGCACTGCAGCGTCGAGTAGGAGACGCCGAGCTGCAGCACGGCGTGAGTGTCGGCGGCGCGAAGCTCGAGCTGCTCCAGCAGCGCGGCGGGGATGCTCGCGCG
>QHBV01000104.1:9809-20758 GCA_003244035.1 Solirubrobacterales bacterium | reverse complement strand
GCCTCCTGGACGAAGCGGAAGTACAGCTCGTTGTCGAAGAACAGCTGCGTGATCAGGAACGACGCGCCGCTGTGCACCTTCTCCTTGAGGAACCGCAGGTCCTGCTCGAGGCCGTCAGCTTCGGGATGGACCTCGGGGAAGCACGCTGCGCCGACGCTGAACGCCGGGTAATCGTCGGAGATCAGCGCCGCCAGCTCGGTGGAGTAGCGCAGGCCGCCCGGGTGCGGCTGCCACTCGACCTGGCCGCGTGGCGGGTCGCCGCGCAGCGCGAGCACGTTCTCGATCCCCGCCGCGGCGATCCCGTCGAGGATCGCGCCGAGTTCCTCGCGAGTGCATCCGACGCAGCTGAGGTGGGCCATCGCCTCGATCCCGAGCTCCTGCTTGAGCCACTTCGTCACCTCGAGCGTGCGATCGCGGGTCGAGCCGCCGGCGCCGTAGGTGACCGAGGCGAAGTCGGGCGCCAGCGCCCGCAGCTCCTCCAACGCCGAGCGCAGGTTTCGCTCCCCCTCCTCGGTCTTGGGCGGGAAGAACTCGAACGAGAAGACGGGCTCCTGGCTGGTCGCGATGATCTCGTCGATGCGCACGCGGGGCCAACTCTACAACCTTGACACGATCGTGACAAGGTTCGGTTTATGGGCGGGCTTGCGCCCGCCTGTGGGTTGGGCCTCCCCAGGAGCGGCGGCGAGGTGACCAGCTCCTCCGCCCCCTGGCCCGGTCAACGCCCCGCTCGACGTCACCCGGCGAACGACTGGTGCGTTTCCCGCCCCCCAGGTGGTCATCGTCCCGCTCGCCATCGGCGACGCACCGAGTGGGACGTTCCCCGGCGAAATGCCAGTACTCCGGGTCTCTCACAAGGCCAGCGCGTCCCGCACAGCTCGTCGTAGATCTGCGTCCAGTTGCGCGCGATCGCCTCGTACCCGAACCGCCGGCGGGCGCGGCCGGCGAGCGCCACCGCGTCGTACTCCCCGCGCCGGCTCAGGGCGGTCGAGATCGCGGCCGCGAGCGCGCCGGGATCGTGCGGCGGGCAGAGGACGCCGCTGGCGCCATCGATCAGCTCAGGCACGCCGCCGACGGCCGTGGCGACCGACGGCAGCCCGCTCGCCATCGCCTCGATCAGCACGCATGGCAGGTTCTCGAACCGGCTGGGAAGGACGAACAGATCCGCCTCACGCATCCGCTCGGCCACCTCCTGCTTACGCCGCTCGCCGTGAAAGCGCACGACCGGTTCGAGCCCGAGCCGGCGCGCGCGCGCCTGGAGCTCGCAGCGCAGCTCGCCGTCGCCGATCAGGTCGAGCGTGACCTTCGGGTACTGGGGAAGCCGCGCGAGGGCCTCGAGCAGATCGGCGTGACCCTTCTTCGCCACCAGGGCGGCCACGGTCAACAGTCGCGCCGCCCCATCCGGCGCCTGGCCACGCCGCTGCTGCACGGGATGAAAGACGTCCGTGTCCACCACGTTCTCGACCACGCGCACCCTCGCGCGAGGCGCGAGAGCCTGGATGTGTCGAGCGAGATCACGGCTGACCGGGGCGACGAGATCGGCGTAGCGGAATGCGATCCGCGCGACGAATCGGTCGTAGCCGCTGATCAGCTCCCGCTGAAAGCCGGTGTAGTGCTCGCTGAGGACCACCTTCGCGCCGGTCAGGCGTCCGAGCACCAGCGCGGGCAGACCCGCCGAGTAGACGTGGGCGTGGACGACATCAGGACGCCATCCGTCGAGCCGCAGCCTGCCCAGCGCCACCAGCATTCCCGCGAGCTGACAGGCCATCGCCGCCGGACGAAAGCGCGGGCGCCGATAGCGGACTCGCAGCGTCCGCAGCCCGCTCTCGATCGCCTCACCCAGCTCAAACGCCACGAACCCGGGAGATGTGACGGCGTCGGAAGCCAGCACGACCACGTCGTGACGGCGCGCGAGGGCACGCGCGTGCTCCCGGCAGAAGCTTCCGAGTATCGGCCGGTCCGGCCACGGGTACCACTTGGGGACGACGAGCACGCGCATCAGGCGGCGAAGCCTTGCATGCGAACCGTGATCGGCGATCTGGTGAGTAGCATCCGACCCGTGGGACGCCGACAGCGCCGGCGCGAGCAGCGCACGATTCCGGGGAACGGTCCGAACGTGTCCGGCAACGGTTTCTCGGCTCCGACCAGCGACTATCCCGACGCGGAGGGCAACGTGCTGATTCTCCGCGGCTCGCTGACGCCCAAGGCGCGGCACGAGTACGCGGCTGTGCTCGCCGGCGGCCTCGAGCGCGAGGATGCGTGGCAGCGCGCGATCGAGCTTCTGTTCGAACGGCTCACGGTCTCGTGGACGATCGCCGGCCTGCAGCTGAGCGCCCAGCGGGAACTGATCGGACGCTACCGGATGGCCTCCGGCGAGGAGCGGCGCTTCGTCCGCGATGTGCTGCGCGAGCACGTGCGCGAGCACTTCCCGGAGCTCCAGGCGCCGTGACCCGCGGCCGTTGACGAGAGGGGAGGTTGGTCGAGTAGGTTCTCCGAGACATGCGCCGCACAAAGATCGTCGCCACGATCGGACCCACCTCCCGCGAGCCCGAGACGCTCGTGCGAATGGTGCACGCCGGGCTCGACGTGGCGCGCCTGAACTTCTCCCATGGCAACCGGGAGACCCACGCCGAGAACGCCGAGCGGATCCGGGCGGCGGCGGCGAGCGCGGGCCGCCCCGTGGCGATTCTGCAGGACCTCCCCGGGCCGAAGATCAGGATTGGCCCGGTGCAAAACGACATCGTCGAGTTCAAGCCGGGGGAGAGGCTCATGCTCGTGTGCGGCTCAGAGGAGATGGGCAACGAGCAACGAGTGTCGGTCAGCTGGGGCGGGTTGGCCGCGGCGGTCGACCCCGACGACGTCATCTACCTGGCCGACGGCGCGATCCGACTGCGTGTGCGCGCCGTCGACGAGTCCTGCGACGAGATCGAAACCGTGGTCGAGATCGGTGGTCCGGTCGCGTCGCGGCAGGGCCTGAACATCCCCGGCTCCACCAGGGGCGTGGAATCCGTGCCCGAGGAGGATCTGGAGATGCTGCGCTTCGGCGAGTCGATCGGGGTCGACGTCGTCGCGTTGTCGTTCGTGCGCACCGCCGCGGACGTGACGAAGCTGCGTACAAGCACGCGCCTTCCGCTGATCGCCAAGGTCGAGAAGCCCCAGGCCGTGCACGCGGCCGAGGAGATCATCCGCGCGGCCGACTGCGTGATGGTCGCCCGCGGAGACCTCGGGATCGAGTTGCCGATCGAGGACGTCCCGATGGTGCAGAAGCGGTTGCTGCGGATCGCGGGAAGGCTCGCGCGGCCCTCGATCACCGCCACGCAGATGCTCGACTCGATGGTCGCCTCGCCCCGCCCGACGCGTGCCGAGGTGGCCGACGTCGCCAACGCGATCATCGACGGCACCGACGCCGTGATGCTCTCCGCGGAGACTGCGATCGGCGCCTACCCGGTCGAGTCGGTGGCGATGATGGCGGCGATCGCGGAGCGGACCGAGCAGGAGCTGCCCTACCGCGACTGGAACGAGGATCGCGTCCGGCGCGACGCCCGCGACCCCGCCTACACCGTCGCCTACAGCGCCTGCGCCGCCGCGCGCGAGCTGCACCTGGCCGCGCTGGTCGTCCCGACGCTGTCCGGACGCTCGGCGCGGCTGCTCTCCGCGCACCGTCCGCAGGTCCCGATCTACGCGCTCTCACCCGGGCGGGAGACCGTCCGGCGGTGCAACCTGATGTGGGGGGTTCAGGCCGCCTCGATGCGGCGGCACGAGATCACCGAGGCGCTGATCGCCGATGCCGCCCAGCGCGTGGTCGAGCTCGGCTGGGTCGAGCCGGGAGCGCGCGTCGGCATCACCGCGGGGTTGCCGAGTGGACGCCCCGGGACCACCAGCCTGGTGCAGATCCAGCGGGTGTGAGGCCGTTATGCCGCCGGAAGCGGCGGATACCCCGAGGCAGCACGTGACCACAGCGTTAGATTGCCCCGGTGTTCGCAAATCGGGAGCCCGGTGCTGAACCGGATCGACAGCCTCACGATGCGCCGCGTGCAATGGACGACGGTGGTCATCGCGTGCGCGGCGATCGCGATGTCGCTGTCGCTCTTCCTACCTTGGTATTCGGTGCGCCGATCGCCGGCGGTCGGCCCAGGGCTGGCGGACGGCTGGCTGGCGTTCAGCCATATTGATCTGGGCATTGTCGGAGCTGGTGTTGTTGCGCTGCGCCGTGCTTTCTTCCTCGGCCGCTGAGCCGGGTGCTTTCGTCGGGTTGCGGCTTGGTCGGGGCTGGGCTGGCTGGTTGGAGTCTGGTTCATCTCCCGCTGATCGCACCGTCGGTGACTGGCGCCCAGGTGCCGAGTGATTTCATCCGGGCGCACGCTACCCGGGCTGGACCGTACGCCGCGTTATTGGCTGGTCTTGTCCTTGCAGCGACTGCCGGAGTCGACGCGCTGCGTCGGTGGGAGCGCCCGCCGAAGCTGACGTGGCCTTCGGAGACGACGATGGTCGCCGGACTGGTCGTGTTGGCTGCGGTGCTGCGGTTCTCGACGCTCGGCGTGCAGAGCTACTGGTACGACGAATTCGCCACGGTCCAGATCCTGCTGCAACCGCATCTCCAGCAGGCGGTCCACGCCTACATGCACACGGAGTCCACGCCGCCGCTGTACTACGTGATCGCGTGGCTTTGGTCGCGGCTGTTCGGTACCGGCGAGTTTGCGTTGCGCTTTCTGTCAGCGACCTTCGGGACGATCGCCGTGCCCGTCGCGTACCTCGCGGGCCGACGGTTGATCTCCGGTCGCGCCGGCGTTCTCGCAGCGGTTCTCGTGGCTGCCAGTCCGACCTTGGTGTGGTACTCACAGGAGGCGCGGGCATACGGGCTGATGGTGCTCTTGGGAGCGGTCTCCTTGGTGTTCCTGGCCCGTGCCCTGGACGATCCAACTCGGCGTGCCGTCGGTCTCTGGGCGGTCTCGGCCTCCCTTGCCCTTCTCACCCATTACTTCGCCGTCTTTCTGGTTGGCGCGGAGACCGCGGTGATCGCGCGGTCGCTGCGCCGCCGACCTTCGGCCCTTCTGCCGGCTGTAATGGTTCCGGCAGTTGGGCTCGCGCTCCTACCGCTTGCGAACGCGCAGGGAGGGGGTAGCCACACCAATTGGATCGCTGGGATCCCCATCGGGCAGCGGGTCGCGGCGATCACGAAGGAGCTGCTCAGCGCCAACACCCTTGTTGTCAACGAGAACACGGGCGTTCCCAGCGGCGCTCTCGGCTACCTCGTCGCGGTCACCATCGTCCTTTCCGTTATGGCGACGGTAGTTGTCGTCGTTCGTCGCCGCCGGCACACCGGCGCCGCACTCGCGGTGCTGCTTGGGTCGGGCGCGCTGATGGTGCCGCTGTTGCTAGCCGGAGTCCACCAAGACTATCTGTTCGACCGAAATCTTCTCTCCGCCTGGGTCCCGCTGGCGATCGGCCTCGGGGCCGCGCTGACGGTATTGCCGCGCTTGGCGATGGTTGGGGCAATCATCGTGATTGGCGCAGCCGGGCTGATCACGGACCTGAGGATTGATACCAACCCTGCGCTGCAACGCAGCGACTGGCGAGACGCAGTCGCAGTGCTGGGAAAGCAGCGGCAACCGCGCGCGATCATCGTCATCCCCGCGTACGCCCGATACTTGGTGCCCTATTACGGAGTGCCTTCCGCTGTGCTCAGCTACGGCGGCATCGTGACCAGCGAGCTCGATGTGATCGGCAACTTCAACACCGCTGGCGTCTATCCCCGGCTCAATGGGTTCCTGCCTGTCTTGCGCCCGGCGCTGCCGGGAATCGGTTTGATCAGGCTGCGAGCCAGCCGACCAATGTTGCTGACGCCTTCGATCGCGCTCGTGCACGGCATCGATCCGGCAGAAGTGATGGCCGAGTACTCGGCCGGTGCCACTGCCTGGCTCAGGGCGTACGCGCTCCGGTTGGTGAGGTGGCAGCGAGCTTTGAGCCTGCTCGACCACGACGCCGCCCACGACTCGATCAACCGTGCTGCCCTGAGCTTGTTGATCGACGCAGAATCGGCCGATCGCGGCACGCTGCTGGCCGACCCCACGGATCTCCCGCAATCACGAGCGTGGACTCCGCTCATGTTCGTGGCCGCGACCCGCGGTGCCCAATGGGCATTCCTGCTTGGGGCGATCCGTGGCCATCCGTCGGTAGCGCCGGCGGTGCTCCAAAGCGCTAAGCGCTTCGATCTCGCCCTTCGACAGGTGCCCGGCAATGCCGAGGTGGCGGGACGACTAAGCGCAACGACCGTGACCTCGAAGTTGCTGGCGCGCATCCCCTGACGCGAAGCGCGACCGAGACATCATCGAGCTCCATGCCCCCGCGCTGGTTTAGCCTAACCTGGCGCGGCAAGATGGCGCGGCTTGTGGAGCTCTGGTCCTCTCCCACCTCCGCGCGGGTTTGGCGACGAGGACTTTTGGCGATCGTGGTCGCGGCGACCGTCATGCGGGTGGGGCTTGTCCTCGCCACTGGGCACTTCGTCCCGTGGGGAGACCCGGCCGACTACCAGCGCCATGGCATCTGGATCGCCGCCGGCGGCGGCTTCCCTCCGACAATCATCGCGACTCCTGGCACGCCATCTGCGCTCCGCTCCCCCGCCTATCCATACCTATTGGGCGGCGTGTACGCGATTGCGGGCACGAATCCAATCGTCGGCCGGCTCCTCGGAGCGGTGCTCGGCGTCATCACGGTCGTTCTGCTCGCGTACCTCGGCCGCGCGATCTGGGATCGACGGTTGGGCCTGGTCGCGGGGGCGCTGTGCGCGTTCTTTCTTCCCCTGATTGGCTTGAACGCGTCGCTTCTCTCGGAGTCGTTGTTCCTGCCGCTGGAGCTCGCGCTTGCGCTTTGTCTCGTTGGTCTCATTCGAAACTCCGGAAACCTGCGCCGGGCGACGCTGTGCGGGATCCTGTGCGGCGTCGCGGCGTCGACGCGAAGTCTCGGTTTGCTATGGCTGCTGCCCACCGTTGCGTTGGTCATCCGCTCGACCGGTGGCGGCAGAGCTCGATGGCGATCTGTGGCCGCGCTCCTGTGCGCTTTCGCAGTGGTCCTGACGCCGTGGACGATCCGCAACGCCACCGCGTTTCATGCGTTCGTTCCCGTCTCGACCGACGACGGGTTCGCCCTCGCCGGTCAATACAACCAGGACACCGGGCGCGCCGGCTACCTGGAGGGTGTATGGCGGGTGCCGACCCAGGTCGCCAGCCTGCATCCGGCCCTGGTCGGCCTGTTCCTCGCTCACCACGGACTCGTCAACGAAGACGAGCTCGACAGCACGCTCCGCCACGCCGGCCTGTCCTACCTCTACCACCACCCCAGCCAGCTGCCGATCGCGAGCTGGCTGCAAACGCTGCGGATGATCGACATCGGCATCGGGCACACGTTTACGACCGGGATCGCATATCGCGAGATGGGGCTGCCACACAGGCTGTGGATCCCTACTACGCTGAGCATCCAGCTGGTCGTCGTGGTCGCACTCGCGGGTCTGCTGGCCCGCATCCGGCGATGGATCGCTTTCCGACCGGGCCCGTGGTGGTTGTGGTCCCTGCCGCTGCTCGCGCTCGTCGGGACGATCCCGTTCGTCGGGACGCCGCGCTATCTCACCCCGGCTGATCCATTCCTGCTGATGCTGGCCGCGCTTGCGATTACGGCGGCGATCGATCGAGGTCTGGCAAGCCGCCGACCTCCAACCGATCCGTGACAGCCGCACGCCTCGCGCAGATGGTCATGTTCGGGCCTGACGCGGCGGTGCGCCGGGATCGAACCGCGGCCAAGGTTGCGATCGCCACCGGCGTCATCTTCGTTCTCGCAGGGCTGATCAAGTTCGCATTCCACGCCTGGGAGCTGCGCGCCTTCCGCGCGTTTGGGCTGCCCTGGCCATCCGTCCTGGAGATCCTCGCCGGCGTGCTGGAGACACTCGGCGGGATCCTCCTGACGCTGCGCCTGCTGGTCGCCCCCGTCGCATTGATCCTCGGCGCAACCATGGCGGTCGCGATCGGCGCCTCGGGGATCGGACACGGGGACGTGATCCCCAGCCTCACGATCGCCCCGGCCCTGCTGGTGGCGATGGTGTTCGTGTGCACTCGCGCGCTCCGCGATTGAACATCATCTCCTCCGAGACTGTGCGCCCTTTCCGCCCAGCTGCCACGCCGCCCCGCGCGCGTAGAACGCGGCCTCCTGACGGCCGAGCTCGGTCTCCGGCTCCTCGCCGTAGAACCACTCCCGGGCGATTCGGTGGAAGTTCCCGCGCGCGTGCAGTTGCGCGATCACGGCCAGCGTCAGTACCTCCATCCGGCGACCGAAGATGTGATCCGGGGGCGCCGACTCGTGGCGCATCTGGCCGAAGTACTCCGACCGGGGGTCGCCCATGTCGATCATCACCCGCGTCGCCCACTCGGGCGTCAGCTCGACGTACTCGTCCACCGTGTACCAAGAGGTGGCGGCGCGGAAGTGCTTGAGCACCCGCGCCGGCTTGAACTTCTCCGGCTCGGGGAATAAGCCCGTGTCGGCGCCGAGGCGCATGATCGTCTCGGTGTCACCCTCGATCACAGCGCGCTGCGCGGCGATCTCCAGTTCCACGCTCCCGGGCGGCATCCGCTTGAACAGCCCGAAGTCGAAGAACGCGACGCGGCCGTCGTCGAGCACCATCGAGTTGCCGGGATGGGGATCGCCGGAGAACTGCTGATGGCGGTACAGGCAGCCGAAGTAGAAGCGAAACAGGATCTCGCCGATCCGGTCGCGCTGTGCCTGCGGATATCCCTTGAGCTCCTCGAACCCGGTCCCATGCACAAACTCGGTCACAAGCACCCGCTCGCGGCTCAGCCGCGTGATCACGTCGGGCACGACGATGAACGGATGGCCGCGGAAGATGCGTGCCAGGGCACGCTGGTTCTGAGCCTCGAGCTCGTAGTCGAGCTCCTCATGGATGCGTTCGGCGATCTCCTGGCCGATCGCCTTCGGGTCGATCCCCGGAGCGATCCGCTTGGCCAGGCGCAGGATCAGGCCGAGGTTCTGCATGTCGGCTCGCACGGCCGCGGCGACGCCCGGATATTGAACCTTGACCGCGACGCGCCGGCCGCCGGCAAGCGTCGCCCGATACACCTGACCAATCGAAGCGGCGGCGATCGGCTCCTCGTCGAACTCCTCGAAGACCTCCTGCACCGGCTGCTCGAACTCGTCCTCGATCACCTTGCGCATGTCCTTGAAGGTGACTGTCGGGGCCGCGTCCCGCAGCGCTCCGAGCTTGCGCTGGAACTCCTCGCGGTACTCCTCGGGCACGAGCCCGACGTCGAGGAACGACATGACCTGCCCGAGCTTCATCGCGGCGCCCTTCATCGTCCCGAGCGCGGCGACGATCTGCTCGGCGGCCTCGACGTGCCGGCGCTCGAGCGCGGCGTCGCGCCCCTCCTTGGTGCGCGCCACGTTGGCAGCATGGGTCCCCGCCTGACGCATCGCCTGCCCCGCTGCGAGCCCGCCGATCCTGGCGGTACGCCCCACTCGCGAGGTGGGGATCTTGTCTCTCGCCACTGTGCCGAGAATGCTAACCGGCGGGGGCCCGCGGGCCCCCGCCGGAGCGCTGCACCTGCGAGCCCGGGACGATGTCGTCAGAGCCGTCGCCCCAGCGGACCCATGCCTTGTGTCCACCGTCGTAGTCATCGCCGAGCAGGATCAGCGTGGCCGGCTCGCCGAGCGCCGTGCATGGCTCGGAGCCCTCGGGGTCGAGTCCTCGCCAGATCCGGACGAACGCGTTCGTCTCCAGCTCGTCCGCGACCGTGGTCGGGTCGGTGTGCCCGGGGTGGATACGCGTTTGGGGCGGGAGCTTCAGCAACGTGTCCATGATCGAGGACCTCAGATCGGCGTATGTCGTGTGCCCGGGCGCGCGCACACCTCCAACCGAGCCCTTGAACAGCGTGTCGCCGGTGAACACATCGGTGCCGCCCACAAGCAGCGAGAGCATCCCCGCGGTATGCCCGGGGGTGTGCAGGGGCTCGATCTCGAGCGCACCCGACGCGATTGGATCGCCCGGCGTGATCGTGCCGGTCGCGCCGGGGACGAGCTCGCGCTCGAGCGGATGGATCAGGACCGGCGTGCCGGGATGGCGCTCGAGCACCTGCTCGAGCTCGGACACGTGGTCATGGTGGTGATGGGTGAGCAGGATGTGGGTGAGCGTGAAGCGCATCCGCTGGAGGATGTCCAGCAGCGGCGCCACCGGCCCGCCCGCATCGATCATCACCGCCTCGGTGCCGAGCTCATCCGCGACCAGGTAGGTGTTCGACAGCCAACCTTCGTCCATCGAGCGTTCGACGATCACCCCCGGAGCGTATCGGGGTAACCTTCTCCTCGACGCCATGAGCCTGGTCCACACCTGCTACCGGATCCTCGAGATCGACCGCTCGGTCGCGTTCTACAGGGCGCTCGGATTCGAGGAGAAGGGGCGTATGCCGATTCGCGACGAGGCGACCAACGTGTTCATGGGCCTGCCCGAGGACGGCGACGAGCCCAGACTCGAGCTCACCTGCAACAACGGACGTACCGAGCCGTACGAGCTCGGTACCGGCTACGGGCACATCGCGGTCAGCACCCCGGATCTCGACGACACGCTGCAGCGGCTCTCAGCGCAGGGGATCGAGCCCGAGCGCGCGCCTTACACGGTCCGGGAGGGCGGCTCGCGGCTGTGCTTCGTGCGCGACCCCGACGGCTACCGGATCGAGCTGATCGAGCGGTCCTGAATGGCGCAGAGCAGCAAGATCGGCCACCTCCTGCAGCGCCTGTCCCACGGCGTCGCGGCCCACGACCGCGAGAATCCCGAACACCACACGTGGGGGATCGGGATGGCCCATTTCGACATCGAGCGGCTCGGACTCGACGAGGGCGAGGAGATCCTGCCGGGGATCGTGCTTCAGGCCGACGGCGGCGTCAGCGGCGCGTTCAGG
>QHBV01000104.1:8421-9776 GCA_003244035.1 Solirubrobacterales bacterium | reverse complement strand
GGGCGAGCCGGTCTACGTTCCCCGGGGTCCGCTGACGCCGGAGCCCGTGCGACCACCGGTGTAACGGGGGGTAGTCGTGCCCTTTGCGGGCCTGGGCTACCTGACCGCCGCGCTCGGCGGCCCGATCCCGGCCCGCTCGGCGATCTGAACGGCCAGCCGGGCGACCGTCGCGCACCGCAGTCCGTGACGCTCCGCGGCGCGCAGCACCGCGCCGGCGATCGCGTCGAGCTCCGGCTCGCGGCCCGCGGCGATGTCGCGCTGCATCGAGGAACCGAGCTCGGTGTGGGCGGCATCGAGCTCCGCCAGCGCCTGTGCGGGGTCGATCCGCGCTCCCTCGGCGCTCGCCACCGCCGCGGCCTCGTCGATGCAGCCTCGCAGCGCCTCCCGCCACTCGGGGTCGCGCCGGATGAAGCCGATCGAGCGGTCGGCCGCGCTGGTCGTGCAGGCCAGCGCGTTCAGGCGGACGAGCTTGGACCACAGGATCTGGGCTTCGCTCGCCCCCACCTCTACGGGGATCCCGGCGCGCCGAAGCATCGTCGCGAGGTTCTCCACGTCGGGCCCCAGCGCCTCCTCGTCAGCCGCCAGGTCGACCCGCAGGAACGGGCTCGTCTGGACGATTCGCCCGGGAGCCGGTTGGTCTGACTCGATCCTGATCGTCCCCGCCGCGACCCGCGCGGGGAACCACTCGCGCAGACGGGCCATGTGATCCAGGCCGTTGAGCAGCGGCACGACGAGCCCGGGCTCCACCTGCACCCGGGCGAGCGCGGCGACCAGGCCGGTCGCCTTGGTCGCCACCAGCAGGACGTCGACCGGTGTACTGAGAATCGCCGTGGCGCGCGGGCGCGCCAGGAAGTCGCCGAGCACGACGCTCTGCACCTCGAGCCCGCGCCGCTCGATCAGCTCCGCGGTCGGCTCGCGGGCGAGCACGGTCGCGGTCGCGTCCCCGCCGGCGCGCACGAGCGCGCCGGCGAGAAAGCCGCCGACGCCACCGGGCCCGAGCACCGCGATCGAGGTCACCCGTCAAGGGTACGTACTGCGTACGCATTGGTCTCATAAGGTGAAGCACGTCCGCCGTCAGGGGGACGTGCTTCACGAACTGCCTGCCAGAGCGCGGGAACGTGAAGCGTACGCGCGGCCCGCCGGACGTATGCGACGTTGTGGGCCCTCCAGCTGCAGGAACGTCGACCACCCGGCCCCGAGCCTGGGGGTGTGTCACGTTATGCGAGTCAGGCGCCGGCCGTGCAGGGCGTGGATCGCGGCCGGCGGCGCCAGGCGGGGATCGCCGGCCGGCGGCGCCGTGACACAGATTCGGCGAAGGGTCCACGCTACGCTCACCCGATGTCCTCACCGGGCAC
>QHBV01000104.1:2259-8366 GCA_003244035.1 Solirubrobacterales bacterium | reverse complement strand
GCCGATCCGCCCGCGGCGCGCCAGCTGCTCAGCGAGGTCGTGCGATCCGGCGTCAACCTGATCGATACTGCTGACTCGTACGGTCCCGAGGTCTCCGAGTGCTTGATCGCGGAGGCGTTGCACCCATATCCGGACGACCTCGTGGTCGCGACCAAGGGCGGACTGACGCGCTCAGGCCCCGGTAGGTGGTCGCGGGATTGCCGGCCCGAGCGCCTCAAGCGGTGCTGCGAGGACTCGCTGCGGCGGCTGAAGCTAGCGCGGATCGACCTCTACCAGCTGCACGCGGTAGACCCGCGGGTCCCGATCGAGGACTCACTCGCCGCTCTCGCCGAGCTCCAGGAGGAGGGCAAGATCCGGCACGCGGCCGTGTGCAACGTCAGCGTCGAGCAGCTCGCGCGGGCGCGGCGGGTCATCGAGATCGTCTCGGTCCAGAACCGCTACAACCTTGCCGACCGCGCCTCCGAGGACGTGCTCCAGGCGTGCGAGCGAGACGGGCTCGCCTTCCTGCCATGGTTCCCGCTGGCGACCGGAGACCTGGCCAAGCCCGATCGCGAGCTCGACCAGATCGCCGCTGCCCACAGCGCGACCCCCGCACAGGTCGCGCTGGCCTGGCTGCTCGCGCATTCGCCGGTGACGCTGCCGATCCCGGGGACCAGCTCGCGCGAGCACCTCCAGGAGAACCTGGGCGCAAACGAGCTGCAGCTGAGCGCCGCTGAGCTGCAGACGCTCGAGCAGCTGGGATGATGGCTCCGGAGCGGCGGCGAGTGATCCAGACGTGTGGCTGTGTGGCGGTGCTTTGGCTCGCGGCGACGCTCGGCGCAGGCGCCGCACGGGCCAGCCCAGCCCTGCCCAGCCCAGCCCTGCCCAGCGGCGCCCGGCCGCTCAGCGTCACGCTGCTGCGCGCCACCGCACTCGATCGCACCCCGGCGGGCCGCCCGATCGCCGTGATCAAGGCCCGTGACGGGTTCGGTGAGGCCACCCGGCTGCCGGTGCTGGCACGCCGCACCGGCAGGTACGGCGTGTGGCTGCTGGTGCGCGTCGCAATCAGGCGCGGCTGGGTCCCGCTGGCGGGCACGTACCCGAGCACAAGCGCGCCCCGGCGCCCCGGGCTCGTACATGCACTCGGCCCGATCCTCGCGACACCCGGCACCAGCGTCCTTGTCACAGCGCTCGACGGTGAGCCGCTATACGCCCACGGTCCCACCACCCCGCGGATCCTCGCGTCGAATACCAAGCTGTTCACGACCGCCGCGGCCGTAGCCCGGTACGGGGCGAGCATCAACCCGCTGCTGATGCAGATCCTTCCCTACTCCAACAACCAGCTCGCCCAGCAGCTCTCGGACCGCCTCGGGGGAGGCTCGCCGGCGCGCGGCGCGGGCATCGCCAGCCGCTTCGCCTGCTCACTGGGACCGTGCGCCGGCCTCTACGACGGCTCGGGGCTCGACCCCCGAGACATCGCCTCGCCGCGTGCGGTCGTGAACCTGCTGGCGCAGATGCGGTTCGTGAGCGACTTTCGCGGCTGGGTGAGAGCGTTCCCGGTCTCCGGCGTGTCCGGGACGCTCGCCGCGCGCATGCATGGAGTGGCGCGGGGCCGATGCCAGGCGAAGACCGGGACGCTGTTCATCCCTCTCGTCAGCACCCTGAGCGGCTACTGCCACACACTCCATCACGAGATCGTTGTGTTCTCGATCCTGATGAACGGCGTGGATATCTCCTCCGCGCACGCCTCGCAGGACCGCGCCGTGGCTGAGATCGTCCGCCTCGGCTGACCGACGTCGTGCCGCCAGATGAGCCTAGAAGACGGCTGCGCCGCTCGATGCTGGGAACACCGAGCTGTTCCCAGTGAAGCGAGCATAGACCCGTCCGCCGTCGTTCTTGAGCTGGCTGTTCCTGACCGTGAAGGACTGGCCGAACGTGCACCTGCCGTACCGGACGCCGACGGTCTTGGTCGCGACCGTCGTGCGCTTGTGCTTGAGCGTGATGGTGACCTTGCCGTAGCACTTGGACTGGCTGAAGGCCGAGCCGAGGTAGATCTTCCCGCTGAAGCTGACCTTCGTCCGGCCGCCGCCGGCGCCCTTCTTGGACGCCTTCAGGCCCACACGGACCGCATGGACCTGCGAGGGCGAGGGAGGCGGAGGTTGCGTCGTGGTGGTCGTAAACAACCAGCTGTAGCTGAATGTCCGTGGCGGGGGTGTCCCGAAGTAGCCCTGGACGCTCGCGGTGACGCTCGCGGTGTAGGTGGACTGCGCCTTGAGCGGAGCAACCGGGATGACCCACATGCCCGTAGGCAGGGCGTTCAGCAGCGCCGGGGTGTAGTTGTCCACCGTCTTGACGGCCACCGGGCCGTCGGGGCCCATGAGCGTGGCGCC
This sequence comes from Solirubrobacterales bacterium, assembly GCA_003244035.1. Classification (GTDB taxonomy): domain Bacteria; phylum Actinomycetota; class Thermoleophilia; order Solirubrobacterales; family Solirubrobacteraceae; genus Palsa-465. The sequence goes on along the minus strand of QHBV01000104.1, from coordinate 5,997 downwards.
CGTCGCCCTGGCGAGAGCGAACGGGTTCAGGTTGGCGCCGGCGAACATGACGTACAGGTACGGGCCGCTCTGAACCCCCGGATACGGCCCCTCGCCCACGGTCTGGGCCACCGGCCAGCCCGTCGCCCCATTGCCCGGATAGGTGTAGGTCACGTCGGCGGGCGGCGGCGGGCGGTTGCGCGAGGCGAGCGTGGTGGCGCAGCCATAGCCCTGGTTCTCCGATGCCCCCATTTTGTCGAGCCACGGCGACAGCAGCTGATGCAGGTGGATCGGAGCCGTCTCGAACGGGTTATTCGTGCTCGTCCAGACACTGCCCTCGTACAGGACCGAGTTCTGCGCGGCGTACAGGCCCCCGGCCGTGTACCCCGGCTTCGACGGGTCCTCGGTGTGCCCAAACACGCCGTTGATGCGTTCGTAGTTGTTGTGCTGGGAGCAGTCGGCACTCAGCGTCGGGTCCTCGACGATCCCCGCCGGGATGCCCTGAGAGGCGCGCTGGGCGTTCAGGTAGCTGACGATCTGGGGGCCGCTGACGTCCGCGCTGGCCGGCGCGGTGGCTACGGAGCAGGCCAAGAAGGCGCCCAGAAGTACCGATGTTCTGATCCATGATCGGCGCATAACTCACTACGACTCTCTGGCGGCTGTTTGGTTATTGCCAGCCGTACCGGAGCCTGCCGTGGCCGATCGACTCATCCAACGTAGCACTCCCCGGTACCGTTCAGCCCATGGAGAGCGCATCCGGACTGCTGGCCCGGGGGCCCTGGGATCCGGCCCGGGTCGAAGTCTCCTGGCGCGAGGAGCCGTTCCAGGCGCCGGCGAACGCGGTCGAGGCCGCTGACCTCGCGCTGGATGCCCTGCGCGACCGGGGCTCGCCGAGCCATGACGGCTTGGCCGCGCGGCTGGCGAGCTACACCTCATCCGGCGAGCGCCTCGAGCTCGAGCTGCAGCCGGCGCGCTGGGCGCTGCGCTTGATCCCGCATGACGCAGCGCGGAGCATCTCCGCGCTGTGCATCGTCCGCGCCGCCGACGGACGCTGGCTCGCTGGGCGACGGGCGGCGTGGCTGTCATCGTGGGCGGGAAGGTGGGCGCTGGGGGCCGGCGGGGCGATCGAGGTCGATGAGAACCCGACGCACACGCTGGGTCGGGAGCTGCTCGAGGAGTGGTCGGTCCAGCCCGAGCGGATGAGGGTCGAAGCGCTCGTGCTGCTGCCGAGCGGCGTCGTCCTGCTCGTCGGCCAGGCGTGGCTGGCCGCCGGCGCGAGCCCCGTCCCCGATCACGAGCACGACGAGTTCGCCTGGTGGCCGGCCGATGTCGAGCGCTGGCCGGTGCAGGCGGACGAGCCGCTTCGCCGGATGGGTAGGCTCCTGTCCAGGTCCGCATGAGCGCCGCCACCTCATGAGCGCCTTCTCCTTCCGCCGGCTGGAAGCGGCCTCGTTCACCCACTCGGCCGTGTACCTGGCGCTGCTCCTATGCGCGTTTGTGCTCGGCAACCCCCAGCCGGAGACGTTCATCCTCGGGCTCGCCCACGGGCTGATGTGGATCGGGATGTCGCTCGTTTGCATTGCCGCAGCGCGGGCGCGCATCATTCCCTTCTGGCTGGCCGTGACCGTCGCAGTGCTCGGCGGCCTCGGGCCGTTCGCGGGCTCGCTCGGGTTCGTCATCGCCGGCCGCGCGGACCGCCAGCGCGATCGCGGCGCCCGTGAGGACGAAGGCTCCGCGGCCCTGAGCACTCGTTAGAGTTGAGCTGAGGATGGCCGTTGGCACGAGCACGATCGGAGTCGTGATGCCGGCGATGGGCGACTCGGTCACGGAGGGCACGGTGCTCGAGTGGCACAAGCACGAGGGCGACACCGTCAAGGACGGCGAGACGCTGGTGGAGATCTCGACCGACAAGGTCGACGCCGAGGTCCCCGCGCCCGCCGCAGGAACGGTGTCGAGGATCCATGTCGCCGAGGGCGAGACGGTCACGGTCGGCGCGCTGCTGGCGGAGCTCGCGGCGGCCGGCGCAGACGGCGAGGCGGGCGCCTCAGATCATGAGCCCACCCCCGACGCGCCACACCCCGGGGCGCCACACCCTGGGGCGCCACACCCGGTCGCGCCACACCCCGGCGAATCCAGGGCGCCCACCGGCGACGGTGCCAACGCCTCGCCGATCGCGCGCCGGATCGCGGCCGACCAAGGGGTCGATCTTGACCGCGTGCAAGGCTCCGTTCGTGGAGGGCGGATCAGCAAGGCCGACGTGCTCGCGGCGGCGGGCGACGGGTCGCCGGCAAGCGACGTGGCGCCAGCCGGCAACGGCGGACCCGCGAGCGCCGAACCAACAGGGGCGGCCTCCGAGGCCGCCCCCATAAGCCCCCCCGTCAACAAACCCCAACCGCTCACAGGCGCCGCGGCGGCGCTCGCGCGCCACATGGACGCGAGCCGGCAGGTCCCGACCGCCACTTCGCTGCGCACGATCACGGTGACCGCGCTCGAGCAGCGACAGGAGCAGCTCAAGGATGCCGGCCATCGCGTCTCCTTCACCCACCTGATCGCCCACGCGATCGCCCGAGTGCTCACCGAGGAGCTCCCGGTGATGGCCCACCACTTCGTCGAGATCGACGGCAAGCCGCACCGGCTGCAGGACGGCGCCTGCAACCTCGGGCTGGCGGTCGACCTCGAGAAGGCCGATGGCGCCCGCACGCTGATCGTGCCCGTGATCCGCGACGCGGGGCGCCTGGGCTTCGCCGAGTTCGTGCGGGCCTACGACACGCTGGTCGAGAAGGCGCGGGCCGGCGCGCTCACGGCCGATGAGCTGACCGGCGCCAACATCACCCTGACCAACCCGGGGCCGATCGGCACGATCGCGTCGGTCCCGAGGCTGATGGTGGGCCAGGGGACGATCGTCGCGACCGGGGCGATCGGCTACCCGCCCGGGCTCGGGTCGATCGGCGCGATGATCGGCGCCGAGAAGGTTATGACGGTGACCTCGACGTATGACCACCGCGTCATCCAGGGTGCCGAGTCCGGTCGTTTCCTGCAGGCGATCGAGGCGAGGCTGCAGGACAATGGGTTCTACGAGCAGATCTTTGCCGACCTCGGCGTCGAGCTCGGAGAGCTCCCGCCACCGCCGGCGCCGGCGGCCGCCGCGGCGGCCGCCCAGACGGCGACCGCCACTCCCACGGCCGGCGCCCCTGCCACACCCGCCGCGCCCCTGTCACCAGTGGACGAGCGGCTCCTGCAGGCCGTACAGGCCGCGAGCTCGCTGGTCAAGGCCCACCGCACCCACGGCCACCTGGCCGCGAGGCTCGACCCACTCGGCCGCGAGCCCCAGGGCGACCCCGCGCTCGATCCCCAGCCGCTGCAACTCAGCCCCGAGCTGATGGCGAAGATCCCCGCGCGGATCCTGCGCATGTACGTCCCCGGCGCGACCCTCGCCGACGCGCTCCCGCACCTGCGAGCGACCTACTGCGGCCCGATCGCGTACGAGATCGAGCACATCGCCTCGCACCGCCAGCGGCTGTGGCTGCGCGAGTCGATCGAGTCCGGGCAGTTCCGAACGCCGCTCACCAACGACGAGTCAAAGAGCCTGCTCGAGCGCCTGACCAAGGTCGACGCGCTCGAGCGCTTCATGCACAAGGCCTACCTGGGCCAGAAGCAGTTCTCGATCGAGGGCCTCGACATGACCGTGCCGATGATCGACGAGATCATCCAGCTCGCGGCCACCCGCAACGCCCGCGAGGTGGTGATCGGCACCGCTCA
>QHBV01000104.1:0-2167 GCA_003244035.1 Solirubrobacterales bacterium | reverse complement strand
ATCCCCCAGGGGGGCACCGGCGACGTCAAGTACCACCACGGCGCCCGGGGCTCCTACCAGCTGGCCGACGGCGAATCCGTGGTCGTGCGGCTGGAATCCAACCCGAGCCATCTCGAGTACGTCGCGCCGGTCGCCGCCGGCGCCACGCGCGCGGCCCAGACCACGCGGCAGGGGCCCCATGCCCACCGGGACACGAACGCCGCGATCCCCGTGATCCTCCACGGCGACGCCGCCTTCCCGGGTCAGGGGGTCGTCGCCGAGACCCTCAACCTGCAGGCGCTCGACGGCTACACCGTCGGCGGCACGATCCACCTGATCCAGAACAACCAGGTCGGCTTCACCACCGACCCCGACGACGCCCGCTCCACCACTTGGGCCTCAGACCTCGCCAAGGGCTACGACGTCCCGATCATCCATGTCAACGCCGACGATGTCGCCGCCTGCATCTCGGCGGTGCGGCTCGCGTTCGCCTTCCGCCAGGAGTTCGGGCACGACGTGCTGATCGACTTGATCGGCTACCGGCGCTTCGGCCACAACGAGGCCGACGAGCCCGCGTACACCCAGCCCGAGATGTACCAGGTGATCAAGCAGCACCCCCCCGTCCGCGAGCTGTTCGCGATCGCACTGATCGAGCAGGGCGTCGTCACCGAGCAGGAATCGACCGAGATGACCGACGAGGTGTGGGCGGCGCTCGCCGACGCGCACGACCGGCTCAAGGAGCGGATCGCGGCGGCCCAGACGATCGAGCGCGCGACCGGTGAGTACCAGCTAGACCGCACACCGTCCCCGGAGGTCTCCACCGCGGTTCCCGCCGAGCGCCTGCGCGTGCTCGGGGAGGAGCTGGTGTCGGTCCCGGACGGATTCACGATCCACCCCAAGCTCGTGGGGCAGCTCGAGCAGCGCCGCGAGGCGCTCCGAACCGGCGAAGCGATCGTATGGGCGCACGCCGAGGCGCTGGCGTTCGCGTCGCTGCTGATCGAGGGGATCCCGATCAGGCTGACCGGTCAGGACTCCGAGCGCGGCACGTTCAGCCAGCGCCACCTGGTCCTGCACGACCACAAGACCGGTCAGCGCTACTGCCCGGTCCAGCACCTCCCGGGCGCGCTCGCGCCGATGGAGCTGCACGACTCGCCGCTGTCGGAGATGGCGTGTCTGGGCTTCGAGTACGGCTACTCGCAGGAGGGACCCGAGACGCTCGTGCTGTGGGAGGCGCAGTTCGGCGACTTCGTCAACAGCGCCCAGGTGATCGTCGACCATTTCATCGTCTCGGGGCTGGCGAAGTGGGGCCAGACCTCGAGGCTGACGCTGCTGCTCCCGCACGGCTACGAGGGCTCGGGCCCCGAGCACTCCTCGGCGCGGCTCGAGCGCTTCCTGCAGCTCGCCGCCGAGGGCAATATCCGCGTCGCGAACTGCACGACGCCAGCCCAGTACTTCCACCTGCTGCGCCGGCAGGCGCGGATCGCCAAGCAGCGTCCGCTCGTGCTGATGAGCCCCAAGAGCCTGCTGCGCCTGCCTCAGGCGACCAGCCGGATCGAGGACCTCGCGGAGGGTCGCTTCCAGCCGGTGTTGGCCGAGCCCGGCCTCGACCCCGAGCTCGTGACCCGCCTGGTCCTGTGCAGCGGCAAGATCTACTACGACCTGATCGGCCACGCCGAGCGCGAGCGCACGCCGGAGGTCGCGATCGGACGCGTCGAGCTCCTGTACCCGTTCCCGCAGGCGGAGATCCTGGCGCTGGTGTCGCAGTACCCGCGGTTGCAGGAGGTCGTCTGGGTTCAGGAGGAGCCGCGCAACATGGGAGCGCGGGCGTTCATGTCCCCGCGGCTGCTGCAGGTCCTCCCCGAGCAGCTCCGCTTCGGCTACATCGGACGGCCCGAGCGCGCCGCCTCGGGCGAGGGCTACCCGATCGCCCACGCGCTGCAGCAGAGCCGGATCGTCTCCTCGGCGCTGGACCTGAGCGAGCCCGTCTCGCAGTACCCGCGCAAGCTCCCGGGCGAGAGATAGGAAGTCCTATCGGCGGGCTTGCGCCCGCCTGGGTTGGCCGCCGCTGGGCCGCGCGCCCCGCCGGGGGTCGGGCGCTCGCGTGGCAGACGCTTGTGGCACCCTTGCCTGCATCCGCTTCCACAGAGACGGCTCCCGTCGCGACACCTCCCGCCGGCACCTGGTGCCG
>QHBV01000103.1 GCA_003244035.1 Solirubrobacterales bacterium | reverse complement strand
GCCAGTGCAAACGTCCACGACGAGTAGGCGCGCCGCTCCCGCATCCCGCGAGAGCTAGCGCACATAGGGGAGAGAGCAGAAGGCGAGCGCGTCGCATTATTCCCGGTATCGGCTTCTGGAGGCCAGAGCGCGAGCCGCGACGTGAAGTACCTCCTGAGCCTCGCGTCAAGATCGGCGAAACCTCCGCAGCAGCGTCACTAGTTGATCGCCGATCTCCCATGCCCGAGGCGCTTACGAAGAGTAAGCGCGGCTCCTCGGTGTCTCGTCCCGAGCCTGGCTGATCACGCTCGGCGGCTGGTCGTCTGAGCCGCGCCGGCTGTGACTTGCATGCGACCCCAGCCAGGCGAGGGTGTGAATGCTGCTCGACGGCGGATGCTCCAGACCACGGAGCCGCGGTTAGAACCTGTCTTGTCGAGCCCGGCGCGGTCGAGCTTTCCGTCGTGTGCGAGCTGCTGGCAGTGCGTGGCGACGGCCTCGGGCGTGATCCCGAGCTCGCGAGCGATCTGCGCTTGGGATGCGCGGCCGCCGAGGCCCTCGATGACGTCGAGGACTCGCTGAGCGCCGTAGCCGCGACGGGCGGCGGGCGCACGCTGCGCTCGGGGATCGTGGGGCTCCTCGAGCGTGAGGCGGGCCCTGGGAGGGGCGAGCCGCCAGACCTTTGACGGCGGCCCGCCACGTCCGGCGCGTCGGTGCCAACCACCCGCGACGATCAGGCCTTCGGCGGCAAGCTTCGCGCAGAGCTGGGCCGTCGCGCCCCTGGTCACGCCCAGCGCCGTCGTGAGCTGCTCTTGAGAGGCCATGCCGTGAGTGCTTGCCAGGAGGTCGAGCACGCGCTGGAGCGCCTGCCCTCTGATCGCCGGCTGCCCGTGACGGGCGGCCGGCAAGGGCCCGGCGGGCATCTCGACGGTAGGCGCCACCGGCGTGGCCTGCCGGGTAGTGGCGCTCGAGGGCTCCGGTCGTGGCGGCAGCAGCCCGGCTGGGCCTTCGCGTTCGCTGGTCGCCTTGATCCGCGCGAGCGGGGCGATCTGCCCAATGTAGTGGGCGGTCATCGCCAAGTCGCGGTGCCCGAGCTGATCGCGGATGAAGTGCACGGGCGTGTTCTCGACGGCGAGTTCGTGCGCGTGCATGTGCCGTAGGCCGTGCGCATGGACCCGCTTGCGAATCCCGGCATCCCTCGAGCAGCGCTTGAGGGTTTGCCGAAACGCCGAGGAGGACATCGGGCGCCCCGGACCGAGGGCGTCGCGGGTGACGGTGCAGAACAGCGGCGCTTGCGGTCCTACGTCGAGCTGCGCCCGGGCGTGCAGCCATGCCTCGAGGAAGCTGACGCCGAGGCGGTCGATTCCGACGACCCGACGCTTTGCGCCCTTACCGCGCAGGATCGTGATCGACCCCGCGGCCAAGTCGAGATCCTTCGGGTCAAGCGCAAGCGCCTCGCCGATCCGCAGCCCGGAGCGCCATAGCAAGACGATCAGCGCCCGGTCACGCACGCCGGCCGGGCTGCGTTCGGAGAGCCGACCGAGCAGCGCCTCCAGCTCCTGGCCGGTGAGAACCTCCGCGGGGTACGTCTTACCCGCATTGGGCGGGCGGCGGCCCTTGCGGTACTCCGGCAGCGTGATCGGAGCGCGTGGCCGGCCGAGCGGATCCAGCAGCGGCGCCCCAGCCCTCTCCGCCGCGGAGAGCGCCGCGTCAGCTCGCGCACGGCCGACGCTGTCGGGCTCCGGGACGCTGGTCGTGGTGGTCGGGCCGGGGCGGGGGGAACGGCGCGTGCTGCGGCGCGTAGGCTGAGATTGCATGGGAGCTAACTCTCCTGTGCCATGCCCCCGGGCCGTTAGCGCGGTCGCGGGGGCGCTTTTGTGTGTGGGGGCACACACTACGCCGCGGGTGGCACCAAGGCAACACTCGAGCTTTGGGTGAGGGTTCCTTTGCCCGCGCCCGTTGGCGCTCCTGGCGGCCCCGTAGCGCTCCTGGCGGCCCCGTAGCGGCCTCCTGGCGGCCCTCGTAGCGCTCCTGGCCGGCTCTGTGGCGCTCCTGGCGGCTCTGTGGCGCTCCTGGCGGCTCTGTGGCGCCCGCCAGGGCCGCCACCGCCAGCGGCGTCGGAGCGGCGTGCTTTCATCGCGTGCATGACGCAGCCAGCCAACGACAGCGACGGAGTCGAGCTGAGCCGACAGGCTTTTGGCGCGAGTTCAATGCAATTCCTGGACAGCATCGACGAGGATCTGAACGAGGCGCTCGGACAATTCGGGCAGAGCTGCGAGGCGGTCTGCAACGTGCTCCGCGGGCGGGGCTTCACGACAGAGCAGATCGCTTCGGTGGTCACCTCCAGCGCCGCCGCCGCCGCCGTCAGGATGACTGAAGCAGCCTAAACCTGGTTCCGGGACCGCGGCGGCACCTGGTTCGCGGAACTGCCTGACGACGCGTGGCCTGGGGCCTCGCAACCTTGCCGGCGGCGATCCGGAGAGCTGACCTCAGACGTGTTGCGCGAGGAGCGTGTGCAGCTCGTGCGCGGCGAGCTCGAAGCTGGCGGCGAGGTACACCGCGACGTGATGCCCAGATGGCACCCAATACCACCCGTCTGCGGGGAACTGCCGCTCGGGGCCCGGCGGGACCGGGCGGCGCACGTAGTACGGGGCCTTCTCGGGCTTCAGCGGCCTCGAGAGCTCCGCGAGCCGAAGCATCGCTCTACCTTGCCTTCCCCTTCGGCTCGCCGGGGCGATGGTGTGACTGCTGACGCCGGTTGCGCTCACCGCTTATTGGGCCAGGATTTGGACCGTGCCGGTGAGGTCGGAGAAGCGCGGCCACCAGGCTTGGGTCGACGCCCAGGTCGTTACTTGCACCGTTCCCCAGCCCGCCTGTTTCTGGGTGGGCGAGTTGGCCCAGTTCAGGATCTGTTTCCAGGCCGCTTGAGCGGCGGATTTGTTGCCCGCCGCCTGGGCGTGGTCGAGGGGCGTGACTAGGGCTGCGGGCGGCGCCCTGGTGCCTACGTGAGGGCCGACGTTGGGCTCGAGCGGCGTACCCCCGGCAAGATGCGAGGCCGGGGTAACGGTTCCGCCGGGCGGCACCGCGTCGCCTCCACTTCCGGCTTGCTTGCCGATGATGTGGTCGATGAGCGTTCTGCCGTCGGGGAAGTCGGCCGTCTTCGTGGAGTCCTTGTGGGTGGCGCGCATGATGATCCAGACGCCGATGACGGCAAGCAGGACCCCTGAGCGGACGCCGGTGTTCATTCGGGCGCTTGGGCGTGGGTGGTGCGGTTGATGCCCTTCCCGAGGAGCACGAAACCGCCGATTATCAGGATCGCGGTGAGCGCGGCGTACTTCGCGTCGGCGAGGATCGCCTTGAGGATCCCGGAGAAGAACCCGGTGATCGCGTCGGCGGGGTTCAGGTCCGGGCCGGCGCCGCCGCTGCTGCTGCTGCTGCTTGAGGCGCCCCCGGCTACGGGGCCCGCTCCGGTCGGGGCCGACCCGACGAGCGGGGCTGAGCTAGCGACGCCGGGAGGGCCGCCGAGGCTCTTCACGAGGTCGCTGAACGCTTGGCCGGCAGCGGTGCGCGAGCCGTCGCCCGCAGCGGCGTAGGCGCTCGAGGCATACGCGGTGTTGGTCCTCCCGGAGCTGTAGCCGACTTCGATCCCGGAGTGCCATCCCGGGATCATTGACGCGACGATCTGCCCAGCTGAGAGCTTCTGCCCGACCTTCACCTGCGGGGTGACACCCTCGGCGTAGTAGATGTACCGGCCCTTCTGCGGCCCGTCGGCGAGCTGATACTCGATGTAGTTCCCGTACTGCCCCCACCCACCAGGGTTCACCTGCGTCACGACACCGTTCCCGAGCGCGAGGAGGTTCCCGGTCCCGCCGTAGTCGACGCCCATATCGATCCGCTCGGGAGTCGCACCCTTCGGGATCGGGTTGACGTACGGAGAACTCATCGCGCGGGCTCCGGGCCGGTCCTGGCGAGGGCCGCGATTGTGGCTCGCATAACCAGCACCATAGGTCATCGAGGCAAGCCTGACGAGGGGTCGTGGCGGCCGGCTGACGCACTCTCAGCGCACATCACACACCCGTTTGGCGGCTCTTGGCGTCTGGCCGGTTGTGCGTTATCCCTGCAACTGGAGGACTTTGCCGGATGCTGCCGGACGGTGGAGTGCCCTCTCACGGCGGTAACCCGGGTTCGAATCCCGGTAGCGGTACTTCAGAACCCCTGATTCGTCGGGGGCTTTCTCGTTCTGGGGGTCCTGCGCCGCAGTGTGTGCCACAGTCGGAATCGGCTTAGGAGGGTTTAGGTAGGCGTCCAGACGCTCCCTGGCTTGTTCTTCGCCGCCGGGGACGAGGTGGCCGTGGCGGTTCCAGGTCTGGCGAACATCGCCGTGTCCGGCCCAAGTCGAGATCTGTTTCCAGTCGAGGCCGGCGGCGATGAAGTAGGAGATCGCGCAGTGGCGGGCCTCGGGTGGGGTGATCGGTCCGGCTACCTCGGATCGATCGGGTTCGGCTACCCCGCGGGGGTCTGTCCGAGCAAGTGTGT